>DUFA01000016.1 GCA_011191975.1 Dehalococcoidia bacterium
AAATGCAACGAACATTATAACCAGGGGTGATAATGCTGAGAAAACCAGGACAAGTGTATACGATATTTCACTCAGAAAACCGCCGAGAGCGAGTGCAATAGCGGTGCCTATCACCCTGAGAGCGATACACCTTCCCCATATTTTCTCGAAGTCATCTTTTTTTCCGTGTCTTTTAAGAAAATCAAAGGTATATGCCTGTACCGTTCCTGATTCGAATATACCGCCTAGAGTACGGAAGATAAGTCCCAGTGCGAATAGCCAGAACGAGGAACTGAAAATCCAGGTGATATAACAGAGCGAACAACACAAGCCGGACAGGACGAGGGTGTATTTCCTGCTCCACCGGTCGGCAAGAGCGCCGGTTGGGACCTCCAAAAGGACAGTAAGTCCACTCCAAATAGCAACCAGTATAGCGATTTCCTGTATCGAGATATTCCTGGACAGCAAAAAAAAACTTGTCTACGGCATAAATAAGAATCAGGTCGCCGAAAAAGTGGAATGTGAAAAGCAGGCGGATAACGAACTTGTAACTCACTATCTTGCCACCTCCGTGTAATACTGCGAGTAACCAGAGATGGCATACAGAGTAAATAACACGGTAGGAAGGTACTGCGTGTTATCAACGGAAGTTCGGATGTATATAGAGTTAGCACGTCATATGCCGTTCATACAAGAGACTCTATCATTCCGGTAATTGTTAAGTCAATAGATAAAAGACTTGTGAAAGAAGTAAAATTATCCGCGTTCAAACAGAAGGTAGTGCGTGATAAGTGTACCCTGACCGGTTGCCTGGTAGGTGTGGAGTCTCCATCCCTGTATCTGGTACTCCTGGATCGTTTCAGCTATTTTCTTATGATGATTCAACTGTACGCATTCATATTCCTTCATTACTTACCCCCATAGGTGGTGTATAGTCTTATATTAACTGGGAAAAAGTTTTAAAGGAAGAACAAGTATCGACCAATGCGTGTTATTTAGAAGTGAATATCAATCTCCTGTGTACAGTTTCGTGCCATAATCGAATTTTTATGTTATACTCAATAATCGGGCAATAGTTTTAATTGAAAGTAATATTACAGGAGAAGTGTAATTTGGA
Organism: Dehalococcoidia bacterium; assembly: GCA_011191975.1. Taxonomy (GTDB): domain Bacteria; phylum Chloroflexota; class Dehalococcoidia; order Dehalococcoidales; family UBA2162; genus MGML01. The sequence goes on from DUFA01000016.1 coordinate 1,097, forward strand.
TAAAGTCAAGAAAACGGAAATCATAGAGAAATTCGCTCGTCAGAAGGGCGATACAGGCTCTACCGAAGTGCAGGTAGCCCTGCTTACGGAAAGAATCAACCAGCTTACCGGGCATATGGTCGCCAACAGGCATGACTATCATACGCAGCGGGGTCTGATTAAACTCGTAGGCAGAAGAAGAAGGTTGCTTGCCTACCTGATGAACGAAGACGTTCAGAGGTACCGCACCTTAATAAAGCAGCTTGGACTGCGAAAATAAACAGATGATTTTGATCATACAATAGGAGAATGTTTTGTTAACACCCCAGACTTTTGAATGTGAAGTCGGTGGCAGGCGACTTATCATAGAAACAGGAAGAATAGCCGGACAGGCGGAAGCCGCTGTTACGGTCCGGTACGGAGATACGGTAGTACTCGTAACTCTTTGTATCAGCGAGGAACCCAGGGAGGGAGTGGATTTTCTCCCATTGACTGTCGATTACGAAGAGAGATTGTACGCCGCCGGTAAAATACCCGGCGGTTTTATTCGAAGGGAGGGACGCCCTACCCAGGAAGCAACGCTAGCCTGCCGTATGACAGACAGACCACTTCGACCTTTACTGCCCAAGGAATGGCGCAGAGATATTCAGTTGGTAATCACCGTACTGTCAGCAGACCTTGAGAATGATGCCGATCTTCTATCTATCATAGGTAGTTCAACGGTACTGATGATGTCCAGGGTTCCATTCGCTGGACCGGTCAGTAGCGTTTGCGTGGGTTACCTGAATGGTGAACTAATACTGAACCCGACGCTTTCTCAACTTGAAGAAAGCGACCTCGACCTGGTCGTAGCTAGTACAAAAGATTGTGTCGTAATGGTAGAAGCCGGAGCGAATGAGGTTCCTGAAGATATTATCGTCAAGGCAATAATGATGGGTCATGAAGCTAACCAGGATATTATTAAAATACAGGATCAGATTCAGCAGGCTTTGGGGAAACCGAAGATTGAAGTAACACCCCAGGAAATATCTCATGGCGTTTATGAAGCTGTTTCAGCCAGAATCGGAGAGAAACTTGCTCAGGCTCTTGGTAACACCGATAAAGCACAGCGTGAAAACGAAATTTCTGAAATTACCAGGGATCTGGTCGAAAACCTCGAAGATATCCAGGAAGGTGAGATTTATACTGCCCTCGACAAGAATATCAAGAATGAGATCAGAAAAAGTATCCTCGAGAAAGGCCAGAGAATAAACGGAAGAGGGTTAACCGAGGTAAGAGAACTCAATTGCCAGGTTGGACTGCTGCCGCGTACTCACGGTTCGGGACTGTTTACTCGTGGGCAGACTCAGGTAATGACGATAACCACGCTTGGGTCGACGAGGAAAGAGCAACAACTCGACGGACTCGGAATCGAAGAAACGAAACGATTTATTCACCATTATAACTTCCCGCCATTCTCTACCGGTGAAGTCAGGCGTATCGGTACACCCAGTCGTCGTGAAATAGGACATGGCGCCCTTGCCGAACGCTCTCTCCTGGCAGTCTTGCCGGAGGACGAGGATTTTCCGTATACGATACGTCTCGTGTCCGAGGTTATGAGTTCGAGTGGAAGTACCTCCATGGCCAGCGTGTGCGCCTCCAGCCTTTCCCTCATGGATGCCGGAATACCGATAAAACGAGCCGTTGCCGGGATAGCGATGGGGCTGGTTACGGATGAAAACGGGAACTATGCCATACTCACTGATATAGAAGGATTCGAAGATAATTACGGAGATATGGATTTCAAGGTAGCCGGAACTACAGAAGGTATTACCGGGCTGCAGATGGATACGAAAATTAAAGGACTCTCGGCTGAAATAATTGAAAAGACTTTCCAGCAGGCTAGAGAAGCACGACTTTACATACTTGGAGTAATGAACGAGACCATAAGTGAAAGCCGCAGCGAACTGAGTCTGTACGCACCGAGAGTGTATAAAATTAGTATACCGACTGAAAAAATCGGTAGTGTTATCGGCCCCGGTGGGAAAACCATCAGGTCGATTATCGAGGAGACGAAGACTACGATCGACATTGATGACGCTGGAATCGTCTTAATCGGCTCAAATGATGAAGCAGCAGCACGCAAAGCTATTGAAATCATACAGAATATGACACGGGAAGTTGAAGTGGGTACTGTCTACACCGGAAAAGTCACACGCATACTGAATTTCGGTGCTATGGTGGAAATCCTTCCAGGTAAAGAAGGCCTGGTTCATATCAGCGAGCTTGCTGATTACAGGGTCAACAGTGTTGAGGATGTTGTCAAAGTCGATGACGAAATCATGGTCAAGGTTATAGAGATAGATAACCTCGGTAGGGTGAACCTGTCCAGAAGAGCTGTACTTGAAGAATCTACCGGTAAATCGGGGAGCAGGGATGGAGGGTCGAATTCTGTAGACTATCCGTTCAGATCACAACGCAATCCACGTCCTCCCCAGCGCTCCCAGAATTTCCGGAATAAGCGTCGATAGGAAAATCAAGGAGCGGAACCATGGAACCAATAAGGGTTATTATCCAGGGTGCACTGGGAAAAGTAGGTCGTGAAATCGTAATCGCAGTTTGTCGTGACAAAGCGACACAACTTGTCGGTGCGGTTGATATTGAAGCAAAGAATATAAGTCTCTCTTTGCCAGATGGAACAGGTGACGTACCTCTTTCCACCGATATCAATGAAATACTCGAAAAATGCCCCGCTGATGTGCTAATAGACTTCACTGTTGCGAACGCTACGATGCCTGCAGCACGTTTAGCCTTGAAGAAAGGCGTGAATATGGTTATTGGGACAACAGGTCTTTCGACGGATGAACTGACTGAGCTGGAGAAGCTAGCCGGTGATACTGGTGCAGGTGTGGTGATCGCGCCTAATTTTGCCCTCGGGGCAGTTCTGATGATGCATCTTGCCAGGATTGCTGCTAAATACATGGAGTTTGCAGAGATTATCGAACTTCACCATAACCAGAAGGCAGACGCACCATCTGGAACGGCACTTCTCACTGCCAAGGGAATGACCGAAGAAAGAGGTAAACCGTTTCCTGACCCCTATGACAGTGACAAGAATTTCAAGAGTAGGGGGCATGTAGTGGAAGGCATACCTATTCACGCGGTACGGTTGCCTGGTTTGATGGCTCATCAGGAAGTGCTTCTTGGTACAGCGGGTCAGACATTGAGTATCAGACACGATACGATAAACCGTGAATGTTATACACCGGGCGTTTTATATGCCGTGAAAGAAGTGGTTAAGAAGAAAGGTTATACCTACGGACTGGATAAACTCCTTAATCTATAGGAAGGATCGATGAAAGAGTACAGATTTGGGATAGTTGGGGCTACCGGACTGGTAGGTAGTGAATTTATTAAGGTACTGGAGCAGCGTAATCCGCCGATAAAATCGGTGAAAATGCTGGCTTCATATCGATCTGCAGGCAAGAAACTCTTTTTCAATCACCAGGAATACACGGTTGAAGAAACAATCCCGGAATCGTTCGATGATATTGATATTGCCCTTTTCTCGGCGGGAGGTGATACGAGTAAACATTTTTCACCGATTGCTGCCAAAGCAGGGGCTGTCGTAGTCGACAACAGCTCAGCCTGGAGAATGGAGCCGGATGTTCCGCTGGTCGTACCGGAGATCAATCCGGATGATATTCAGAAGCACAAAGGAATAATTGCCAATCCGAACTGTTCGACCATACAAATGGTGGTTGCCCTTTATCCACTGCACAAGGTTAATCCCATCAAGAGGATAATAGTGGATACCTACCAGGCTGTTGCCGGTACCGGTATCCGGGCGGTGGAGGAGTTGAAAACGCAGGTAGTGCAGGTACTTGAAGGCAAGGAGACGATACCCCATGTCTATCCTCATCAGATTGCATTTAACGCCCTGCCGGAAATTGGAGTATTCCTGGATAACGGGTATACCAAGGAAGAATGGAAAATGGTCGAAGAGACCAGGAAGATAATGCATGCTCCAGATATAGCGGTTTCAGCAACCTGTGTACGGATCCCGGTACTGACAGGTCACAGCGAAGCAGTTCATGTTGAATTTACCAATGTCATGCTTCCCGAGGACGCAAGACAAATTCTGTCTCAGGCACCTGGAGTAAAAGTACTCGATGATCCGGTTATCAGCCTTTATCCCCAAGCATGGCCATGCGCCGGAACGGATGAAACGTTCGTAGGACGTATCCGTCAGGATGCTTCAAATCCTAAAGGCCTGGCAATGTGGATTGTTGCGGATAATCTTCGGAAAGGTGCCGCTTTGAACGCGGTACAGATAGCCGAAGAAATGATAAAAAGAGATTGGGTTCGCCCAGGAGGACGGTAAAATGAAAATACCGGGACGAATGCTGACAGCAATGGTAACACCCTTTAACGAAAAAAGGGAAGTCGATTACGAACAGGCAAAGAAGCTTGCCCTGGCGTTAATGGACTCCGGGAGTGAGGGACTGATAGTAGTCGGAACGACCGGTGAATCACCCACTCTAGTCAGAGAAGAAGAATACGAATTATTCAGGATTGTTAAGGAAGCAGTCGGTGACCGTGGTGCCGTCGTAGCCGGAACGGGCAGCAACAGCACCGCTGAAGCCGTTTCTGCCACGAAAGGCGCTGAGAAGATTGGTGTGGACGCTTGTCTGCTGGTGGTGCCGTATTATAATAACCCTACCCAGGAAGGACTGTACCGGCATTTCAAGACCATTGCCGACAGTACCAGCCTGCCCTGTATTCTTTACAACGTACCATCTCGAACGGTTAGGAGTCTTACCGTCGATACTATAGTCAGGCTGAGTGAGATCGATAACATAATTGGGGTAAAGGAAGCCAGCGGTGACATGCAGCAGGTCTCGCATATCATAAGCCGGACCAGGGAAGATTTCTATATCTGGAGTGGCAACGATTCTGATACACTTAATATTCTTGCCCTAGGTGGATACGGAGTAATCAGTGTTGCTTCGCACCTGGTCGGGAAACAGATAAGTGAAATGATCTACGCTTTCCTTGACGGAGAAACGGGCAAGGCGGCTGAGATACACCGACACCTTCTTCCGCTGGTTAATGCACTCTTTATCATTGCTAATCCTATACCGGTGAAATACGCTATCAACCAGGTTGGTTTCAGAGTAGGAGGTACTCGCCTGCCACTTTGTGAACCGGATGAGAAGACGGCAGCACAGATTATGGATGTTGTGAAAAAATATAAGATAGACTTGCCTGTATAATAAATCCGGGTTTAGTATTTGATAATAAATTGAACTCACCCTCTACGTTAGTGTAGAGGGTGAATAGTTATAAAGATTCGAAGAAATTTCGGATAACCCATACCGATAAAAATCGGTATCCAAGAAATCTTACTGGTGCTGGAATCACTGGATTCCGGCTTCCGCCGGAATGGATTTCTTAGACTGAAAATAAGAAGATAACAAATCAGATACTCAAATACGCTTGAAAATGAAAATTACCCAATGCACAAAGGCGGATTACGACCAGATAATCACTGATATGGCTGATTTCTGGAATAGCAGCCACGTAGATAATCTCAGGAAGCAGCATAATCCGATCTATTTCTATGAGTTCGGTAATACTGCGTTTGTGGTAAAGGAGGGCGAGACGGTAATCGGTTACCTGTTCGTGTTTTATTCCCAAACCTCACCTACTGCCTATGTTAAATTCGTCGGTGTAAGGGCGTCACATCGAAAAAGAGGTGTGGGGAGTGCCCTGTACGAGCATTTTACCAGTATTGCGAAAGGCAAGGGCTGCAGCGAACTCAAGGCAATTACATCACCGAACAACAATTTATCGATAGCCTTTCACCGGAGTCTGGGCATGGAACTTCTCGGAGAACCAGACAAAGACGGGATCCCTGTAGTAGGGGATTACGCAGGACTGGGAAATGACAAAATGGTATTCCGAAAGGATATTTAATCTTAATTATGGTCAGATAATCCACTTTTTTATCCAAGGTACATTCTGAAACCTTCGGCAGTGGCATTGTAACCGATTGCATTGTAGAACTTATGGGCTTCTTCCGACCGTCTCTTGTCACTTAAAAGCTGGATCTTATAACATCCGGTCTACAGAGCTTTTGTCTTAATATACTCCATAAGGAGTTTTCCAGCTCCGGTTCTACGGTATTCATTATCGACAACCACGTTTTCAACGATTATCCATGGTTTTCCGCCGTGAGTGAGGTTGGGTACTATCGTCAACATCGAAGTACCGATGACTTTTCCGTCTTCCTCGGCGACTATCACCTCGCATCCAGGCATAGCTGTGATGTCGGAGAATGCCTGCTTATGAGTATCGAGCACCTGGGTATCAAGGCTATCCCATTCCACCGGCGGTATTGAGAGTTGCAGGTACAGCTTCAGGATAACCGGTAAGTCATCTTCTCTCGCTGTCCTGATTACGGGCATTAGACCCACTCCCTGTTGAATACTGAGTCAAATCGATCATTGTGCAATAAAGAGAGTATAGCACCGGTGATTTAAGGTAGTAAAGAATTATTCAGCATGGTTCGAATATCAGAGTTTGAATATTATGCCTTTGCCTGTAGTACTGATTGACATCGAGATACAGTTGGTCTATGTTAATTGACACATGAGTTAATGTCCGCGTAACTTGTAAAGAATTCAAGTGGAAATATAGAAAGAATAATTCTAATAACGGAGGTAATTAGATGAAACTACAAGATAGAGTAGCTATTGTGGTTGGTGGTGCGAGCGGTGTCGGCAGAGCTTCAGCGGTTCTCTTAGCTGAAGAAGGGGCTAAGGTGATGATAGCCGACGTGGTTGTTGAAAATGCTGAAAAAGTGGCTGATGATATCAGGTCGAAGGGTGGAGAAGCATCGACCCTGAAGGTTGACTTCAGGTACGAGGATGAAGTGAATGATATGGTAAGGATTACTCTGGAAAAATACAAAAAGATAGATATTCTGGTAAACGCAGCCGGAGGAATAGTAGGGACACTATTACCGACGAAACTTACCGGCGATCTTCCAACAAGGGGTGCTCCTGTTGCTGAGCAGACGAAGGAACTGTGGGACTGGATGATGGATATGAATCTGAATGGACCCCGTAACTGTGTTCGGGCGGTGATCAACCACATGATAGAAAGAAGAAGTGGGAAAATAGTGTTGATTTCCTCTATCGCCGCAATCGATGGCCTTGCTGGTAATTCCGACTATACCGCCGCCAAAGCCGGTGTAATCGGCTTTACCAAAGCACTGGCCAGAGAAGTTGCACAGTACGGGATACAGGCTAACTGTGTAACTCCGAGCGCAACCTGGAGTGAAGGCAGACAGGCAGCAATGGCACATCACCGACCTGAAGGACAGGAAGTCACGGTTGATATGAGGGGAATGGCTATGCCCGAAGAACTTGCCGAAGCAGTACTATTCCTGGTTTCCTACGGTTCCGACCATATGAGTGGTCAAAACATCATATTCGGTATACCAATGCCGCCTAGAGGTTGATAGTTCTAGCGGTAAATGAAACGGCACAATATTTCCATCGAAAAAACCGATTTGATTAACTGCCGGAAACCGGGTGTCTTAATTCAACCTATAAAATCGGTTTCTTCCAGATTGTCTGACTTCTTTCAGGTCCGACGCTGATGAAGTTGACCGGACAGGATAATAATTCTTCCAATCTCTCGATGTATTTGATTGCTTGTCTAGGCAGCTTATCATATTCACGAATCCCGCTGATATCAGTCTGCCATCCCGGTATTTCTTCATATACCGGTTTTACCCTTTCCAGCGCGTGAATAGTTGCGGGGAAGTAATCGATCGTTTTCCCATCCAGTTCATAAGAGGTGCATATCCTGATTACAGGTAATGTGTCGAGATTATCGAGTTTGGTAATAGCCAGCCCGGTGAAACCGTTCAAGCGGTGTGTCATATGGGCGGCAACCGCATCGAACCAGCCACAGTCACGTGGTCTTCCGCTGACTGTACCGTACTCGTTCCCCCGCTTTCTCAGCATTTCACCGAGTTCATCATCGAGTCTTGTCGGCATCGGTCCGGCGCCAACACGGGTAATGTATCCCTTGTACACACCAACCACTGCGTCTATCCTAGTCGGACCGATTCCTGCACCGATACTTGCTCCTCCTGCCATGGGTGAAGATGACGTAGCATAAGGGTAGGTACCGAAATCTGGATCCAGCAACGTTCCCTGGGCACCCTCCAGGAGAATAAGAGATCCGTCTTTTATTGCATTATCCAGTATTAGTGATGTTTCACGGATATGGGGGGCAAGTGTTTCTGCATACTCACAGTACTTACGGTAGATTTCCTCATAGGAGAGTGGTTCGGCGTTGTATACTCGAGTAATGATATTGTTTTTATGTTCAAGGATACTTATCAGCCGTTCAGAAAAATATTCTTTATCCAAGAGATCACCCATTCTGATACCAATTCTGGCTGTTTTATCTGCAAAGGCAGGTCCTATTCCTTTGCGTGTTGTTCCGATGGCACTTTTTCCTCTTGCTTTCTCTTCATAACCTTCTAGGACAAGGTGGTAGGGCATAATGATGTTAGCCCGGTCGCTAATAATCAGGTTCTCGGTAGAAATTCCTCGTTTGTTAAGCGATGACATTTCTTCAATCAGTACAGCTGGATTAATGACCACTCCATTGCCAATAATACAGATTGTATCAGGAAAAAAAATACCGGAGGGAACAAGCTGAAGAGCAAATTTCCCGAAAGGATTGACAATGGTATGACCGGCGTTATCACCGCCGGAAAAGCGTACCACTATGTCCGCTTTTTCAGCCAGCATATCAATTACTTTGCCTTTTCCTTCATCTCCCCACTGAGCACCAATAACAGCAATGACCGGCATTTTTTACCTCCAGATAGCAGCTATTTTGAAGTGAGTTTCCAGGCATGAACAAGCCTTTGAATGACAGTGATAACACTGAACAACGCAATGATGGAAAGAGTGATCAGTAAAGCATTGCTAACCCCGCTGAGTAAGAGACCGATCGCCAGGATGACGATCCTTTCAGGACGAGTGAATATTCCTACTTCGCAGTCGATTCCTGCGGATTCGGCTCTCGACCTGATATAACTTACCATCATTGAACTGACAAGAGCAATGCTCGTGATCCAAATGCCAGGAATCGAACCGTTTTTTCCGAACACTACCAGTATACTTACCATCAGGGCTGCTTCGGATAGTCGATCAAGTGTTGAATCGAGTATTCCACCGAACTTGGTTACCTGGTTGGTATGACGGGCAAGAGAACCATCCAGCATGTCGAAAAACCCGGCTGCGAGTACGACGAAACCGGCTGCGAACTGATTTCCGGTAAGTATAAGGGCAGCAGCGCCGAGAGTAACAAGAAAACCAAATATGGTAAGAGCATTAGGGGTTATATGTGTTCTTGATAAGAGCCGGATTATCGCCGGTGTAAGGTAGGAGGCTATAGTTCTACGAAATTCATTTAATTTCGCGGTCACTTTTTGTTTCCGGGGAATAACCTTTTGAGTGTCCAAGCAGACTTCCCCTCTGTCCAAGATTAACGAGATCAATGATCCCAGGATCGAGGCGATTATTTTTTACCGTATTGTTCCAGCACTTCATTATAATAATCAGAGACTCTCTGTGCAAGTTTTTCCCAGCTGTAATTCTCCGCAGTCTTTCTCGCTTTCTGCGAAAGGTTCTTCTGGAGATCCGAATCCCGGAGTAGATTTATCAGAGTCAGGGCAAGGTATTTTGAATTTCGGGGAGGAACAAGGAGCCCATCCTGTCCGTGAGTGATAACACTAGAATATCCGTCTATGTGGCTGGCGACCACCGGCTTACCGACGGCCATTCCCTCAAGAAGTACAATACCGAAACTCTCGTGTGAAGTCGCGGGTGAACAATATACATCTGCTGTTTTAAAGTACCTGGGTTTGTGTTCTTCGGGAACAGATCCGGTAAATACGAGATCATCTTCTGTCAGACCGTGATTTCTTGCCCATTTCTCATAAGGCTTACGCAGATGAGAAGTACGTCCGGCGATTATCAGTCTCGTATTGGGAAGCTCATTATGTACTTCATGGAAAGCCTTGATCAGGTAGATCAAACCTTTTCGGCGTTCCTGACGACCGAGGAAAAGTATATTCTGCTTGCCGTCGCAGAATTCCGGGAGAGGTTCGACGTCAGGATGGAACCGTTCAGTATCAATCCCGTTTGGGATAATTATGTAGTCACCGGGAATATGACGACGCGCGTACATCATAGCCATATTGGATACAGCGATTCTCCCGTGTAATTTTCTCATCCTTCGCTTGATCATCCAGGTGCTGATGGGTTTCCCCCAATTATATCCGGGTTTACCGTCCCAGGCGTGGAAAGTCCCGATGGTGGTAGCGTTTGAAAAGCGAAGTATAGCGCTGCAGAGCATAGGCATAAAGGGCTCGTGAAGGTGAATGATATCGAACTTTTCACGTTCGAGTACCTGCTTAATAACGGGGGCGAGGTGAAGTGATATACTTACCCGTATCACCGACCCGCTGGCAGGTATGGGACGCGGTTTGCCTATCGGGATGAACCTGTCTCCAAAGATAGGAATATCGTTAGATGCAGGAGCGATAACCTTAACCTCATGTCCCATGCGGGTGAGGTAAGTTTCAAGCGAAGATATATGACTTGTTACTCCACCGGCGAAGGCGAAATCGTATGGCGAAACTAATGCAATTTTCATACTGTATTTCCAGCAATAAAACTAAAATTTCAAGACGTAACTTTTTTCTTTCCTTTTCCGGGAGTAGATGAGACACCATATTTCGAAATAAAATCTTCAACCATTTTCCGGGCTTCATCATCGGTATATTGAATCGGAGATGATTTCATGAAGTAGGCGGCTGGTCCTATAAGAGTCCCTTTAAGACCGTGGTCAAGAGCAAGTTTGCAACACCTGACCGCGTCTATGACGACTCCGGCGGAATTCGGGCTGTCCCATACCTCCAGTTTCATATCCAGTATCAACGGAACGTCACCGAAGGTTCTTCCCTCCATTTTGATATGGCAGTACTTCCGGTCTTTCAACCACGGGACGTAATCGCTTGGGCCTACATGAACGTCATCCGGATTCATTTCGTAATCAAGCTGTGAGGTAACTGCATTGGTTTTCGATATTTTCTTAGATTCGAGTCTTTCACGCTCAAGCATGTTATAAAAGTCGGTGTTCCCACCGAAGTTCAACTGGTAAGTATGTTCGAGCTTGACTCCTCTATCTCTGAAAAGCTTGGTGAGTACACGGTGAGTGATAGTGGCGCCAACCTGTGATTTGATATCGTCGCCGATAATCGGCAAACCTTTTTCTGCAAACCGATCCTGCCAGTATTTTTCGCGGCAGATAAACACCGGTATGCAGTTAATTAGTCCGCAGCCAGCCTGGAGTACCTGTTCCATGTACCACCTTGTCGCTTCTTCGCTGCCAACCGGAAGATAGCTTATAACAACATCTGTCTTGGTTTCCTTGAGGATGCCGACGATATCCGCGGTTGATCCTGGTGCTTTCTTGATGATTGTTGAGAGATACTTACCGAGTCCATCATGCACCATACCTCGATGTACGGTAACTCCTGTTTTCGGTACTTTGCAGAATTCAAATGTGTTGTTTGGAGGAGTATATATGGCTTCTCCCAGATCTTTGCCAACTTTATTGCTGTCAATATCGAATGCGGCAACGAAGTTTATATCTCTGATATGGTACCCTCCGAGATTGACATGCATAAGACCTGGAACGAATTCGTCATCTTTTGCATCTTTATAGTAATGAACACCCTGCACGAGAGAAGAGGCACAATTCCCAACACCGATTATCGCTACATTAATCTTACTCAAAACTCATTTCCTCTCTTTCTTATGCTTCGATCTGTTTATACCAACTGATTTCCGTATGCTTTTTTATACCTCATAATATCTGGCTATCAAGATTATGCAAATTACCAACTCGATTGTCTCCTTAATTACCTCGGATTTTACCCAGAAAAACTATATGATTAATCGATTATCCACGTCAAGCCTTATATTGAAAAAATCGTTATTCTCTTATATAAACACCTTTTCAGGTTGCCACCGTCCAGTTTCAGAAACATAGCGAAGTATACCTAGAAAACGTCCGTCGAGTCCGTATGCACGGCAATGAGTTTCCTGAGGTATTACCTGTTGGGATTGATTCTCCAAAATTTGTGTGCTATTAGTTATATTTTCGATTGTGCGTCCGTGTTGAATATCCTGCCTGGTATCGTCGTTTACCACAATAGCTTTAAGGTGCAGGAGTACGCTGTCGATTGGGTGAATATACCTTTGCCAATCACTCTCAGGATATGACTGCTCCAGTTCGTCGAGTAAAACGGAATCGTCGATTGAGAATGGGCCGTATTTCCTGCGTACAAGGCTTTTCATATGAGCGCCGCAGCCGAGTATTTGTCCAAGGTTATGGGCAATCGAGCGTATGTATGTTCCTTTCCCGCAGGTAACGTCGATCGCAACTACGGGAGGTTTCCAGTCGCGGACTATAATATTGTGAACCACGACAGGACGGCTTGCTATTTCTACATTGATTCCTGCCCGGGCAAGTTCATAGTAAGGTGTTCCTTTACGCTTGAGGGCACTGTATACGGGTGGTACCTGTTGGATCTCACCCCGAAAATCATTCAAAGCCGTCTCTATTTGATTTCTGTCTACAGAAGATGAATCTTTCAACGAAATTATGGAACCGGTTGCATCATACGTATCCGTAGTTTTTCCGAATTCTATCTCAGCACGGTAATCTTTGGTGCTATTCATCAGGTATTCGATGACCCGCGTTCCGTGGCCAAGACAAATCGGAAGCACTCCGGAAGCTGCAGGATCGAGTGTGCCAGCGTGTCCGACGCGTTTTTCACCCGTAAGTTTTTTTATCCTTGAAACGATATTGAAAGAGGTTGGCCCTTCGGGTTTATTAATATTAAGAATACCGTTCATCCGATACCCGTGCGAACTTAGCTACCAGTCTCTGATCCTGCTGATCCTGTCCAGTGCTTCTTCAATTTTTTCTTTTGGGAGGAAGATGGTTGCACGGCAATAACCTTTACCGTTTTCACCGAAATACACTCCCGGCATCAAAGCTACATGAGCTTTATCGATCAATCGGTTGAGGACAAAGTCTTCATCATCGTACCCGTCCGGGACTTTTATCCACAGGTATGGAGTGGCTACGGGTAATTCGATTTTGAGACCCAACTCATTCAATCCTTTAGCGAAAATATCTCTTCGCTCTTTTAGGATTTCGTAGTATTCCTGCATTTCTTCCTTAACAACGGGGCTCGTCAATGCGAAAGCACCTGCTTTCTGTTTGTACCATGCTACTCCCTGGCTGTACTGACCGTTAAATTTCATCCAGCGCTGAATATTTTCCTCACTGCTGACAATCCAGCCGAGACCTATACCCACAAAGTTATAATGCTTGGAGAAAGAGACTACTTCGTACCCGTAATCAGTCAGTCCTGGGATCTGCGTAATCGATACCGGTTTAGTGTTTTTATCAAATACATAATCTTTATACGCCTTATCAAAAATACCGATTATATCATTTTCCTTTATTATTTCAGCAAGAGAAACGTAATAATTCATGTCTGCTACACTGCCGAGAGGATTATTAGGATCGCAAAAGTAAAACGCAACCGTATCTTGACGGCTGAAATCGAATTCCGGCAACCAGCCATTCTCGACGGAAGTCCTTACTCGCTCGATCTTGTGATTAGACAGGATGGTCGCAGCTTCATAAGCAGGATAAACAGGATCGGGGATCTGAATACTTCCGGAGTCGAACAGCCTGGTAATGTTATGCAGAAATTCTTTGGTCCAACCGGTTACAAGTATGTTTTCCGGTTTCAAGGTTACGGAATGGCAAACATGGTAATGCTCGATAATCGCCTCGATAAGTTCAGGAATACCGCGTTCGGGGTGGACGTCTATCGGGTATCCGTAGGTTGACCTTTCTTTTAGAATGAATTCGGACATGACTTTTTTGACCGATGCAGGGGCTTCCATATCGGGTATACCGATACGGGCGTTTATTACCGGTATACCGTCTCTTCGTTCCACTTCCCGTGATATCCTGGCGACTCTAATAAAAGGATAATCGGGAATCTGATTGGCTAAAGGTGAAATTTTCATTATCCTCTTCCTGAACTTTATTTAGCAATGTATTGGTTCTCGGAGTGCGTCTTGTTTGATAGTTGTAAATAAATTACAGGCGTAAATCGACCCTACACAGTATCGGTTTCCGAGGACATCTCGTCTATCATCTGCAGAAGGCGGTTTCCTCGTTGGATGGAGTCATCCCAATGAAAACTCAGTTCGGGAGTGTATCGCATTCTAAGACTCTTCGCCAGCTTGGTGCGAAAAAAACCCGATGCTGATGTGAGAGCCTTTAATATTTCCTGCTTATCCTCGTCCTGTTCCATGCTGCTGACAAATATCCTGGCGTGTTTTAGGTCAGCTGAAGTATTTACCTCTGTTACGGCAATAAAATTGCCAAGTCGAGGATCTTTGACTTGGCGCTGCAATAGTTCGCTTATTTCTTGGCGAATCAGGCTGTTAACACGTTCGATTCGATGTGCCACGACCCTTCCCTCCTATTTCACCTCCTCGATTCTGAAGAATTCCAGTATATCGCCGACTTCGAATTCATCATAATCTTTAAGACCGACACCGCATTCGTAACCGGTCGCGACTTCGCGTACATCATCTTTGAAACGCCTTAAGCTGGCGACTTCAGTTTCAGCGATAATTTCTCCTCTCCGCTGAACTCTTACAGAATCGTTCCGTCGTATTTGTCCTTCAGTCACATACACTCCGGCAATATTATCTTTCTTGCCGCTGGAGAATAATGCTCGGACTTCAGCCCGACCGTCAATTACTTCAACCTTGGTAGGTTCAAGCATACCAGTCAGAGCCTTACTAACGTCTTCCTGGAGGTTATAGATTACGTTATAATACCGGATATTGATACCTTCCTGTTCAGCCATACGCTGAGCTCCAGGTTCGGAACCGGTGTTAAATCCGATTATAATTCCTTTAGAAGCTATCGCCAGCATTACATCACTCTCTGTAACGTTTCCGCTTCCGCTGTGTATAACCCTGACTTTTAAATCGTCAGTCCCAAGTCGTTCTAGGGACTCCTTTATCGGTTCGATACTTCCCTGGACATCGGTTTTCAGTATTACCGCGAGTTCTTTCACCTGTCCGGTACTTACCTGGTCGAATATATTACTGAGACTTACCGCCTGCGATGTCGAAGCATCTATGCGTTCAGCTTCCAGTCGTTTTGATACGATTTCTTTCGCCTGTTTTTCACTGGATACCACGATCAGAGAGTCTCCTGCCCGGGATATGGTACTCAGTCCCAGTATTTCTACCGGAACAGCAGGTCCAGCTTTCCTTACCTGCTTACCAACATCGTTGAACATCGCTTTAACTTTACCCCATGTATGACCAACGACGACGATATCGCCAACCTTAAGGGTTCCATCATGTACCAGAACCGTAGTCACCGCTCCTCTTGTCTTGTCCAGTTCTGCTTCAATGATTACCCCAACACCTGGTTTAGTCGGATCTGCCTTTAACTCCTCCATCTCAGCTACAAGAAGAAGGTTTTCAAGGAGTTCCTGGATGCCGGTATTTTCCTTTGCTGAAATGGGGATTGCAATCACGTCACCACCCCATTCTTCAATTAGGAGATCTGCGTCAGCAAGCTGTTGTTTTACATAATCAGGATTAGCTTCAGGTAAATCCATTTTGTTTAAGGCAACGACGATAGGTATTCCTGCCGCTTTTGCATGATCTATGGCTTCAAGGGTTTGTGGCATAACTCCATCGTTAGCAGCTACAACAAGAATCGTTATATCAGTTACCTGAGCACCCCTGGCTCGCATTGCAGTGAACGCTTCATGTCCGGGAGTATCAAGAAAAGTGATTTTTTGACCATCAATCTCTACCTGATAAGCGCCGATATGCTGGGTAATCCCCCCTGCTTCCGAATCCATTACGTTAGTTTTGCGTATGGCATCCAGCAATCTAGTCTTACCGTGGTCGACATGTCCCATAACAGCTACTACCGGTGGGCGAGATTGTAGACCACTCGAACCTTTTATTTGTTGTTTTTTTATCTCGCTGATTACACTCGCCGACTTGCGTTTTGTTAGTGCTTGATGGGTGGTTTCAATACCCAGACTTGACGCAACAGAAGAAGCAGCTTCATAATCAACAGCCTGGTTGATATTAGCCATAATACCATTTCTCATCAGCTGTTTGATGACATCGATAGCGCTAACATCCAGAAGATCTGCCAGTTGTTTTACACTTAAGGTATCGGGAATGCCGATCTTCTGTGATTTTGTGGTAGAAGAACCTGTTGATTTACCAGACGACTTAGGTTCTTTTTCCTGATTGCTGACTTCTGCCAAAAGCTATCTCCTTCTGAGCTATTACACTAGATTGTATTATATAATAACTCTATTCCAAGCTGATGTTAAATTTTATCGAGATATTCCTTTATCCAATTAAGTAACTTGTTTTTATTTTCCTGGTTTATTCCAGTCTTTAAAGAATGCTCAAGCCTGCTCCCTTTGAGTCCCTCTTCCCAGCAACTAACATCTTTACATAAATATGCACCACGCCCTGACATTTTACCACTGGCATCTGCTTCAATTCTACCGTCAGGAGTGTTCACGATACGAACCATTGCCTGCTTGTCCTGTATTTTCCGGCAGGCAATACATGTTCTCTGCGGTATATGCTTGATTTTTCCCTGTTTAGAAGCCCTCCACGTCATCATAATCGTCTATGTCTATCCTGCGGGAAGATTTTCTACCCCTGGTTTTACCTTCATCGTTATCCCTATCCGGGCCACTCTTCTTTTTCTTCTTCTTGGTCTTTGTCCCAGATCTGGATGGAGCACCGATGATATCCTCCGCGAACCTTAGAGATGGTTTTTCCGATTCTATCGGTTCAAAGCTGATGGGAGTGGTTACCAGGTCGGTGTCCAATGAAGGAAGGGCTTCACCTTCTTCCTCCTCTTCATCTTCCTCCTCTATTTCTGCTTCGTCATCTTCGAGAACCGGTTCGAGTATATCCGGGATCTCTTCGGTTATTCCTTCACCGGCTATTTTTTCCAGTTCTTCTGATACTATCTCAGGCTCAAGTATATCTTCGGTTTTTATGGTGGTCTCGGCTTTTATTTCCTGGGTTTCAGCTTTTTCTGCTTCTATTTCAGAGGTACTCTTGATATCGATTCGCCAGCCGGTCAGTTTCGCAGCTAACCTTACGTTCTGGCCCTCTTTACCTATTGCCAGTGAAAGTTGCCTGTCGGGAACGACCACACTAGCAATACCATCTTCACGATCAAGTGTAACATAGGATATCTGAGCGGGGCTTAGAGCATTAGCAATGAATGTTGCCGGATCCTTATCCCACATTACAACATCGATTTTCTCGCCGTTCAACTCGTTAACAATGTTTTGAATACGGATACCTCTCAAGCCGACACAGCATCCGACGGGATCTATTCCTTCCTGTTTGGCGGACACAGCAATCTTACTCCGGTATCCAGCTTCACGTGCTATTGATTCCAATACGACAGTACCGTTGTATATCTCAGGTATTTCCATTTCGAAAAGCCTTCGGAGTAGATCAGGATGTGAGCGTGACAGTATGACTCTGGGTCCCTTATTGGTGCGAACCACCTCAAGTATACTGACCTTGATTCTCTGCCCAATTCGGTATCTTTCTCCCGGGACTTGCTCAGCAGAGGGCAGAATCGCTTCGGTCCTGCCGAGGTCTACCAGTATCTGTCGTGGCTCAATACGCTGTACCAACCCGGTGACGATCTCGCCTTCTCTATCAGCATATTCTTCGAATATTGCTGTATGCTCGGCTTCATGAAGCCGCTGAAGGATAACTTGCTTGGCAGTCTGTGCAGCGATACGCCCGGCATTACTAGGAGTAGACTCTACCATTACTGTCTCTCCCAATTCCGCTTCGGGATTGATTTTACGAGCTTCTTCCAGGCTGATTTCAATTGCCGTGTCCTCGGTTTTCTCAACTACGGTTTTACTTGCCCAAACCTGGACCTTTCCGCTTGATGGATTTATCTTGACGGATATCTCCTGGTTAGGTGAGAAGTTATCTTTTCTGTATGCTGAAACCAGCGCTGCTTCAACTGTGGAAAGTACCACTTCTGCAGGCAGGTTCTTCTCAGCCGAGAGTTGTGTTATCGCGAGCAAAAAATCGCTCTTCATCTCGGTTCAGGCCCTCCATATTAATAATTTCCATACCTATAATGAAAAAAGTGGGGACAAGACCCACTTAATAATCAACTAAGCATACCACAAGGATAAAAAAAATGCAAGAGTCATCAACAAGCGTAAAATTCATTGATGAATTATTAATTATTCCCCTATAGAATTATCTGGATACAAATTCACACTCGGTCCGCCGTAGACCGCATTTTATCTGATAATTTACCAGTGATATTCAGGAGTGGATTAACGAAATTGCATTTTCGATTATCTAGAAAAGAAGGTACTGTTGGGATATAATTATAGATGTTTTTACCGGTTTCCGGAGTTAGCAATGAATATTGATAAAATGAAAAAATCCATTATCGATGAGGTGGAAAATCAGAGGAGATCTCTAAAGGAAATATCCCGGAAAATCCATTCAAATCCGGAATTAGGATTTCATGAAGAACAAGCAGCTGAATTGTTAACAGATTATCTCAAAGAAAACGGTTTTACCGTTGAAAGAGGTATATGCCAGTTACCTACGGCGTTCAAGGCGGTTTACGGTGAAAGGAACCCTTCAATAGCAATACTTGCCGAGTATGATTCATTACCGGAAATTGGTCATGCCTGCGGACACAATATTATAGCTACTTCAGCGGTTGGCGCAGGAGTCGCAGCCAGACTGGCCGTTGACGAATATGGCGGTTCGGTTCTGGTGATCGGGACTCCGGCCGAAGAATTGTACGGCGGGAAAATCATAATGGCCGAGAGGGATGCATTCAGTAACCTTGATGCAGCTATGATGGTACATCCGGGAACAACCGATACAGCAACTACTGAAGCACTAGCCTGTCATACCTTGGATGTAGAATTTATAGGGAAATCTGCCCATGCTGCTGCACGACCTGAAGAAGGAATAAACGCTTTGGAAGCTTTATTGCTTTCCTTTACAGCTATTAATTCCCTCCGACAGCATATCAGGAGTACAGCGAGGATACACGGTGTTGTTACCAATGGCGGTGAAGCGGCAAATATCGTTCCCGCATACAGTTCAGGGAATTTTATAGTTAGGGCTGCCGATGATGCATACCTGGACCAACTCAAAGAAAAGGTCCTCGACTGTTTCAGAGGAGCGGCAAAAGCTACCGGTGCCGAAATGAGATATAAATGGGATGATGTTTGTTATTCGCCGATGCGGAACAACCTGAAGATGGCAGGATTATTTGCAGACAATATGAAAATACTCGGTCGAAATACTTCTATGTTTGAACCGGAACGGGCTTTTGGCAGTACTGATATGGGTAACGTAAGCCAGATTGTACCCGGAATACACGGGATTGTTTCTATTGCCGATAAAAACGTGCTGGTCCATTCACCTGAGTTTGCCGATGCAGCCATATCGGATAGAGGTATCGAGGGTATGATAGACGCGGCGAAAGCTATGGCAATGACGGTTACGGATATACTCTCTGATTCTGGTATACAGACCGTAATAAAAGAGGAATTTTACGGTTCTGCACAGTAAGGTTCACAGATAATGATAAACCGCCTGGAAGGATAGCGCTACCGGTATTTCTCGTGAATTAAGTATGGTGGTAACAATAACAAAATGAAAATAGGTATACCCAGAGCACTGCTTTATTACCAGTACTTCCCAGTTTGGAAAACCCTTTTCGAGGAATTAGGTGCCGAGGTGGTAGTATCACCATCTACCACACAGTCTATACTGACCGATGGCTCATCGAGGGTAGTTTCTGATACCTGTCTTCCAGTAAAAGTTTTTTTGGGTCATGTGATATGGCTTGCTGATAAATGCGACAGGATATTTATACCGGCTGTTCGAAGTGTCGAACCTAAGGTGTATAACTGTTCGAAATTTCTCGGATTGCCGGATATGACGAGAGCTGTTATTCCGGAAGCTCCACCGTTTCTGGAGATCGATATTGATATTAATAAAGGAAGAAGTACTCTTTACCGAGCCATATATTCGCTTGGCCGAAATATCAATAAAAACCCATTCAAGATAAGGAAAGCCGGTCAGGCCGCCTGGCAGTCTTATTTGGATTACCGGGAGTATATGTTAAAAAACAGGATATCACCCCCTCTGGCTTTGCAGCATATTACCGGTGAAGCAGCAATCAGAAATAGCAGCTCTATTACGAATGCTGGTGGACAAAAAGGAACAATAGCACTTATCGGTCATCCGTATCTGATATACGATGAATATATTAATCACCGTCTTATTCACCGCCTGGAACAGGCAGGAAACAAGGTGATAACACCGGAAATGGTTGCTTCTCCTGATCTGAAGGCAGCGGTAGCGACCGTGACAGGTGGAGCCTACTGGACCTACGAAGATGAAGTCGCTGGCGCAGGTGGTTACTATCTTCAAAGTAAGGCCGATGGCATAATTGGTATAATGGCCTTTGGGTGTGGTCCCGATTCTTTAATGATGGATATGGTCAGAAGATACGCGGTAAAACTTGGTTCCACTCCATTTATGTCTCTTACACTGGAGGAACACACAGCTGAGGCTGGTGTGGTGACAAGATTAGAAGCATTTACCGATATGGTGTATAGAAGAAAGAAGGCAGACAGTAGAGTATGCGTCTAGGAATTCCTCATATCGGCAATCTGTACATACCGCTGAAGGCGTTATTTAAGCGACTTGAAGTCGACTATATTCCTCCGCCTGTTAATACACGTCGTACCTTGTCTCTGGGAGTCAAATATGCACCTGAAGGTCTATGTATGCCTTTTAAACTGACACTGGGGAATTTTATCGAAATAGCTGAACTAGGGGCAGATACGTTGATAATGCCGGGAAGCTACGGTACCTGCCGCCTTGGATATTATGCCAGAACACAGGAAAAAATACTTAATGAACTCGGCTACGATATAGAAATGGTGCAACTTGGGGTTTCCGAACAGAAATTCCTTGGTATGATGAAGATATTCAAGCGACTAGCGAATGATGCCCCCTGGCTTAAACTGCTGTCGGCATACGGTTTCTGTCAAAAGAAAATAAATGCGATGGACAGGATAGAGCAACTTACACAGAAAGTAAGGGCAGTCGAAGTTCGGAAAGGAACGGCGAACAGGATATACAGGGATGCACTGAAGGCTATCGATGAAGCAGATGATTCACGAACTTTGAATGACATCCAGAAAGAATATATAGAACGTCTGAATGCAGTCGAAAAAGACCCGGATGCACAACCACTCATCGTGGGTGTCACAGGGGAGTTTTTCGTAGTACTCGAACCATTTTCAAACTATGATATTGAGAACGAATTGGGTAAACTGGGTGTTGAGGTAAGAAGAAAAACCTTTATTTCCGAATGGACGAAGTTCAGCTATTTTCTGAATCCATTGGGGATAAATGAAAATGAACGTATCCACCGGGCAGCACAACCGTATCTAAAGCGTGATATAGGCGGAGATGGTTGGGAATCGGTAGGTGAGAAGGTTCTACACAGCAATGAATATGATGGAATAGTGCACCTTGCGCCGTTTACCTGCATGCCGGAAATAATTGCACAGAATATTATGCCTTCGACCAGAGAAAACCTGCCAGTCCTGACGATCCTGTGCGATGAACAGATGACTAAAACAGGAGTGCTAACAAGGCTTGAAGCTTTCGTAGATCTCCTGAAACACAAGAGAATGATGAATAATAAGATTAGCCATAAAGTGGCGGTGCAAGGAGTATGATGGAATTTTACCTTGGTATCGATGTTGGATCGGTTACCACAAAAATCGCTGCACTTGATGCTGGAGATAATCTGGCAGCGCGTATTTATATGCCTACGCAGGGAAAACCTATCGAGAAGGTACAGCAGGGACTGACC
Organism: Dehalococcoidia bacterium; assembly: GCA_011191975.1. Classification (GTDB taxonomy): domain Bacteria; phylum Chloroflexota; class Dehalococcoidia; order Dehalococcoidales; family UBA2162; genus MGML01. The sequence goes on from DUFA01000016.1 coordinate 23,231, forward strand.
AGTATCAGAGAAATGCTGCCAGCAGGTGCTGAAATCTGCGGTGTGGCTACGACCGGAAGCGCACGGTATCTTGCCGGAGTAATTGTTAATGCCGACCTGGTGAAGAACGAGATTACCAGCCATGCTACTGCGGCACTGCACCATATGCCCGAAGTAAGTACTATCATAGAGATAGGCGGACAGGACAGCAAAATAATAATAGTGAGAGACGGTGTGGTGACTGATTTCGGGATGAATACTGTATGCGCAGCCGGTACAGGAAGTTTCCTGGACCATCAGGCATTACGTTTAAATATGAGTATAGATGAATTCAGCGTGAGGGCACTGAACAGCACTAATCCGGTACGTATAGCCGGCCGATGTACCGTGTTTGCGGAATCGGACATGGTTCACAAGCAGCAGATGGGGCATCAGACCGAGGATATCTTGTACGGATTGTGCCAGGCTCTGGTACGTAATTACCTTAATAACGTAGGACTTGGGAAAGAAATAAGAACACCAATTCTATTCCAGGGCGGGGTTGCCTTCAATGAAGCGATAGTGAAAGCCTTTAACGAGGAACTGGAAACAGAGGTAATTGTCCCTCCCAATCATGAAGTTATGGGGGCAATAGGCGCTGCCCTGCTGGTACACGAGGAAATGTCAGAAGGTAAAAAGAGTAAATTTACGGGATTCGGTGTAAGTGAGACGAAATACACGACTTCTTCATTTGAGTGCAACAGCTGTCCGAACCTGTGTGAAATCGCGCAACTTTCTATTAACGGAAAGGTTTTGGCACGCTGGGGAGGACGCTGTGATCTCTGGGAGCGAGTTGTGACCGAGGAGATAAAATGATAATAGCTGTTGATGCTGCAGGTGGGGAGTATGCACCTCACGAGATAGTAAAAGGAGCTATTAAGGCGACACGTGAGTTTGAAGTGGAAATAGCCCTGGTAGGAAGAAAAGAGATCCTCTATGTACTTGCCGGACGCCAGGTAAAGAAACTAGGCATGAAAATTATCGATGCCAGCCAGGTTATTGACTACAAGGAGTCACCGATCGATGCTATCCGAAGCAAACCTGAGTCATCCATTGTTGTCGGTACCAATCTTGTAAAAGATGGGAAAGCTTCAGCCTTTGTTTCAGCGGGGAATACAGGTGCTGTACTTTTTTCCGCCCTGGTAAATTTGGGAAAAATCGAGGGTATCGAAAGACCGGCGGTGGGCAGTCTGCTAAGTTTCAGCCCGACCACGCCTGTGGTTCTGATTGATGCCGGGGCTAATTCTGATTGTCGTCCGAACCACCTTGTACAGTTTGCCCACCTGGGTTCCACTTATATCAGCGGTCTTTTCGATATAGAATCTCCGACTGTCGGCCTGTTAAATAATGGCGAGGAAGAGAAGAAAGGAAATCGGCTTGCTCAGGAAACTCACCAGCTTCTCAAAGATAGCACTCTGAACTTCATTGGAAATGTTGAAGGACAGGATATAGTCGGCGCCAAGGCTAATGTAATAGTAACCGATGGCTTTACCGGAAATATTGTATTGAAGACAATAGAAGGCATGAGCGCGACCTGGCTGCATTCGCTGGGACAGGCGGGACAGATGATATCCAAAGCCTACAGTATGCCTTCGCGAGCAATGAAGAGAGATGTGGGGCTGGATTCGTGGGCGAAGAGGTTGGATTTCAGTGAAGTCGGAGGTTCGTGTCTGCTGGGAGTTAATGGCACGATTATTATTTCACATGGACGAAGCCGCGCAAAAGCGATTATGAATGCAATAGGTCTGGCAAAGAGGACTGCAGAAAGAAGCATAGGGCAAAAAATTAAGGAGGAAAGTTATGGGTAAACCAATTGAAGTGGATGTATATAGTTTCGACGATGTCGTCTTACAGTCGGATAAACCGGTACTGGTAGATTTCTGGGCAACCTGGTGCAAACCGTGTTTGAGGGTCGCGCCGATACTCGATGAACTTGCCGAAGAGTATGATGGCAAGGTGACATTTACCAAGGTTGACCTGGATCAAAATCAAAAAATTGCCGCGAATTATGGGATTATGAGTATTCCGGCACTGATAATCTTCAAAGACGGCGAGCCGGTGGCGAATGTAGTCGGCGCAAGACCGAAGACCGAACTTAAGAAACTGGTGGAGTCAGTTCTTGACTAAGAACATTCAGGTAACCATCATAAACGATCCTGCCAGGCAAGATTGTGATGTTTCCTGCGGTACTGACTGGTCTCTTAGAGAATCGCTGGAACTGGCAGAGGAACAGGTCAGGAACAGGTTCGGAGAGGGAGTGCACCTGAAATACCTTGATCTTACCGGAAAGGAAAAAACAGATTCTATAATCGATTGGGGAGAGAAAATTATTAATGAAAACCTGTCGGTACCATTACTTGTGCTGAATGGCCATCTCAGGATCACGGGTAATTTTGATATCCGGCAGATGCTGGATGTGATAGAAGCTGAACTGGAGATAGGAGTGTAATCATGGCGGAGAAAAGCAGTTATGACGTTATAATTATCGGAGGTGGTCCTGCCGGGCTAACCGCCGGACTTTATACGTCGAGAGCCAGACTAAATAGTCTGCTGATCGAGAAAGGGATTACCGGGGGTCAGATAAATAATACCAACTGGATAGAAAACTATCCGGGCTTTCCCGAGAGTATCGATGGTTTCGAACTGGGAAACCTCATGTTAAAACAGGCGACCAGGTTCGGGCTGGAAATAATGACCGCTGAGGTCACCGGTATAGATAGTAACAACGAATTGAAAACGGTAAAGACCACGGAAGGTGATTATTCAGCCAAAGCGGTGATAATCGCCGGCGGATCGAAGCGTAATACGCTGAATGTGCCCGGTGAAGAGGAATATTCCGGCAAAGGTGTTTCATACTGTGCTACCTGCGACGCACCCCTGTTCAGTGGCAAACCTGTTGCGGTAGCAGGTGGCAGCGACTCTGCCGTAACCGAGGCTTTACATTTAGCTGAATTCGCTTCGAAAGTGGTACTTATTCATCGACGAGACGAACTCAGAGCGGTGGGCATTGTACGGGAGCGAATTCTTGCTGAACCAAGAGTGGAGATATTGTGGGATACAACCATTGACGCAGTCGAAGGCGACGTGTTTGTCGAAAGGCTTAAGCTGAACAATGTGAAAACGGGAGAAAAATCCACTCTTGAAGTATCAGGACTGTTCGTATCGATCGGTTTCAAGCCGGATACTGAATACCTTAAGGGCATCGTACCGCTGGATCCGGTAGGGCACATTATTACCAACGAGAAAATGGAAACGGAAGTTCCTGGTATATTTGCTGCCGGAGATATTAGACTGAATTCTGCCCGGCAGGCTATTACCGCCGCCGGTGACGGTGCAACCGCAGCGATATACGCCCAACGGTATCTTACCGGGCAGTAGCCAGTTTACTTCCAATCCTGTGGAGAAATCGTGTTTAATCTTCTGAGGAGTCATCTTCAGCCGGTTCTTCCTCAACTGCTTCACCTTCACCTTCTTCAGCAATTTCGGCTTCCTCGGCTTCTATTTCTCTTTCAATATGTCTGATGTTGATCTTAGCTACAAGCTGTTCGGGATGATTCAATACTGTTATTCCTTCGCCAAGGACGATATCCTCGACATGTATCGATTGGTCTGCTTCTTCGAGAATGCTAACATCAACCTCGATATGGTTTGGTATATCATCAGGCAAACATTCAACGGACAGGCTGTCAAGCTCATGAGACAGGAAGTTTTCTTTCAACTTTAATGCAGGGGCTTCTCCTATCAAAATTATGGGTACGTCTACCTTAAGTTTTTCTTCCATTCTAATCTGGTAGAAATCAACGTGGAGAAGCTGACCGGAGCGGGGCTCTTTCTGGACTTCACGTACCATTACATTTCTCTTTTTCCTGGATTTATCCACCTTGAGGCCAACAATTCCGGTGGTACCAGCCTGTGCCAGTACTTTCTGCAGATTGATAGTATCGCACTGTAGTGCTTCAGGTTCTATTCCATGACCAAAAACATGCACCGGAGTTATCCCCTGGCGGCGCAGAATTTTTACTTTTTTACCTCTGATTTCCCTGGTATGAACTGTTAAATCCATTCATTCCACCTTCCAGACATAATTCAAACCTGACTATTATAGCAGATTATTGTGTGTATTGCCTAATGGACGGTTTGTCAAGGTTTCAACTGGGTTTGATTGAATGGTACTATCTGTTGCATATACTCTTTTACGTATCTGTATCTTTTCGATAGAGAGATAATCTAGGAGTTTGTTACAGTGGTCAAAATGAGGGCTGGATATACACTCAACGGATATATCCAGCCCTGCCTGTTAATGAAGTAAAATTAACGGAAATCTAGCCCTTGCCAATTCGGAACATCTTGGTACCACAAGTTGGGCATACACCCTGTGTTGCAGGTTTTCCATTCTTCATAGTTATTGCTTTGGAGTCTTTCATTTCCTTTTTAGCACGGCATTTTACACAATACGCTTCCACAATCTACTCCTTTTCCCGCATTATCCACTAACTCTATTAATTTTTATATCTGTTTAGTATCCCATCGATTTCTTCAAGTCTGTATCAACCCAGATATAGGATGCCCAGTAGTTCACATCGAAGTAGCCTATCTGGTCTTCACCGG
>DUFA01000160.1 GCA_011191975.1 Dehalococcoidia bacterium
AAGCGGGTGTCCGGTAATAGGCCTGAATGATTCCGGTGGCGCAAGGATACAGGACGGGGTGGATGCACTTGCAGGATTCGGCAAAATATTTTACCGGAACACCATGGCATCCGGAGTCATTCCACAGATATGTGCCATTCTTGGACCAAATGCCGGTGGAGCAGTTTACTCTCCGGCGCTGATGGATTTCATCTTTATGGTGAAAGGCATCAGTTACGCCTATATTACCGGTCCGAGAGTCGTGAAATCGGTGATGGGACAGGAGATAACGGACGAAGAACTTGGCGGGGCTGTTGTTGCCCAGAAGAAGGCTGGTGTCGTTGCGCGAACCGAGGAAAGCGAAGAAGAATGTTTTAATAACATCAAGGAGCTTCTGAGCTATCTGCCTTCGAGCAACAGAGAAACACCGCCAAGAGTAGACTGGGGAGATAAACCGGATCGTACCGATGATACAATTTTCGATATAGTTCCTGCCGCTTCGAATCGACCGTATGACATGCATAAAATTATCCGGAGTGTGTTCGACCAGAGAGAAGATGGATCTAACTATTTTGAGTTATTTCCTCTGTTTGCGACCAATATAATCACGTGCTTTTCAAGGTTGAATGGCTATTCTGTCGGGATCATTGCCAACCAGCCGATGTCAAAGGCCGGAGTCCTGGATATCGACGCAAGCGATAAAGCCTCGAGGTTTATCAGATTCTGCGATGCTTTTAATATTCCATTGGTTACGCTGGTTGATGTACCGGGATATCTACCAGGGACTGATCAGGAATGGGGCGGTATCATCAGACACGGAGCGAAAATGCTTTTTGCCTATTCGGAAGCTACCGTTCCTAAACTGACCCTGACCATCAGGAAGGCTATCGGTGGTTCATATATCGGGATGTGTTGTCGTGAGTTGGGTGCTGACTTCGAATATTCATGGCCAAGTACCGAACTTGCCGTGATGGGACCGGAAGCTGCGGCTCCGGTCATCTATAGAAGAGAACTTGAACAGGCGGAAGATCCTGACAGGTTGCTAGAGAAAAAAGTACAGGAGTACAGGGAAAAGGACGCCATTCCTTACCGGGCTGCCGAACACCTGCACATAGATGATGTTATTGATCCGGCAATAACCAGACCGAGGCTTATCCAAAGCCTTGAGATGCTGCTTGATAAGCAGGAGAGTAGACCGGTTAAGAAACACGGTATAATACCTGCGTAGTAATGAATTACTAAATAATGATTCAATAAGAGGGGCTGAAGCCCCTCTTTGCACTTTCCAATTTTTGTTCTTTATTCCCGACACGATAAATCATGGATATACCTCGATGCTAATAAATCTATTTCCTGGTTAAGATGCTTTTCTTACCACTGATGCTTGAATATGGTAAAATTGGATTCAAAGAATCAGAGGAATGCGTTGATTTACGTGCTGTCAGGTCAGGATGATTTTTCAATAGCCCAGGCTCTTGAAAATATAAAGAAAGAACTGGGTGATACAGTTTCTTTAACGATGAGCACTACCATGCTGGATGGGCAACAGTTGACTCTCGAGGAGTTGAAGACTGTATGTGAGACTATCCCCTTTATGACCGGGAAGCGGTTGATCATTGTTGAAGGCCTCCTGGGACGATTCGAATCAGGAACAAGATCAAGGCGACAAACAAAGACCGCGAAAAAAAGCAAGAAGCAGGAAGAAGCTGAGGTTTTTGCCGATTATCTAGCCGGAGGTATCCCGGAAACAACGATTCTCGTCTTTGTTGAAGGTATTATTTCAGGTGATAATCCCATTTTGAAGTCACTTGCTGGAAAGGCTACGATCAGGAGTTTTGCACTTCCAAGAGATGCCAAACTCCGCGAATGGGTGCAGAAGACAGTCAAGGATAAAGGTGGGGAGATTTCACCACGAGCAGTGCACTTACTGGCAAGGCTTGTCGGGAGTAATCTCTGGATACTGACAAGTGAAATTGAAAAACTGCTGCTCTATACCAATGGCCGTAAGATTGAGGAGGATGATATTCAGGCGATTGTTGGATACAACCAACAGGCGACGGTGTTCAACATGGTGGATGCCATACTAGAATTCAAAGCGGAACAGGCTGAGAAAATGCTGGAGTACCTGTTTAAAAGCGGGATAGCCCCGGTCTACCTGCTATTCATGATTGCTCGTCAGGTCCAGTGGATAGTCAGAGTGAAAGAACTTAGCCGTAAGAAAATCACGAATCGAGAGATGCAGGGGAAACTCGGGATGAGTTCAGAGTGGGTTCTCAAGAAAACGCTCGATCAGGCAAGTCGGTATTCATTACCGAGACTTAAAACCGTTTACAGAAAACTTCTCGATACTGATATTTCAATCAAGACGGGAAAAATGGATGCGGAGCTGGCTTTGAACATTCTGATTGCAGAATTATCCAGGCAATCCATCAATAATCCTGTTAGAACTGCCAGGATTTGGAGGTAGTCGTGGAGAAGAAGATCATTGCTATAACAATGGGCGATGCAGCAGGCATCGGCCCTGAAGTAATCGTTAAAGCTTTGGGAAATCCAAAGATATATGATTTGTGCTCACCACTGGTGATTGGTGATCGTGGTGTCATTGATAATACCATTAAATTATTGAGTAGTTCTCTATCTCTCCACACTGTGAAATCCATTAATGCTGTTGAAGGCCGGTATGGAGTGATTGATATCCTTGATCTTCAAAATCTTCGCGGTGAAATCATACCGGGTAAAATATCAGCTGATTGTGGCAGGGCGGCTATGGAATATATAGCCAGGGCAGCAGAGGTGACGGGTAACGGTGAAGCAGCGGCTATGGCAACCGCACCGATTAACAAAGAATCGGTTGCAAGAGCCGGCTATCTGGATACCGGACATATGAAATATCTTGCCAGAATAACCGGAACAACGGAGTATGCTGCAATGCTCATGACTGGACCACTCAGGGTGGTACACTTGAGTGACCACTATTCGTTAAAAGAAGCCTGTGATCTGGTAAAAAGGGAACGTATACTTGCCAAGTTGAAACTTATCCGTGATTCCTTTCTGAAGTGGAACCTGAATGATCCGAGAATAGGAGTTGCTGCTCTTAATCCACACGGCAGTGATGGTGGACTTTTCGGCAACCAAGAAGAAACCGAGATTCTTCCCGCCGTCAACGATGCGAAAAAACAGGGAATCAATGCCGCTGGTCCATATCCCGCTGATTCGATATTCAACAGAGCTATATCCGGAGAGTTCGACGTGGTACTGGCGATGTACCATGACCAGGGGCATATCGCTGTAAAGGTACATGGTTTTGAAAACAGTGTAGCAGTTACACTCGGACTGCCTTTTGTAAGGACTTCGGTCGATCACGGAACCGCATTCGATATCGCTGGAAAAGGAATCGCAGACCATCAAAGTATGATAGAAGCTATTGTTACCGCCGTCGAATTGAGTTAGTGAGGAGGTTTTGGGGAGATGACAAACTCAAAGCCTGTATTAACTGCAGATCTTGGTGGCACAAAGATGGTGGTTGCACTTGTCTCACCAGACGGGAGAATAATCGACAGGTATCGTCAGCCTACTCTGGCCAAAGACGGACCTGAAACGGTGATCGAAAGGCTGTATTCCAGCATTGATTTTCTCCTGGATAGAAATAATACCTTACCCAGACAACTCGAAGCAATGAGTCTTGGTATTGCTGGAATTATCGATGCAAGGAACGGAATAGTCGATAAAGCTCCTAATCTTCCGGGGTGGGAAAATCTGAAACTGAAAGACAAAATATACACTAGATATGCTGTACCCGTGCATATTCTAAATGAAACAGATGCGGCCGCCCTAGGAGAACACAGATACGGTGCCGGAAAAGGACTGAAAAATATTGTACTTATTACTCTTGGTACCGGTATCGGTGGTGGACTGGTACTCGACGGGAAATTGTTTTTAGGTTCTTCCGGCAGTGCGTTCGAGATTGGACACATGGTTATCAAAGATGATGGTCCTGAGTGTGGCTGTGGTAAAAATGGTTGCCTTGAGACACTGGCATCCGGCACTGCCATAGGTCTGGAAGCAAGAAGACGCATTGTAGAGGGCGAAAAATCCATGCTGGTTGAAATGGTTGACGGTGAAATCGAAGATATTACTGCCGAAAAGGTACATAAAGCGGCGAAACAGGGCGACCTTCTTTCTCTAAGAATTCTTGCCGGTGCATCCTATCATCTCGGACTGGGATTTATAAACCTTGTTTCGATTATTAATCCTGAGAAGATAATAGTCGGTGGCTCTGTTGCCCAAATTGGTAATTTGTTGCTTGACCCGGTACGGCAGATGGTGAAAGATAAGGCCTTTGCATTGATGGTTAAAAAACTGAAAATAGTTCGAGCCCGTCTCGGTGAAGATGCCAGTCTGTTAGGTGCAGCCTCTTATGCACTTGACCAGAAATAGACTTCATTGACAGCCAGTCGTACATAAACTACAATCTTATGTAGCTGAAACTGCTGAAACTTGTTCCACTTCGGAATCATTCTGCGGCAGTTTCAAATTATTTACAGGTGAGGACGATAGTATTCAGGTGACAAGTGACGAGATACGAGAAGCTTTTTTAAAATTTTACAAGAATAAAAACCACAGCAGAGTTCCCAGTTCCTCGCTGATCCCACATGGCGATCCCACGCTTCTACTCACGAGTGCAGGAATGGTGCAGATGAGGCCATATTTTCTGGGCGATGAAATTCCATCAAACAAACGTCTCACTTCCTGCCAGAAATGCTTCCGCACTACCGATATTGATGAAGTTGGTGACACTTCTCACCTTACTTTTTTCGAGATGCTGGGAAATTTCAGTGTTGGTGATTATTTCAAGAAAGAGACCATCGAATGGACATACGAGTTCATCACCGGTATCCTGAAGATCCCGCACGACCGGATATGGGCGACGGTCTATCTTGATGATGATGAATCGTACGACTACTGGCGTAGAGTCGGTCTCTCTGAAACAAAGATACACAGGTTTGACGAAGAAGAGAACTTCTGGGGACCGGTGGGTGATTCGGGGCCCTGCGGACCTGATAACGAGGTGTTTTTCGACCGGGGTGAAGAATATAGCTGCGGAAAACCTGATTGTAAACCAAACTGTGAATGCGATCGGTTTTTAGAAATCTGCACTTTGGTATTCATGCAGTACAATCAGGCACCAGATGGTTCGAGAACTCTACTTCACGCACCCAGCGTCGATACCGGGATGGGTCTTGAAAGAGTTGCTTCGATAATGCAAGGAGTAGACTCAATATACGAGACAGATCTTTACAGCCCGATCGTAGAGAAAGTTTCAGAACTGACCGATAAACGATATGGCAGTAACGAAGAAACTGATAATGCCATCAGAATTGTTGCTGAACACAGCCGCGGAATTACATTTCTGATTGCCGACGGAGTGATGCCAAGCAACGAGGGGAGAGGTTATGTACTGCGACGACTGTTACGCAGGGCAGCATTGTACGGATTGAGACTGGGAATGGACAAACCTTTTTTGTGCGAGACTGCAAAGGTTATTATCGAAAGGATGGGTCACGTTTATTCGGAGTTACAACAACGGCAGGACTTTATTACGAAAGTAATCAGACTTGAAGAGAAAAAGTTCGATGAGACTCTTAATACTGGACTTGGACTCATAGAAAGTATTATCAGTGACAGGACCAATGAAATATCAGGAAAAGATGTTTTTAGATTATATGATACGTATGGCTTTCCGGTTGAGTTAACCAAGGAGGTAGCTGCCGGAAAAGGTATGTCTGTAGATATCGAAGGTTTCGAAAGGGAGATGGAAAAGCAGCGGGAGAAAGGTAGAGCGGCTCAGAAATTTGATATCTCCAAGAAAGACGTAATGGACGATAAACTTGACATAAACGATACAATATTTACAGGTTACACAACACTTATCCAAAAAAGCACGGTACTGGCTGTTTTGGTCGGAAACGATTCAACAGATACCATTCAGGAAGGACAAGAAGCCGGGATAGTGCTGGCGGATACGCCTTTCTACGGTGAAATGGGTGGTCAGTTAGGCGATACCGGCGAGATCAGGAGTCGGACGGGGACATTTATTGTTTCGGATACGGTACGGATATCTCAAGGAATTATTATACACCGGGGGAAGGTGATTGAAGGAAGTTTTGCTATTAACGATGAAGTCGAAGCTGAGGTAGATACTAAGCGTAGACTCGATATTGCCCGTAATCACACGGCGACGCATCTACTGCAGGCGGCGTTGCGATCGATCCTCGGAGATCATATCCAGCAGAGAGGTTCTCTGGTGGCTCCGGACCATTTCAGGTTTGATTTTTCTCACCTTACCGCCATGCTGCCGGAAGAGATCGCGGAGGTTCAACGGATTGTCAATGAGGGCATCCGGGCAAATTTACCGGTTTATGGCGAGGAGATACCTTACACACAGGCAGTCGCAGAAGGAGCAATCGCTATCTTCGATGAAAAATACGGCGATGTTGTCCGAGTTTTAAAAGTTGGGAAACCCCCAATAAGTATGGAATTGTGTGGCGGCACGCATGTGACCAGTACCGGCGAGATTGGTTTCTTCCAAATTGCAGGTGAGAGTAGCATCGGTTCGGGATTACGGAGAATAGAGGCAGTAACCGGAAAGGGCGCCGAAGAATATATTAACCGAAGAATTCAAGACCTGAAGAAAATCGCGGGATATCTTGAAGCCGAAACCGACGAAGTAGTCGAGAAAACCAGGAATCTCCTGGATGATCTTAAACACGAAACTCGTCGGGCGAATGCACTCGAGAGTGAACTGGCTGCACGAACGGCAGAATCACTGGTGGAAAGTGTCCAATCAGTGAATGGCGTGAACGTAATCGTGGCTAGAGTGAAATCTTCTCGCATAGAAGTATTGAGAGAAATGAGTGATATCCTCCGGGAGAAGCTGAAAAGTGTCGTTGTAGTACTCGGCAGTGTCTTTGATGATAAACCTGTGTTTGTAGCAGCGGTAACGCCCGACCTGGTAGCACAGGATTATAATGCCGGTAGTATAGTCAAGCAGGTGGCACAGGCAACAGGCGGCGGAGGAGGAGGAAAGCCGGATCTTGCACAAGCAGGCGGAAGGCATAAAGAAAAGCTTGACGATGCATTAAAGCTGGTCACCGAAATCATAAAGAATACAGGTAGCAGCAAGGGGTAGTCTTACGCGTATCCTGGGATTGGACATAGGCGATAAGAGGATAGGGGTTGCACTTAGCGACCAGGGCGGGGTCATCGCCAGCCCTCTGACGATTATCGATCGTACGAACCTGCAGCAGGATATAGAAGCTGTAATCGCGCTTATAAACGAGAATGAAGCCAGGACTATTATCGCTGGTCTTCCGTTAACGGCGGAAGGCACGATCGGACACCAGGCCGAAAAGGTAAAAAGCTTTACAGATGCCCTGGCGAAACACACCGAAATGCCTATAGTACATCGGGATGAGAGTTTGACGACGTTCGAAGCAAGACAATTGATGAGACTTACGCGGCAAAAGAAGAAGCGTGAGAGAGAGAAGGACGATGCCATCGCTGCCGCGTTCATTTTGCAGGGATACCTTGATGAAGAAAAGAATAATCTAAACGAGTAATACATGATGATTAAAGGCAACTGAGCCGCGATTGGAGCCGGAATGAATATACACCTGGTAGACAGAACCTTCCTGAAAAAACCGAAACACTATTTATTACAGAGTTTGCTGGCGGTGATAGCGGTTGCCGTGATTCTCTATTTCGTCGAGACTATCACACAAGCTGCAATAGTTGCAGCTCTGGGAGCAAGCAGTTTTATCGTCTTCGCGATGCCGAAAACGGTTGCAGCAGAACCGCGGCGCCTTATCGGAGGACATATTACCGGAATAATCTGCGGTCTTGCCTGTTATTATGGTTGCTACCATACTCCGGCTGCCGGATTTTTTGAATCTGTCGAGATGTTCCACTGGCTTCCTGCTGCTTTTGCGGTTGGACTGTCCATTTTATTGATGACATTTTTCAATTTCGAGCATCCGCCTGCTGCAGGCACTGCTCTTGGTATAGTAACAACCGGATGGTCGTTAGAAACTGTCATTTTCATCGTAGCTTTTGCTGTTAGTCTTGCCATAATCGGCGCATTACTGAAAAAATACCTCCAGAACCTTTGCACATAACGGGAGCTGAAGCCTGTGAGTGAGTTTTTCAGTTTTAAACTGAACAAAACAGAAAGAGGAGCCCGACTGGGCGAATTTGTAATCAGGGGAAAGAAGATAGAGACTCCAGTGTTTATGCCTGTGGCCAGTCAGGCTACTGTCAAGACATTGACCTCCGATGAAATAAGACAAATCGGATTCGATATCATCCTTTCCAATACCTATCACCTTTATCTCAGACCGGGAATAGAGACGATTGAGAGTTTGGGCGGTTTACATAGATATATGAACTGGGATGGAGGTATACTTACCGACAGTGGAGGATACCAGGTATTCAGTCTTTTACGACTACGTAAGCTGACTGACGAAGGGGTAGTGTTTCGGTCGCACATAGATGGCAGCGAACATCTACTTACTCCGGAACTGGCGGTACAATACCAGGAATCACTCGGCTCCGATATCGCGATGGTACTCGACGAATGTCCTGCCCATGATGAGAGTATTGAAAAAACACGATTGTCAATAAACAGGACTCACCTATGGGCGAAGAGGTGCCTTGATAGCCATAGCCGTGTCAACCAAGTCTTATTTGCTATTGTCCAGGGAGGTGTATACTCTGAACTGCGACGTGAGTCTGCGGACTACCTGACATCACTTGATTTCCCAGGATATGCGATCGGCGGATTGAGTATCGGCGAGCCTAAGGAAGTGACCGGTGAAGTGATCGATGCAACCATTCCATACCTGCCCAAGAACAAACCCCGCTACCTGATGGGAGTCGGTTCACCCGAGGACCTTTTCGAAGGAGTATCGCGTGGAATAGACATGTTCGACTCTGCACTGCCGACCCGTGTTGCCAGGAATGGATCTCTGTTTACTTCGAAAGGAAGGGTGAACATATCGAATGCACGTTTTACGAAGATGGAAGAACCGGTTGATCCAGAGTGCGACTGTTACTGCTGCCGGACTTTATCTTCATCGTACCTGCACCACCTCTTCAACACAAAGGAATTACTTGCCTACAGACTGGCGACTCTGCATAATTTAACCTTTATCAACAGGCTAATGAAGAAGATACGGGCAAGTATCAACGAGGGTACCTTCAATTCATACAAAACAGAATTTCTGTCTGGATACCGAACTACCAATGAGCAAGTGAGAGTCAGCCAGAAGGAAAAGTGGCTGAAGTCACAGCAGCTGAAAGAAAACTAGTCTTTCTCACTCCTGTTACAAAATATTATTAACCTCACCCATGTAATGAATAGCCCCTCATAATTATAGAAAAAGACCTATAGAAAATACCATATTTTATAACCGTGTTTGTTTTCTAGAGTTAATTTTAATTTTTACCAAGAGTTTCCTTATAAATATCCTTGTCAAACATTAAAAAATATGTTATTGTTGATAAAGATGATAAAATTAGTCAACAATTAATGAATTGAGGTACTCTGAATGAAACTTTCAACAAAAGGGCGTTACGGTACCAGAGCGCTGCTGGAGATCGCTCTTCATGAAGGAAATTCTCCAGTACAGCTAAAAGATATCGCGAAAAACCAGCAGATTTCACTCCCTTATTTAGAACAATTAATACGACCTCTTATAGCCGGAGGTTACATACGTAGTACGACAGGCCCTAAAGGAGGAGTGACACTGGCTAAGGATCCGTCCG
>DUFA01000161.1 GCA_011191975.1 Dehalococcoidia bacterium
AAATGCTTGGAGAAAGTAACAAATCATTTCGTCATCAATATTAACTTCGAGACTGAAAAATCCGTCACTATCGGTTCTGACTTCGTATGTGTCCGCAGGATTCCTCTTCTTTTCATATACCCTTGTATACTGAATATCTATGGTACGATCTGACAGACCGCCTATCCAGACAAAGACAGGCAGCGAAACGCCGGTATTATTACCTGTTTCTTCATATCCATAAAGCAGGTATCCGGAAATAATTAAATGAGTAGTATCCGCGTCAGGAATTATATTGAGTTTCCCCGGACGGGCAGCTGTTTCAGGTGGCACAGATTCATTCCATATCAGGGTGTGATAAACGATGGGGCGTCTTCCACAGGCCCATATTACCTTGTCGCAGTTCAGTTGGCTCAGTGAGGGAACAGTTGCCGGCAGGGCAACAAAGACACCGAAGGTGATGATTATTACTGCCAGACCAAGCAGTAACGTTCTTATATGGACCAGTCTAACCATCTTAAATATCTACAAATATGAAATATTCACTATAGTATTAAACAGGTGGTGTCATATTAGTTTAGCTTTAGATAGATGTCAATAGATTCTATTATGTGTGGGACTATTTTACTCTATACTGAACACCTGGTTTCAGACATGTATAAATTTCGAAAGTCGCACAGGTATAATCTTCTATTGACAGTCTTCCGACTATCTGTGATAAGTTAGAGAAACGGGGATATGATTTTCAGGAGGTGACCGGATAATGAAAGCGGCTGTCAGGATAGAGGGTGGTTTCAGTGTACAGGAAGTCCCCGAACCGCCGGAACCTGGGCCCGACCAGGTAAAGGTAAAAATCGCCTATTGCGGCATTTGCGGCAGTGAACTCCACAGTATCGATCCGGCCTATACCGCGGGTTCATCGTTCTGGGGAAAGATTCCCCAGGGAGTAGATATCAGCCGTTTGATCGGCGGACACGAGGCGTCGGGAACCGTTGTTGCCGTCGGCTCCAACGTGAACTGGATCCAGGTTGGAGAGAGAGTGGCGATGAATTTCCGGACTCCGTGCGGTACCTGCTATTACTGCCGGAATATGATGGAACACTTCTGCGAGAGACCGATCCCTGCCACCGGTTCCTATGCCGAGTACGCCCTGTACCACGCCAACGCGGTATACAAACTCCCTGAGAATGTCAGCCTGGAAGTAGGAGCCGTACTGGAGCCGCTGACGGTAGCCGTTCATGCCGTCGACCAGGCTGAAATAAAACCGGGACATACGGTAGCGATACTGGGCGCCGGACCGATAGGCATCCTGATCTTGGAAGTTGCTCTGAAAGCCGGTGCAGCCAGGGTACTGGTCTCAGAGCCGGTAGAAGCACGGAGGGCACTGGCTAGCCGGCTTGGTGCGACAATAGTTGTCGATCCAGTGAATGAAGACCTCTTAAAAGCAGCGGTTATACTTGGAGAAGGAAGAGGTTTCGATCGGGTTTTCGATGCCAGCGGGAAACCTGCCGTTGCCAGGCAGTCCTGTGACCTGGCGGCGAGAGGCGGAGTCGTGGTACTGGTGGCGGTTTATCCGCCCGGTACGGACATCAGCTTTCCTTCTTCATATCCGGGCGGAAAAGAACTGACTGTGAAAGGCACACTGATCTCACCATACTGCTTCCCGAGGTCGGTAAACCTCCTGTCCGAACTTGACCTGGAACCGCTGATCTCTATCAGACCACTAGAAGAAGTCAATGAGGTATACCATGACCTTCTGGCCGGCAGGGGAATGAAGGTGCTCTTAAAGCCTTAAGTTTTGAAGTTAGGAAACCCCTGATTAACATAACTTAATATCGATCAGGACATTCCTCTCCCTTGACGGGAGAGGTTAGGTGAAAAGTAACGATTTACGCATAGCCCCCTCACCTTGACCCTCTCCCCACCGCGGTGGGGAGAGGGAACTTTTTCAGAGGTTTCCTAGATATTACGGTCTTTTTATTTCAAGCACGTTCTTTCTGTTTTCAGAGATATTTACGAACTCCTTAAAAATGTCGTAACTGTTTTCAGTATCGGACAGAGTTATCTTCAGGAAGACGGGATTATTGCTGTTGAACACAAAGGTAGGCGTGCCGAATATCTTCAGGTCATTCACAGCATGGAAGTGGTCTTCGGCAAGCCTGTCGAGGATAGCCGGATCGTTAAAGTCAACCTGAAACCGGTTCATGTCCGCTCCGGCTTTTTCAGCAATATTCTTCAGGACATTCGAATCCGCTATATCAAGGTGTTCCTCGTGAACGGCATGTAGCAGTAGTTCGTGGAAAACCTTGAACATGTTTGTGCCTTGCCTTCGGACAGCTTCGGCGGCTCGAAAGGCACTGATTCCCCTTGTTTTGATATCGCTGTTTTCCCAGATTAACTTTTCGGAGACCCGTGAGTGATTATTCTGTTCGAGGGAGAAATACCGCCACCTTACCGGAAGCTTTTCACCGGTCTCCGTTTCTACATTACTCAGCCAGACCGCCGCGTTGTAGACGAACGGTCAGAGATAATCGAAATAGACGTCGAATTCCGGTAGTTCGATTTCATGTGACTTCGGCATATTAGTTCCTCTAGTACCAGCCGTACTTTTTACAGGTATCGACCATTGTCTTTACATTTTCCGGCTTGGCATAATCGATGGAACTGCCTGCTCCCATGATATATCCGCCGTTCTTCCCGACTACCTTAATAAGTTTCTTGCAGTATTCCTCCACGTCCTGTGGCGAACCTGCCTGGAGAAGTGTCGGAGGTACGCCACCCTGAATACACATGTGGTCGCCGATTATTTCCTTTGCCTTGAAGATATCCGTTTTCTCACAGTGGAAAACAACCTTGCCTTTTGGCAGATCGAGCAGGTATTCAAGTCGTTCGTCCCAGATGCCTTCCCAGAATGGAGCTGACAGGTAACCCATCTCGATATTGTATTCAATGCATTCCTTTAATTCGGGCCAGTAGAACTTCTCGAACTGTTCTTTGGACATGAATCCGTCCGAACCCCGGTGCAAAGGCATTCCGGCCCTTCTGGGATTGCCTCTGGGATCAGGAATTGCTGGTGTGCACTGGTCTTTCCACCATTGCTTTACCCTCTCGCAGGCTTCGAGTAGCTTGTCCGGTTGACGGTACATGTCAAGGAAGATCCCCCTCATACCTCTCAATTTATCCGAAATGGTATCGAACGGTGTGAACATGATAGAACGACCGCCGAATCCCTGCGCCGGGAAGCCGAGTCGTGCCATCTCGGCTGAAAATTCTGCGTTTTCCGCTCTTACCCGTTCCTGTTCCTTCATCGCTTCCTCTAGTTTCTGGCCGATATACTTGAATTCCGGTGATACGAGTGTTCCGGCAAGCCCCTGGAGCAGACCAAGGTTGCCGAAGATCATGTTCCTCAACGGATCTATCTTTGGCAGAGGTGCCAGCAGGCCGAAAATGCGGGGAAGATAATAGCGGAGAACGAAATCGGAAGGATCATCGAGAAAAAGGTCGTATTCATCCGCTTTCATATATTCGGCTTCCGAAAACTGCATGGACAGATCATCTGAGAGAGTGCCGCCGGGCCACTTGTACTGCTTTTCACCTATTAACTCCAGGAAGGTACCGGACACACCTCCGAAGAACATGCTGTTGTCCGGTTCGAAACCCAGCAGCATTTTCTTACAGGCTGCACGGTATCCTGCCTGGTCGTAGTATTCGGCGGAAGCTTTCAGTCCGGCATACTTGGCCGCGAAGGCACCGGTCCCTATTGTTACCGGTACCCGATCCGGTATCCTTAGTTCCAGGGCATCTTTAACCCTTTTTTCTCTTTCCATGACAATTTCTTCAATGGTCTTACCATGTCTTTTTTCAATTTCATCGACCAGTTTCTGTGTCTCATCGGCATTTTGAGTCATTCTAATAAATCTCCTTACGTGACTAAACAATTAAGAACCATTATATTGAATGTATTGGAGGAATGACAAGAAACTGGTTTGGATAATACATAATGCGAAATAATATTGGTGATAAAAAAGTTATACAAGATATGCCATTTAACAAGTCATCGAATTATGAGCTGGAAATAGAAATCCGGATATGTATCCGGATTTCTATATTAAACCTGTCAGAATAACGGGGGAAAAACCGGAAACTAATAACTATCCCTTAAAATCTGACCGGTTTCCTTGTCTTTCCAGTAACCTCGCTGCTGTATCGGCCAGTTGAAACTTATTGCACCGGGGTTAGGACATTCGTTCACACAGCAACCTCCATACCAGCATTCATCAGGATGCAGTATTACCGGCGGTTTACCTTCCACAGGATTCGGTATGAACACATCAACCTGACAGACTTCCACGCAAGTATTGCAGCCATTACAAATTTCGGGATTAAAGATTACCGGCGTGTTCGGGGTGATTATGTTTGGTAACGCATATATCTCTTTCTGAGTCATGATAATTCTCCTTATTTCTCTTGATATACTCCGGTATAGTCCGTATTATGGGCTTCGTAGTTCTCTTTCATATTACCCCAGTAGTCCAGAGGTAGTTCACCGGTGACGATCCTGTTGTTTTCCAGTTTAATGGTCATGAACTTATTCCACTCCGGTGGATCTATCTCGGGGTAATCGATCCGGAAGAAGTTCAGTACCCGGCTACTGGCTTTACGTTCCAGGGACGCCTGCAGGATTATCTGACCGTGAGTAAGCATACTGAGGTCTTCGATGCTACGCATTAACTTATGAGGGTCAAGAGCATAGAGTCGGGGGACAAAAACCTCTTGAATTTCCTGAAGTGCATCTAAACCCATATTAAGGAGGGTTTCGTTCTTGTAATCACTACAAAAGTACTGCATGGCACGAGAAATACCGGCGTGCAATTCTTTCCAATCGACCCCGTCACTGCGTTTTATCGGAGCATAGATTCGGGTTTTTTCCAGGGTGATCTGGTCTCTGGAAACCGGTGCCTTATCAACCTGACTGGCGTAGGCGGCGGCTTTACGGCCGGCATACCTGCCCGTCGAGGCTGCCCAGCTATGATCACCGGCGGAATACATCTGTGAACCGCCGATGTACAGACCATCCAGAGTGGACTTCAGATCCCAGTCTACCAAAGGGCCTCCGCGACCGGCAGTACGCCAGTGCGAATGGCTGGTACCTTCGATGAACGTATAATTCATAAGAAGATGCTTGTCCGGGTTGAAACCTGCTCTCTCGTAGGTGTTGGTGATATTCCTGGTAGTCGATTCCTGATCAAGCATCATCTTCCAGGTCACCTTGCGTTCTATTTCCGGCATGGCAGGGAAATCACCGAAGAACGGAAGGGCATATGTCCCGTCCCGGACACCCTGGGCGATTTTTCCCATGTCCTCAGGTGAAGGCCGCATCGCGCCACCATCAGGCCATCCCTGCAGTGGCCAGGGAAGCTTTTTCCCGTTATTGTCCACGATTTGAATATTCTCGTAACTGGCATCTCCTGCGCCGCCGTACCAGGTGTGATGGAAGCCGGTGCCAAGGTTTGCCATCCCGGTACTTTCCATCAGGGTAAATCCTGCCCCGGCGTTCCATGCCATGGAAATGCCGTCGCCGGTCATTGCACGCGAGCGGGGGAAGGTGTTGTACCCGGCAAGTTCGGTATTCAGGAGCCATAGGGATGAATCGCCGGAGGTGGCAAGGACGGTGGCCTTGGATTTGAAGACTATAAATTCGCCGGTACGGTTGTTAAAACCGGTGGCACCGATTGCCCGTGTACCCTGAGAACCTCCCTCCGTCAGAAGGCTGGTAACCATAACGCGGTCGAACACCTGAACACCCAGTCGCTGGCATTCTTTCTTAAGAGCTGGTTTAAAGGTCGTTCCCCAGACGCGAATGGTCACCTCAGTAGCATGGTCGGGACTGAGACGTGGGGAAATCATGAATTTGGTATCATCATATCTGCCTTCGACACCTATCCATTCATCATCGGTGTCCCTGATTTTGCCTCCCATCTGCTCCAGTTCCAGCAGCGTATCGTAGTCCTCACGGCATTGGATCTGGGTTCCGATGCCATTGGAATAGGTAAGTGGAAGGGCATCTTTGGGTAAATCGCCGGCATGAACAGGATACTCGGTTAGACGCTTAGCCCATTCGTCGGGATCCACCTTAGAGTGGGGATTGGCTGGTACGACACACCAGTGGTCACAGCCAGGTCCTCCAGCGCCGCTTCTGACAGTATCGCCCTTCTCCAGCAAAGCTACCTTGACTCCTGTCCTGGCGGCACTAATCGCTGCCCAGCACCCGGCGATACCCCCGCCGATAACAAGTACATCAGTCTCGATTTCCTGCTCCTCGTCATAGCGTATCGGGTAGGGCCAGGAGGGCACTTTTCCATTGTTTTCAAGTAAATCATGCCATTTGGTCATTTTTAACCTCCTGTATTATTAAGTCTTGTAAGATTCAGGTTGATTATGATTCTATACCATTCTTTAGGACATAACCAGATATAATTAAACAAAACGGATCAAATAAGGTTAAAAAGCCAATATGTAAACTCCAGTAAGTCATTACCTGGAAAAACTCGATTTTGTCTAGTCGTATTTTGGGTTCTGTTTAGACGGATTGTGATAATAAGGATAGACCAGATATAATAATAAGAATATCCTTTAGGAACATCTTGAACGTGATAAGAATAATAGGATTATCATTACTAATATTGACTCTTGCCTTTCTCCTTTCCGCCTGTTTTGCTGGACTGACTGTATCGACATCTGTTGCTGGAAACGGTGCTGAAGACGATACAGTCGAAATTACGTTAGCTGACAAGATATCCGTTAGCGGCTCTGGTGTGAGGGTTGACGGAAGTAAGATAGCTATCACGGCAGCCGGTACTTACCGCATAAGGGGTATCCTGGACGATGGGCAAATAATCGTAAAAGCTGAGGACACCGAATCGGTAAAACTTATTCTGAATGGAGCGAATATATCCTATTCGAAAGGTGCCCCTGTTTATGTTTATAATGCCGGAAATACAGCCATCATCCTGGCAGACGGTACTGAAAATTATATTACAGATGGCGATTCTTATATCTTTGCGGATTCTACATCCGATGAACCCAACGCGGCGATTTTCAGCAAGGATAACCTTACAATCGGCGGCAGGGGTTCTTTAACGGTCAATGCCAACTACTATAATGGGATACAAAGCAAGGACGACCTGATAATTACCGGCGGTACTATCACGGTAAACGCCGTAAATGACGGGATCAAAGGCCGGGATTCTATCATTATCAGAAACGCGAACCTCACCGTGAAAGCGGGTGCTGACGGGATTCAGTCAAATAATACCGGGAACATAAACAAGGGGTATGTCTCTATTGAGAGTAGTACGCTAGATATAGATGCCGGAGAGGATGGTATTCAAGCGGCAACGAATCTTGCTATCGGCAGTGGTGATATAACCATTTTTTCAGGGGGTGGCAGCGACAATAATAGTAAGCCTGTTCGAACCGATTGGTGGAATTGGGGTAAGAAAGATGATACCGATAACACCGCTGGTAACATCAGCGCTAAAGCGTTAAAGGCCGCAGTTGATATTACGATTACGGGCGGGACCATCAATATAGATTCTTCTGACGACGCTATCCATTCGAATGACAGTTTAACAATCAGCGGTGGAGATATACTCTTAACGTCCGGAGATGACGGTTTACATTCGGATTCTGCCATTACAATTAATGGCGGGGATATATTCATTGCGAAGAGTTATGAAGGTATCGACAGCGCCAATATCACTATAAATGGCGGCAATATTCACCTTGTTTCTAGGGATGACGGCATCAATGCTGCCAGCGGTGAGGGCGACGATTTCGCGATGATGGGATGGCCGGGGCCAGATTCCGAGGAGTCCGGTGATAATAATCTTATTATCACTGGCGGATATATCGTCGTCGATTCTGCCGGTGACGGATTCGACGTCAACGGTCCGATTGAGATGACCGGTGGTACGGTAATTATCAACGGACCTACCGTCTTTTATAACGGTGCCCTGGATTATGCCGGTGATTTCCGGATTACCGGCGGTTACCTGGTAGCTGTGGGCAGCTCCGGCATGCCGCAGGCCCCAAGCAGTTCATCAACCCAGTATTCGGTAATGGTTAATCTCTCATCACCTCAACCGGCGAATAGGATGTTTCACATTGAGAGTGAAGATTGCGAAGGAATTCTTACCTTTGTCCCAACCAAGGAATATCAGTCAGTAGTCTTATGCTCATCTGGCTTAATTAATGGCGAAACTTATTTCGTATACACTGGAGGCAGTTCTACTGGTGTTGTTACTGATGGGCTATACTCCGAAGGGACATATTCTGCCGGCACTAAGGTAGAGGTATTTACTATTTCAAGTATGGTGACAAATGCTGGTTTACCTGTCCGTGGTTTCTTCGGCGCTCAAGGCGGTACGCGACGTTGATGCGAGGATAAATCCGATGATTTATGGATCTACCAGAAACATACCACGATTTTTAAGTAGGATGACGGCTCCGGTTAGTTGATAACGAATTTTACTATGTCATGTCGTAACGTTATATCTAGTATCGCGTCTCGGAATTACCTTGAATAATCTTTTCATCCTTCGACAGGCTCAGGATGAACGGAAGTATAAGGTTCAGAATGATTGGGATCATGAGGCTTAGAATGAATGGTAGTATGAGGTTCAGGATAAGTGGGATCATTCTATCCTGTACGAGTGATATCACGCTGTCCTATCCGCTCATGGTGAGTTTATCAGATCATGAGCGAGTCCGGCAGACCTAATGACTTATCCAGCGAACTTATGAGATAGGACACTAGTTCGAACCAGGTTTATTCAACCTTCCTAGCCCGTCAGTTGAATCGGCAGAGTGCCGTCGGATTGTTTTTCAAGATTCCGGATTAGGTCAATTATTTCTTCAATCTTGTCATTGGGCAGGGGGTTGAGAGCGAAGGGAGCGCATTCACGGAATTTCTTAGCGCAGTCATCGTATGACATCGGGTTTCCCACGCTGCCGAGGAAGTCTTCCACGTATTCGGAGTATTCCGTGCCATCGTTCATCGTGATAACGAGTTTGCCCGGCGAGACTCCGTGCTTGGTCCAACTGTCTTCGAGAACGCCGGTTACCTTACGAGCTACTTCAAGTATATTTTCTCTTTTTATCGTCTCGGCTGTGAAGTCTTCCAAAGTAATTTTACCCCTGACAAGAGCAACACCTACACAATACGGTACGCTGAACTGGGCATCGACGATTGTCCTCGGAGCCTGTTTTATCTCGACAGGTCTGCATAGCCCATAACCAGACTGGCCACCGATGGCAGTTATCTCTTTAATGTCATCCACATTTATATTGTGTTTCTCTCTAAGTGAAAGAGCCGCATCATAAAATGGGTGTCCGAATCCACAGCACGGATATGGCTTGGAGCCTATCTCGACACCGAGGTATTTTTCGCCTAGACCGTCCGTCAATATCCTGGGA
>DUFA01000162.1 GCA_011191975.1 Dehalococcoidia bacterium
ATGGCATCACTCGGTTTCCCCCAGGATCCGTTCTGGCGACGACAGGGAGGAGTCCAGCCGCCCTTCTCCGGCTTTTCCAACAGCTTCAGGGGATTCAGGGGAGTAGTCATCGACATGTTCCGCCAGCCGGACAAGCTGAAAGCGGCTCTCGAGAAGTTCCTGGAATTCCGGATTTCCCGGGCGAAACCGGCAGTCCACCAGGATGGTAAGCCGGCAATCGGTGGATCCGGTGAAGCTCATCGTGTCTCTGATGAATTCTTATCAAAGAAACAGTTCGAGGAGTTTATATGGCCCAACTGGAAACGGGCTATTCAAACCACATTCGACCTTGGATATGATGTTATCTCCACGCTCATGGAGGGAAGGCGGGACAACCAGCTTGAGTATCTTACCGAATTTCCAAAGGGGACGTTCTATCTGCGTTTTCAGGACACTGATATGTTCCGGGCCAAGGAAATACTTGGCGACCGTGCCTGCCTTGCCGGTAATGTACCTGTCTCATTACTTTGTGCCGGTTCACCCTCGGAGGTGGAAGAATACTGTAAGAAGCTGATACAGGTCTGCGGAAAGAATGGCGGCTTTATACTGACCACTTCAACAGGTGGCTACGGAGAGACCAAACCTCAAAACGTAAAAGCAATGATAGACTCGGTCGAGAAATACGGTCGATACTAAGCTTTTCTTTAGTGGTCTAAGATAACCAATTTGTACATAAAACTCGATTTTGTGGTGTCGAGACAAATCAACCAGGGAGATTGAACATGGCGGAAGTGAAGACCCAAAGGCTGAAAGATAAGGTTGCCATTATTACCGGCGGAGCTTACGGCATAGGGAAAGCCTTCGCCCGGAGGATGGGATCAGAAGGAGCGGCTTTAGTTATTGCCGATATTGATCTTGATAACGCTGAAAAAACGGTGGAAGAACTGAAGACCGAAGGTATGAACGCTGCTGCTGTAAAGACAGATGTATCCGATGAAAAAAGTACCCTGGAAATAGCCGAAAAAACGGCCGAGATCTTTGGTAGCATCGATATACTGGTAAACAATGCCGCTATTTTCAGTAAGATCAAGGTATCAACGGTGCCGTTCGACGAACTTGACATGGACGAATGGGACCGTATGCTGGCGGTGAACCTCAAAGGGACATTTCTTTGTTCACGAGCTGTGTACCCATACATGAAAAAACAAAACAAAGGAAAAATCATTAATATGGCTTCAGCGACGTTCTTCGAAGGTACACCGGTTATGCCACATTATGTTGCAAGCAAGGCCGGTATTATCGGATTGACACGCAGTCTCGCATCCGCGATGGCCGAATACAATATCAACGTCAACTGCATCGCCCCGGGAAGAACTCTCAGCGAGGACTCTTCCGACGAATCTGCTGTGAAAAGTAATGAAATCAGGGCCAGAACTCGTCAAATCAAGAGAATAGAATACCCTGACGACCTGGCTGGTACAGCCGTGTTCCTGGCATCAGAAGACAGCGACTTTATTACCGGCCAGACGATCGTGGTAGACGGCGGCACGATTTTCCATTAGTGTGAAGAAAATCCGAATCCGGTACCTGGTTGCGTAGAAAAGTAGGATAATCAAGCCGTTCGTGGCGAGCCTGTCGAACCACAACGGCGCCCTTCGACAAGCTCAGAGCTTGCCCCGTACTTGATACGAGGGCGAACGGAATAATAATTACAGTAATTGTCGCAACTAAGGACTAGGGGAAGCAGCCAAGCTGGCAGTTGGCAATCTTAATCTCCAGTTTGTTCGCCATCTCTCCGATTGCTTTTGTACTTACATCAAGGTCTTTACTGATCTTGAATGCCACCGGACACGGCAGCTTCCCGTTAACCAGTGACGCTCTTATTGTTTCTTCCAGTTTCTTCTCATCAATAGCCATTTTAACCTCCTGGGGGAATTGTCACTTTTCTAATATCAATAATAACACAATAGGCAGAATTCGACTGTAAGTCCGATAACCACCAAAGACAGTAGATTATTAATAACCTCAATATTCCGATATGTACCTTAAAAAGGTGTTAATTTATGTTATAATACCCCATTAAATCGCGTACGTATTGCGTGAATTACTTTGTTTAATCCACCAGATATAATCTGTGGGAGAAAAGATAAATAATGGATATGTATCTTTTAAAATTCCCCTACAGAAAGATACTACAGCCCTTAGCCGGTAAGCTTGGTTGGCTGCACCCGGATATCGTGAGTTATTTTGCTGTCGTTGTTGCAGCGGCAACAGCGTGGTGTTTCTATGATTCTGTAAATCACCCCGTCTTGCTGATCATTGCTATTCTCTTAATCCTCTTTCGCATGACTCTTAATACTCTCGATGGGATTATGGCTATACAAAGAGGTAATCTTTCTTTAAAAGGAGAGATCGTCAACGCGCTTCCGGACAGGTATTCCGATATTTTGATGATAGCAGGGATAGCACTCTCACCGCTTTGCCGGAACTGGCTGGGTATTATTGCGATCGGTACCATGTTCCTGGTCAGCTATACCGGTATGCTTGGTAAAGCATTAACCGTCTCATGGCAACATCATGGTCCGATGGGTAAAGTCGAACGAATGGTAGTAATCATGGTTTTTACCCTGGTGCAGTTTGTAGTCCTGCCTGAGAAACAGATGGTCCAGTGGTTTGGTATCCAGGCTACTCCCATGGAATGGTCGATGGGGATAATGACGGTTTTAGGGCAGTACACGATATTGAGAAGGTTAAAAGGGCAACTACGTGAAATCAAATACAAAGAAGCGGTCGAGAAACTGGATTCCGGGCGTAATCGGAGTCGTGCGATAGTGATATATGATTCTGTTACAGATAATACTCGTAAAGTGGCTGAAAAAATAGCCGAAGGAATAGGCTGCTCAGTAAGATCGATCTCAGAAACTGAGGATATCGGTAAATACGAAATGATCGTAATAGGTTCGCCTAATATACGTAAGAGACCCACTCCCGCCCTTCAGAAATATCAAGATACTAACAATCCTCAATCTGCGAAGTTAGTGACTTTTGTTACCTTCGGTCTGCCGGTATGGGGACAGATTACTTCAGGTACCTGTATGAACTTAATCGCAGAAGCGTGGAATAAAAAACCGGTAGGTCGATTCTCCTGCCCCGGTTATCACCAGAAATACAAGACCTATAAAGGCCGTCCCAATGACAAAGATCTGATGGATTCTTTCCTTTTCGGTGTGAAACTATCGAAAAAATTACAGTAAATTAGTGACGGGTTAGAGTTATGAATTTACCCGAAGAAACCTGGTTGAGAATGGTGATTTTGCTGGCCGTGGTTCTGGTAGGCTGGAGTGTTCCTCTCGTTGTATTTTCAATAATCAGGCGCTATAAGGGTAAAGATATCCGTTCGGTGTGGACCAAGTATATATCCTGGTTCATCATGTTTCCCATCTTCATCGTACCTATGCTTCTTGGTGTAACTGTGATGCAGGCTTTTTTCCTGGTACTTTCGTTATTTGCTTTTGAGGAATTTTCCCGTGCAGTAGGTCTCTGGAGAGAACGCACCCACATGTGGCTGGGAAGGTTCTGTATCATCCTGGTATATGTTGCCGTTTTCATAAAAGGTTTCGGTCTATTTATGTCGATGCCGGCATACTTAATCTTATTAATTTTTCTTATACCGATCTTTCGCGACCAGTTCAGCGCTATGATACAAAAAACCTGTCTCACAATAATAGGAGTTATCTATTTCGGCTGGTTTCTTGCGCACCTGGCATTCCTTTTAAATATTTCCACAGGTCGTGAACTGGTGCTAGCGATGATGCTTATAGTGGTTACTAATGACGCAGTAGCCTACATTATCGGTTCGAATTTTGGAAAACGGCATATGGTGCCGAACCTCAGCCCCAACAAGACCTGGGAAGGAGCTATAGGCGCCATGATCGTTACCGTTTGCGTCACCATCGGATTACGATTTGCTCTCTATGATATGTCGGTTCTTATAACGGTATTTTTCGGTTTGTTGCTTGCTTTCGGTGGTACGTGTGGTGACCTGGTTATTTCCGTTATAAAACGTGACGTTCAGATAAAAGATACAGGTAACCTGATACCCGGTCATGGAGGACTACTCGACAGATTGGATAGTGTCCTGTTTGTCAGCCCTATTTTCTTCCATTTTATGAATGCTTTCTATATCCATCAGATGGTATCCTGAATTCTTTATAATATCAGGTGATTTAGATAAAAACGATGAATTCTGAAGATAGTCAATACAACTGGGAATATGCGCCTCCTCCAACACCATATGATCTTGTTCGCGATAGCCTGCTGCTTAAATTATTCCGACCTGTGTTACATATGTTCACACGGCTGTTTCTTCGATACTATAATAATCTCGAAGTGATAGGAAGAGAGAATATCCTGGATAATCAGGCTTATATCATTACTCCCAACCATTCAAGTCACCTTGATGCTCCGGTAGTATTTGCTTCTTTACCGTTACTTCGTATCAACCGTACCTATACGCTGGCAGCGAAGGACTATTTCTTTAATCGATGGTTTGTTTCTTTTTTTGCTCGTTTGATGGCGAATGTAATTCCTGTCGACCGTACCGGTAGTGAGACCAGGGGGTTAATACTCTGCTTGTCGAAAATACGTAAGGGTAACAGCATTTTGTTATTTCCAGAAGGCACCCGGTCACAAAATGGCCAAATCAATCAATTCCAGAAAGGAGCGATATTACTCAGCAAGAAAGCGCATTTGCCGATTATTCCGGCTTATATCAGAGGGAGTTTTGAAAGTTTACCAAAGTCACGATATGTGCCCAGGCGGAAGAAGATAAGCCTTTACTTAGACCAGCCTGTGCAATATTGGGACGGAGTATACGCGAATATGGACGATGACAATGCATCTAAAAACCTCGAAGAACGCGTTCGAAATCTTGGTACAAAAAATTGAGAGTGAATATTATGGGAATTCTTTTACGGTCAAAGATACTGTTAACACGATTAGGAGTGAAAACTGTTGGCCAGGCAAGTCAGGGTATTCGGATGGTGAGTCGGATTGGACTCACTTCTGGAATAATGCTGGACTATATTTACCGCAATCAACCACAAGGAAAATTCCTGATAGGAAAATGGCTTGACCGCACCTATCTCTCCCACCCGGCCTGGGAAGATGTCAGAATCCGGAAAAGGAATCTTGAAGACTATCTTGTTGAAGCCATAAAACAGCAGCGAGAGAGAAACAGAAAACCGGCAATACTTGATGTAGCTGCCGGGGTAGCAAGATATATTCTCGATACTTTATCACGCGAAGACATGCAGGACGTGACTGCTGTATGCAGGGATCTCGATAAAGATGCACTAACTCTCGGTGGCAATAATGCATTGGGAATGGGAATAAATTCAGTAAAGTTTGAAACCGGCGATGCTTTTTCCGCCGAATCACTGGCGCAAGTAGAGCCTGTACCAAATATTATCGTTTCATCAGGTTTCTATGACTGGATTAATGATGATGCTCGTGTACAGGAGAGTATGTCTCTGATATACGATGTGTTGCCAGAAGGGGGGTGTTTCCTTTTTACCAATCAGTCGAAGCATGTAAGTCTTGAATTCACCCAACAGGTTTTTTCAGATTTCAAAGGTAATCCACTAAGAATGACACTTCGCCCGGCACATACAGTCAATAAATGGGTTGAAGATATTGGTTATAAAATCTTTAAGACAACTGGTGATGAAGAGTATAATTATTCAGTCACCTTGGCTGTTAAACCACATTAATTTCAGTAAACCAGGGGGAATGCCATGAGTATAGAATTGGAAGAGCAGATATTTGAGGAAAGTAAGGTTATCGCGGTAGTGGGTCTGTCTGCCAATCCCGAACGACCGAGTCACCGTGTTGCCAGTTATTTGAAAGGAAACGGATACACGATTATTCCGGTAAATCCGTCGATAGAATCGACGCTGGGTGAGAAAAGTTATCCGGACCTCAGCAGTATTCCGGTTACCATTGACGTGGTCGACATTTTCAGAAAGCCRGAGGATGTTCTGCCGATMGTCGARGAAGCGGTGAAAATCGGYGCGAAAACCGTCTGGMTRCAGGAAGGCGTGATAAACGAKGAAGCCGCGGAATACGCACGGAAAGCCGGACTGCGAGTGGTGATGGACAGGTGTATGCTCAAGGAACACCAGCGAGTCTATAACAGCGAGTATTAATATCCGTTATGGAAAAAGTATATGGCGGGATAGAAGCCGGAGGGACCAAGTTCGTCTGTGTTATCGGCATGGGACCGGATGATATACGTGCCGAAACCGTCTTCCCAACAACGACACCGGAAGAGACCATCAAGCAGGTGGTAGGCTTTTTTAACAGTTACTCCGGTTCGGATCTACTCTCGGCGGTGGGAATTGCTTCTTTCGGGCCGTTGAATCTTGACAGTAACTCGCCCGAATATGGGTACATCACCCATACGCCTAAACCCGGCTGGGAACACACCGATATCCTGGGGATAGTGAAATCGGCGCTTAGCCTACCGGTGGCGATAGACACTGACGTGAACGGGGCTGCCCTGGCCGAATACCTCTGGGGAGCCGGAAAGGGTATCGATAGCCTGATATATATGACTATCGGCACCGGGATCGGCGGTGGAGGGATGGTAAACGGAGGGCTGATACACGGGCTGGTTCATCCCGAGATGGGACATATTCGTATACCTCATGACCGTGAAAAGGATCCATTCGAAGGCTGCTGTCCCTATCACGGAGACTGCCTGGAAGGGCTGGCTTCCGGTAAAGCGGTGGAAGTACGCTGGGGCACGCCGGCGGAAGAACTACCTGAAGACCATCCCGCCTGGGAACTGGAAGCACATTACCTTGCTCTGGGAATAGGTAATATTATCTGCACACTGTCTCCCGGGAAGTTTATTACCGGCGGTGGACTGATGAAGAATCCATCGCTGCTTCTGAAGGTAAGAGAAAAGACCATCGAATACCTTAACGGGTATATCGATTCATCGAAGATTACGGAAGATATTGAAAATTACATAGTGACCCCGGGATTGGGAGATTATTCAGGAGTACTCGGAGCTGTCGCTCTAGCAAGAATGAACGATTAATCTATTCCGGCACCACCTGTGATACTGCCAAACAGACCGCCTGGTGAATCGTAGTATCGGCTGTCCGGTGAAATTTCAGTCCTGCTTTCGAGGCTTATCTTCGCTGCTTTTATTACGTCGTCACGGGATACTGCATCTCGACCATTAAGCCGGGCAATAGCCTGTGACTGCTCATAGGTGGCAATACTGGCGCGTACACTGGCCGGGCGGGAGAAGTGGCTGCTTGTCCTGGTCGCCTGAGACATTTTCACGGTATCACTGATCAGAGAGTCATCTATCGTAACATCGGGCAGTCGCCTGGCATACCGCTTAATGATATTTATTTCCTGTTCCTCGGTGGGGTATCCGATATGAATTCGTTCGAACCGGTCACCAAGCGTTTCTGAAATCCTTTCGGCACCGGCGTACTCCTCAGGATTCTGGGTTGCTATTACGACAGTATCTACCATAATATTGAGTTCAAAACCGGCGATCGTCGTTGTCCTTTCCTCCAGTACCTCGATTAGGGTATTTTGGGTGCGTTCGGGAACACGATTTAACTCGTCGATAAACAGGATTTTCCGGTGGGCTTTCTGTATCTTCCCCGGAGTGAATGCCTGGGGATCATGAATTCCACACTGCATTGCCACAACAGGATCGATATCGCCCAGCAGGTCTTCTGGCATCAGTTCGGGAGATCCCTGTACCCTGACAAACCGTCCTTTACCGTTTATTTTAACCGGCTCGGGTAACGGATTTGCACCAATGCATTCCGGGCACTGGGGATTTTGGGGGTCGCAATTATATCTGCAGCCGGAGACGATGTACATCGAGGGTAAGAGACCGGCAAGAATTCTGGCAACGGTAGTTTTCCCGATACCGGGAGGTCCTTCCAGGAGCAGGTGTCGACCTGAAATTGCTACTGCCAGGATAGCTTCCTTTGTTTCATCCGAAGCATAAAATCCTTCCAGCGGATCCTTCTTTTCACTCAGTTTTGTCAAAATCGACCTGCTTAACTCTTCCCTTAATTCCATTTTCCCCCCTGTCGGATTACTCTCAGCGCTATCTTACTATATCATAATCGTTCTAAGGTCATCGGGACGGACAACCCGTTTTACCTCTCCGTGACCTGCTTTCGCGATGCTTTCAACCAGGTTTTTTCCAGTAGCTTTTTCATCGGTAATATGTATCACCGATGTCTCGATCCCGGCTGCGGAAGCATTCCGGGCTTCGATTACCGCGTATTCTCCCGTCATATCTTTTTTATCAGATTTTTCGAGTGTCCGTATAGCTTTCTGAGTTATGGCAGTAGGCTCTCCGTCGGTTATCAACATTATTACCTTGCGGTTACGACCCCGTTCCCGTCTCAGGATGGTTCCGGCGCATTTGAGACCGTCACCGATATTGGTGTTTCCACCCGAAGTAATTCCTGTAATATATCTCATGACGGTTTCTTC
The DNA here is from genome assembly GCA_011191975.1 of Dehalococcoidia bacterium. Taxonomy (GTDB): domain Bacteria; phylum Chloroflexota; class Dehalococcoidia; order Dehalococcoidales; family UBA2162; genus MGML01. The sequence continues at coordinate 8,521 of DUFA01000162.1, forward strand.
ATTGTCGGTTGGCGTCACTCTGGCTTTTCCAAGGTCGTCGAACGTGACTACTCCAACCCTGTTGCCGTTCCTCAGTGCATCTCTGGCTATGGCTGCGGCTGTAAGTCGTGCCATGATCAGCTTTCGATGGAATCCCATCGAACCGCTGGAATCGACGCACAGAAGGATATCTGACTTCGGTTCGCGGTGTTCTTTCAGGAATATCCTCAGGTCATGCCTGTTAATCTCGGATGTTTTCCGCCTTCTACGGGCGATTTCTCTCATCGTCCGTCGTATCGAGATATCCCTGAACACGTCGCCGGTCACGTACCGACGGGTATCCTGGCTGCGTTCGGTGGCGTGCTTGCTGAACCTTCGCCGGCTGTCCTTTTCGTTACCGTTTTTTGGGGTACCTGACAGGATATTTTTGAGTATTATATCCATTGCTTTATACGTAATCGAAAAATGCGTACCTTCTTTATTCGATTCAACAAACTCCTGTTTCTCGAGGAAGTCGACGATTACTTTAAGAGCGTACCAGTTACGTTTCGGCAGGCTTAAATCGGCATCTCCCTGAGACTGTTTGATATGGTAATAGACGTACATATCCTGGAAGTCCAGTTCCTTCTGCCATTGCTTGTC
>DUFA01000163.1 GCA_011191975.1 Dehalococcoidia bacterium
TATCGATATTAATGCCGGGAACGGCAGCGGTGAAGAATCATCCGGAATCGAATCGATGAAATGGCTGGTTAACACTATAAAAGCTGTCACGGAAAAACCCCTTGCTATTGATAGCGATAATCCTGAGGTTATTAGAGCCGGTCTTAGCGTATTTGATGGCAATTTGATAATCAATTCAGTTACAGCCGAAGCGGTTCGACTGAATACCATTGGACCTATGGCAGCCGAAAGGAATTCCGGTTTGATTGCCCTGGCAATGGGCGGCGAAGGTATTCCTGATAATGTGAACGAACGCCTCGATGCCTGTGAAACGATACTCAATACACTTACCGGTATGGGGCTTACAGAAGAAAAAGTGTATTTCGATCCGCTTGTACTTCCTGTATCGGTCGACTCACAGCAGGGGAAAGTAACACTCGATACTATCAGAGAGATAAAGACAAGATATCCCGGAACGAATACAGTGGTAGGACTGAGTAACATATCATACGGTCTTCCCAACAGAAAACTGGTGAACAGGGCTTTCCTGTTGATGGCAGCCCAGGCCGGACTTGATGCGGCGATTATGGACCCTCTGGATAAGAAAATGATGAGCATGGTGAGTATCATCAAGCTGTTATCGGGTAGAGAGAGTTCTGCGAGAGCATATATGCGAGCTCATCGCAGCGGAAGGATTGTGGATTAGGAGGTACGAGAGTGGCACGTAAAGGCGTACTGGTAGTACCGTATAAACGACTTAACGAAGAACAGGTGGAACGGGTTCACAGAGCATCGATGGATATCCTTAAAGCTCCGGGGATTAGCTGTTTTAATAAAGATGCTGCAGTAATATTTGCCGTATCCGGAGCTGAGGTTACGGAGGTTAAAACTGAAAGCTCTCCACGGTGGACACTTAATATTCCTGAAAAGATGGTTATGGACGCGGTGGAATCCGCCCCGTCGAAGGTCAAATTAGGTGCAAGGAATGAAGATAACGGTCTGTTGCTTGACGCTGGTCAACCTGTAGTACATTTCGCTTCCGGTTCCGAGACAAATAACTGGCTGGAAGCTGATATCGAATCGTTCGTCAGTAAAAAGAATACATCGAAAGAAATCAACATGCCGGTCTTTCGATCCGAGAAGGGAAATACCGAAAGACTGGCGAAAGCAGCCCATCTGTGCGAAAACCTTGATTCGTGGGATGGCTTTCTGCGGTGTGTGAATATACAGGATGACGATATCAATGATTCCAACAAGGACGTGAACAAATTCTTTATATCTCTCAACAATACATCAAAACACGTAATGGCAGGCTTAACCGACCTGAATGAGCTCGATAACCTGATGAATATGGTGCATATTATTGCCGGTGGTGAGGAAAAATTTAAAGAAAATCCGATAATATCGATTATCACCTCTCTTATCAAGAGCCCTCTTCAGTTCGTCGATGATACCACTGAGAAAACCATCGAGATAGCGAAGAGAGGTATACCCCTGGTGATATCGAGTGCACCTCAGGGGGGATCTACCGCTCCGATACTGGAAACCGGTATTGTTGCCCAGATAAACGCCGAGATACTTGCAGGAATAGCGTTGACGCAACTGGTAAATAAGGGGACCCCCGTATTATACGGAAGCGTTCCGGGTCGGGCGAATATGACGGATCTTCATGATTCCTATGGTGTGCCTGAATTCAGCCAGTTCAATATTGACTGCGTACAGATGGCACGGTACTATGGAGTCCCCTGTTATTCTTCGGGCGGTGTTTCCGATGTGAAAGTCCCGGGAATTCAGTCATCTGTTGAAAGACTTTTCTCACAGATAATGATAACGCTTGCCGGTCCGCAATACCTTCACTATGCTTTCGGACTGCTGGAAAGGACAAGTACTTTCTGTCCTGTACAGGCGGTGCTGGATGACGCCCACATAAGTATTATAAGACGACTGGCATCTCAGCCCCGGATTACAGAAGAATCTGTGGGTGACGTTCTGAGCCAAATGGGAAAAGTTATGACTTCATCTACAAAGCTGTTTACCCGATTTGCCAGGACAGCTTTAAGAACCGGGGAAATATCACCGCAATATCCTTTCGAGAGTAAAGAAATGGCAGACGATACTTTACTCAGGGCTATAGAGAAAACCGATGAGATAATGCAGCGACCGCGCAACCATATCGATAATGATCTTATCGATAGAATATACAATACAACACCCGGATTATTGACAAGGTTAAAGAATGGCTAATAGTTGGAGGAATAAATGACAGACAGTATCATCGACCAGATAAGAGAGAATGTGATCCAGGGAAGAGTCACCCAGGATGACGAAGGAATGGATGAGGGATTGGTAGGGCAGCCGGCTGTTACCGAACTTGTCGAGGAAGCCCTTGCCCAGAACATAGACGTGAAAGAAATTATAAACAAAGGTTTGACAAAGGGAATGAGTCTTGTCGGCGATAAGTTCGAAGCCGGAGAGTATTTTATCCCGGACATGCTTGCTTCCGCCGAAGCGGTTGGTGCGGCAATGGAGATGCTTGAACCTCACCTTGAAGGGAGTGGTATCAAATCGAAAGGCAAGATACTCATAGCTACCGTTAAGGGAGACCTGCACGATATCGGAAAGAACATTGTATCTATCCTATTGCGAGGATCCGGGTATACAGTCAAGGATCTGGGAAACGACATCGAACCGGAAGCCATTGTTGCTGCGGTAAAAGAAGAAAAGCCTGATATACTTGGTCTATCAGCCCTGCTCACGAGTACTATGGCACATATGGAAGACACGATCAACGCGCTTAAAGACGCAGGAGTCAGGGATAACGTAAAAGTAGTTATCGGSGGAGCRCCTGTTTCAGAGGAATACGCTCAGAAAATCGGCGCAGACGGTTATGGGGCTGACGGATTCCAGGCCGTGTCGGTGATCGAATCTCTTACCGGATAGCGAGTGAATAGAGTGAGTTTATGATGTTGACCGGCGAAAAGGTGGTAAGGAAATGGCAATCGAAACGAAAACAGGATACGAAATTAACACAGATGTGTTGACTGAGATCGATAACCTGAAAATAAATGACAGATTAAAAGGTTTGAAAAACAGGTATCTTAACGATACGCCGCGTCTTGCCAGCGAGCGTGGAACATACTATGCAGAGTCATGGCGGGAGACTGAAGGACAGCCGATAGAAATTCGCATTTCAAAGGCTGTTAAAAAAGTCCTTGAAAATATACCTACACCGGTATTCGAGAATGAGCTTGTCGTTGGCAGCATAACCAAGTACTTTCGCGGTTCCTACGCGATGATCAACTATGATTCCAACCTGATACTTGAACTTTTACCGGAATCCGATAAAGGACAGATCACCATGGGCGGTCTGAATGTTATCGGCGTTCTTAATGAGGAAGACGAGCGGGCTTTAATAGAAAACAGCAAGTATTTCAAAGGAAAGACAAATCGTGATCTCGAAGAAGAACTAAACCATTCAGTTTTCGGAACATGGCAGGATGATGTGACAGAAGCAAGGGGACAGGCTCCTTACCATTACGCTCCTCCGGGATACGGTATTACCTATTACGACGAAGTCTTTGACAAGGGACTGAAGGGGATATTAGCAGAAACCAGAGAAAGGCTTGAGAATGCCGAGATGTCGGGAGTAGAAGATCCCGAGAAGATATGGTTCTGGCAGTCTGTTATCAACGTATCCGAAGGACTCATCGCCTTCGCCCGAAATTATGCAAAAGAAGCCAGAATGCAGGCGGAGAAGGAAACGGACCCGGAACGTCAAGCTGAACTCGAAGAAGTTGCCAGAGTATGCGAGGTAGTCCCTGAAAATCCACCATCAAGTTTTCATGAAGCCGTTCAGACGGTATCGTTCGTCGAACTGGCTAAGGTCTTGGAAAACGGACGTATCGGTGACTATATCGGCAGGCTGGACCAGTGCCTTTATCCATATTTTGAGAGAGATATAGCAGAAGGAAAAATTACGATAGAAAAAGCCGCCGATCTCGTCGGGAGTTTTATCACACTAATAGGTCGTCGCGAACAGTGCTCACAGGTATTAATGAGAGAAGCTGTCCAGACCAATAAAATATCGAATATTACGCTGGCGGGAATGAAACGCGACGGCAGTGATGCCTGTAACGAACTCACTTACCTCTTCTTACATATGGTCGGGCTTTTGAAATATGCAGAACCTCACTTCACCTTCACCTGGCATGACGGCGTTCCTCGCTGGGCGATGATGAAAGCCATAGAGACCAACAAGATAACCGGTGCAGGACATCCGCAGTTTATTAATGGCGATACCACCACACAGTATTTTATAGACAGGGGTGTCCCGGTAGAAGATGCCAGAGATCATGCTTATCTGGGATGTTCCTATGCGCATCCCAAGAACCAGGGCTATCACTGCAAGGCGATTTCGTATATAAATCTCGCGTTGCTGCTAGATATAACATTACATAACGGTATAGCACCGATGACCGGTAAAATGATTGGTCTTGAGACCGGAGACCCGAGAAAATTCAAGACGTTCGATGAATTATTCCAGGCGATGGAAAAACAGGCTGCGTATGTCGTAGAACGATTTGTCTATAGAAATCATATCGCGCATACGGCCGAGTTATCTACCTGGAGAGTGCCACTCCATTCAACCTTTGCTACCGGATGCCTTGAGAACGGTTACGATATTATGATGGGCGGGCAGATGGCTGATCCGGCAGACCATCCTGTCTGGGATGTAATCGATCGCGGACACGTGTCTGCGGCGGACTCATTAATGGCGATAAAGAAATTAATCTACGATGATAAAGTCCTGACGATGGATGAACTTCTTGAAGCTCTCGATAATAACTTTGAGGAAAAACGGGGACAGGAAATCCGGAAAATGTGTCTCGATGCGCCGAAATACGGCAATGACATAGACGAGGCCGACTATCTGGTCAGGGATGTAGGGAAGATAATACCGAAGTATCTTAAAGATAAAGTTACTCCCTTCGGATCTAAATACACCGTAATTCGCCAGGGGCTGACATGGCACTATTACGGTGGTAAAGGAGTAGGAGCACTGGCTAACGGCAGAAAATCCGGACTTCCGCTTGCTGATGCTTCTCTTTCTCCGACACAGGGTGCTGATACGAACGGTCCGACCGCTGTGTGTAATTCCGCTTTAAAAGCTGATTTTTCCGATGCAAAGACGGCTGTATTAAACCAGAAATTCCCGCTATCACTTTTTAAGAGTGAAGGCTTTGCTGAAAAACTGGCGGATTTTACAGAGACATTTCTCAGGAACGGTGGCCTGCATATTCAGTACAATATTCTCGATGCTGAGACACTCAGGAAAGCAAAGGAGCATCCTGAAGGCTACAAAGATCTGATTGTCAGAGTTGCGGGATACAGTGCCTATTTTGTCCTCCTGGTACCGGAGGTGCAGGACGAGATAATAGCCAGGACGGAGCAATCGTTTTAACATTCCTATTTATAGTAGAACCATGATAAATACGGAAGTGTTCGGGATAATATTCAATATCCAAAAATTTTCAGTTCATGACGGACCGGGGATAAGGACGACCGTTTTTATGAAAGGATGCCCGTTGAGCTGCAGATGGTGTTCGAATGCAGAGTCTATTAACCCCATGCCGGAACCCGGGATAATCGTGGAACGATGCACGGGATGCGGCATTTGTGTGAGTACATGTCCCGAAGATGCGATAACTATTAATGATGGAAAAATTACTATCGACCGTTCTGTCTGTAATAGTTGCGAGCGGTGTATTCCGTCGTGCCCTGAAGAGGCGATCACCATTTACGGGAAAACAGTAACGGTCGATGAAGTATTCAGGGAAGTGCTGAAAGACAGGTTATTTTACTCGGGCAGCAGCGGAGGAATAACCGTTTCAGGGGGAGAACCCTTGGGGCAGCCTGAATTTGTTATCGAACTCTTCAGAAATTGTAAAGAAGAGAAAATCGATACCTGCCTCGATACCTGCGGATATGCTTCCCGTGAAGTGCTCAAGGATGTTCTTCGATACACCGATAACGTGCTATTCGATCTGAAGCACATGGATATTGAAAGACACAAAGAATTCACAGGTGTCGATAATGAACGCATCAAGGAAAATGCAGCAATCGTATGTAAAAGTGGAGCAGAGGTGCTTTTCAGAATACCGTTGATCGGCGGAGTAAATTCTGATGAAGATAATATCCGTGAGACGGCTGAGTTTATTAAGTCTCTAGGAGAGAGCAATAAAGTAGAGATACTTCCTTATCACAGGCTTGGTGTCGGAAAGTATAAGATGCTGGGAAGAGACTATTCCGGTAAAGATTTCGAAACTCCCGATGAAGAGACGATAGGGAAATTGAAGGGTATTTTTGAACACTACGGGATACAGTGTGATGTCGGTAGATAAAATCCTTGTAGGGGGTTTATGAACAAACAGCTGATAGAGAAAGGAGAATGAAATGGACGAGAGAGAGAAAAGAGTCCAGTGGATATATTCCTCGAAGGACAATAAGGAACTGGAAGAACGATACGACCAGTGGGCCAAAGATTATGATACCGATCTTGATGAAGGGTTCGGTTGGGTCGGGCCTAAGATGGCAGTGAAGTATTTTAGTAAATATGTACCGAAGGATGCCAGAGTACTCGATGCCGGTGCTGGAACCGGACTGGTGGGAGAATTACTGGCGAAAGAAGGCTATAAGAACCTGGTAGCAATGGATATTTCCGAGGGCATGCTTGAAGAAGCCAGGAATAAAGGAGTCTACCAGGAATTTCACCAGATGGTCATGGGTGAAACGCTGGGTTATGATAGTGATTCATTCGATGCTGTGGTCAGCGTGGGAGTCATGACGGTCGGCCATGCCCCGGCCAGTTCGCTTGATGAACTTCTCCGTGTGACAAAAAAGGGTGGATATATCGTTTATTCATTGAGACCTGATGTATACAGGGACAGCGGATTCAAGGAAAAGCAGGACAGCCTGGAAGCAGAAGGAAAGTGGAAACTTGTCGAGGTAAGTGAAGAATTTCAGACCCTGCCTAAAGGCGAACCTGATGTGTACCACCAGGACTGGATATACCAGGTACTCTAGTGGTTTCGAACGTTCCACAAAATATTTATAAAATGTTTATGGAACGTTAATAAAATATTTACCATCTTTATCCTTTTCTTTATTTAAGAGTGATATTGTTGAACCCATCAATGATATCGGGAAGAGAGGTCAGAGATGGAAAATTTCAAACTGGCAGGCAAAGCGAAAACCGTCTTTAAGCTTATTGAGTTGAAGGCAAAAGTAGAACAGGCTAAAGCCAGAGAAATAAAGAAAAAATAAGAATACAGCCCTGATATAATCGGGGCTGTATTTATTTGATAGAGATTGCCACGGTTCGCCTGTTGACGGCGAAACTCGCAATGACTATGAGTGCTTGATTTCTCCAGTTGTCAATTCGTATTCACAAAAACCAAAAACCTATACTACGGTTTTACTATTACTTTGATAGCATCCTGAGATGTTAATTGAGTTTCGAACGCTTCTTTCGTCTGATCGAGGGAGAATTCATGAGTTATCATGGGTTTTGTATCGACTTTACCGCTGGCGAGAAGCTCAACGGCGCCGGGTAAATCCCATCTTAATCCACAACCGATAAGTGTTATATCGTTCCCTACGATTACTGATGGGCTCCATGTAACCTGTTCCATGTATAGACCGACGAGATCAACTACACCTCCCCGGTGAACCATCTGTAGAGCTTTATGAAATAACTCGGGTACACCCGCAACTTCGAAAACCACGTCGGCTTTCCTGCTGCCGGCTACCTTTTCAACAACTGGGACTATATCTTCTTTTGCAGCGTCTACAACCACCTCGGCACCACTCTGTTTGGCAATCTCAAGCCTTTTCGTTCTCCGACCACTGGCAATTATAGTTTTTACACCACGGGATCTGAGAATTTGTATAACGCAGATACCAATGATTCCAAGACCAGTAACGACGCAAATATCATCCGGCTTGGGTTGCACCTGGTTTACTGCGTATAATGCAACGGAAAGAGGTTCTGCTGTAGCTCCTTCCTCGTACGACACCGAATCAGGAAGCTTTTCTGCATACATTCCTATCTTGAAGTTCGGAATGGCGGTGTATTCGGCGAAAGCTCCCTTGATACCATATCCGAGAAAAGATAGCTTTGAACACTTGATGTATTGCCCCTGTTGACACCAGTAACATTCACCACAGCCGACGCCACCGATAGCTACGACCCGGTCACCAACTTTCACATCCGTTACGTCCTTGCCAATTTCGACAATATCACCGGAAAATTCGTGTCCCATAATCATACCATCGCCACCACCACGGCCACCGCGACTATACACGTGCAGGTCCGAACCGCAAATACCACTGGAATTAACCTTTATTATCACCCCATCATCTGGTAATTTTGGGTAGGGATATTCCTCTACCCTGATTTCGTGTGCACCATGAAAAACTGCAGCTTTCATTATTTCCTCCGATATGTTTTTTTATATAATACCTGACTCTTTAAGTTCATTTATTTCATCATCACTCAAAGTAAGTAATTCTGCCAGGATTTCTCTGGTATCCTGACCAAGTTCGGGTGCAGGTCCTTCAATACTGCCCGGAGTGCGTGACAACTTGACAGGAGTATTTATCATTTTTACCTTTCCCAATTTAGGGTGAGGAACGTTAACAATCATGTTTCGGTGTTCCACCTGTGGATCAGCGGCTACTTCGGCTATATTATTGATAGGCCCACAAGGGATACCGACTTCCGCAAGTTCTCTTATCCATTCATTGGTGGTTTTTGTTTTCAGTACCTTAATAAGTATCGGGGCTAACTCGTCATAATGTTCAGTTCTTGACGCTCCTGTC
>DUFA01000164.1 GCA_011191975.1 Dehalococcoidia bacterium
CCAATTAATTTCGCCGGTACCGGCTAACCCTCTTGTCCAGTCGCCAACCACCATTGTATCGTTCACCAGGAATACATTGTTGAGAAATCCCCTTGTATAGTTAGCATGATCGAAGCCCCCAATCTCCATACTGGACATCTGATTCAACATTCCGCCATATTGAGGTTCTGTTGTTCCCTGTTGTTCTCCGTCGGTTGGTTTAGTTGTCCCGGATGTATCAGTCTCGGTTTCCGTGATAACGGGTTTATCAGTCGTTGTCTCGGTGGTTGATGTGTCGTCTGTTTCTTTCTTTTCGCAGGAAGTAATCAACAGCGCGACTATCATCATTATCGTGACGAGTAGCCACATAAATTTCTTCATTTCCTTGCCTCCATTTGTTATTTTTTTATGAAGGTTTGACACTGTATTTCTCAATCGGGATAGACTCGGTTGAAACGTTCATTCTATCTCCGTCCTGTTTCAATATTACCCACTTTAACCAGTTCTTATTATCCTGTTCCGGATGATCTTCTCGGTAATGGAATCCCCTGCTTTCTTCTCTAGCCAGAGCGGATGTAAAGGTCATTTCAGCGCATGCGGTCATGCTGATCACTTCATGGCATTTACTGAGATAATGGGTGTCTTTCGCATGAAGTTCAGGTAATCTTTCCTTGACCGATGCGACTTTAGATAGTGCCTCCTCCAACCTTTCCTTACTTCGTCGCAGGCTGTACTTCATCGGAGCTACTACGTCCTGTAACGAACTAATGGCCTCCCATGGCGAGTATTTACTGTCGGTATTCATCGGGGCAAACACACCTTCCTTTTTCAGGGCAACCTCGGCTGTATCCACATCTGATTCCGAGGTTGTAGCTGCATATCGTGCGGCATCTATTCCGCCCCATTCGCCGCTTATAACCGCAAACATAATACCTGAACCAGGTGTCACGCCCGGAGGTGAAGCAACGGCACCCGCCACGGCCGATCCCGCGTAACTGGTATCTCCTATAGCCCAGAGACCTTCCAGAGTGGTCTTCATATCTGCGTCCACTCTGATACATGAAAGCTCACCGTGTAAGGGGACCGCTATTTCACGGCTGGGAGGTTGAGGACCATATTTTTCCGCTTTTCCTTGAATTAACTGGTTCCACTTTCCGATTTTCGGCAGACTCTGACCGAAGCCACCTCCACCTCCGGGTCGACCCGGTCCGCCTGTTGGTGGTTGGAAATATATCGGACCTCTTCCCTCAGCAACTTCTGTTTCCAGACCAACTCCCAGCTTTACAGGTAAAAATATTCCTGCCGGTCCCATATCGGGCATATATTTTTGAGCCAGATTTTCTCCTTGGGCGTTTACCAGGAACATATTACCTGCCATGCCGCCGTCCAGGTTTCTCATCACGACATGACCATAGAGGTTGCCGTACTCGGCATTCCGCATCTCGGCTCCTGCCCGGTAGGCGGCAGCAATACCATCACCGGTTCCCGCAGACCAGAAACGCCTGACCTTATAACCACAGCTGCCGTTAGCTATTATTGTTGCCTTTGCCTTGAAGATAAAGAACCGGCCGTCTACTATGTCAAAGCCGACTGCACCGTTAACCTTGTCATTTTTCTGTAATAGCTCGATAATGTGAATCTTGTTCTGCATTTTAACGCCAAGCGTTTTCGCCCTCTTACTCATGGGCTGCATCATGTCTATGTCGATAAAGGTCATCGAATATCCGGGTGCGAAGGAATTCTCGATTGCGACGAACTTGCCTTCAGGTGTTTTCGCGATAGTCGCGCCCCATTCTGAGAGGTGTTCCAGTGCCCGGTAGGTACTCCCGACATATTTCTCCAGAGAGTCCTGGTCATTTATGTAGAAACCAGCGTTACGTACCTGGAAATCAATGAACTTATCAGCATCACCTCCAGACGCGAGAAATGCCAGGACTCCTCCGATTTTCGTCGCTTTTCCCGCCCAACCGATGGTCTGCTTTTCTACCATGAGGACATCGATATCGGGATATTCTTCTTTTGCCCTGATTGCGGCTGCAAGACCGCCGACACCTCCTCCAATAATAAGGACATCTGTTGAGACTACTTCTCCTATTTTTTCTAAATCTGCCAACTCATCCCTCCTGTATACAAAATGAGGATATACTCTAAATCACATTTATCAGAATGATGTCCGTAAAGGTGCAGGGATGATAGGAACAACCTCTATTGCATCAACCGGGCAGGCTGCTTCGCATGCCAGACACCAGACACAGTCTTCTGGATAGGCAACTACAGGTTTCTTGTCCTCTTCGTTCCATCGAAGCACATCGACAAAACAGGCATTCATACAGTTCTTACAACCCTTACAGGTATCAAGATCGATCTGTATTTCCCTGACCCATCTCATGGACTCTGCATCCATTACTCACCTCCTTTTCGTCCCTAAGAGTCGTTTATACGTAGACTATCTTTGAGCCTTCTTTCTTTATCTTTAGTGAAGCCTGACGGTTTATCTCAGGATCCGGAACAGCCTGCCAWATYCCCCAKARWGCCGGMAGGAARTTCTTGAASGTRCTGACTTCRGCAACRTTATGTRCCGGCCATCCTCCWCCGSTRGGCTNCTTTNCCGCTGGGATGAGGAGATGACGCTCYYGGAGGAGGTCCMGGCGGCGGTCCRGATGATTCACCGCGAGGTGGTCCACCGGGGAAMCCGTGCATRCAGGAACGCATCTTACATCCKCCKGGRATCGCTTCCCACTGATGRGAGAGTACGACYGCTTTAGGWCCGGGGCCGGGAGGCCCTCCGCCTGCTGTAAGCAAATGCTCGTAGGTCCAGAAATCTTTCTGTTCCTGGGTTCCAAGGTTGGGATCTACCCATTCGATCCTTATATCCCTGACCGGACTATAATCGATACTTTCTGTAGCGATTTGAACAGCTCCGATATGACCCCCAAGGGGAGGTTTAACCTCCCACTTGAATCCTTTGTGCTCGTCAGGACACCACAGCTCATACCCCTTCTCCATATTGACCCACCACCAGTCGATCATCTCTGCGGTAACGCCCGGTATGATATGATCTACGACCATCCATCCTTCAGGAAATTGTTCTTCTCCCATGTTTACTTTCTCCTTGTATTGTTTCTTCTGAATATCGGTTTATTCCTTATATCCGTTTTCAATGGGTAATTTATTCAGACGTTTTAAAGCTGCTGGAAATATTGGATTCGAGTAAATTCATACTAGATTTCTTGCTTGAATCTTTTTACGACTTCATATATGATTTCATATATATATCACTTACTTTTTGTTAGTGTCAAGTATCTTCCAGAAGTTTCCGTGCCATGGTTGAAAATCAAAAACAAGAGAAATTAGATTGTTATTTGTTTTACTTATAAAAGATCCCTATTCGGAATGTTGTGTTATGATGTAAGAGAGTAGGGCAATATTGTATAAATCTTATAATCGAGAGGAAAAACTATGTCGAAAGCTAATGATCCAAGGATTAAGTTACATGCTCTACTCGACTCGACAGGAGAAACCATACAGAAAGCTGTAAAGATGGAATTAGCGCAATACCAGATGAGTCAGTCTCAGGTTAAAGTAATGCATATGCTTGCGCAAAGTGAAGAAGGATTGACTCCCGGGCAGCTTTCAGAGTCTGCCATCAGGGAATTAAACTCGATAACGACACTCATAAATAGAATGCAGAAAAAAGGGCTTGTTACAAAAGTTAAAAAAGATGGAGATCAAAAAACGTATGTCGTCCTGACAGACAAGGGATTGGATATTTACAATAATACCGTCACCGAACGTTCTATAACGCTTATCTTCGATACTCTTTCAGATGAAGAAAAAAGCCAACTTACATCTCTATTGTCCAAACTTCAGACCAAAGCTCGTAACCTTCTTGGCCTCGATTATAAACCTCCGTTTTTACAGTAAGATTAATTTGATTAAAGAACAAATTGGCATTGAACTACTCAGCTAATCGAGTATAGTCTGGTAGAAAAAATACTAAGTTCGATTCTAATGATATTTTGCTCAACAAAAGGGTATTACTTGGTTTTTTAATATGAGGATGTAATTCATATCACTAAATACTAATTGTTGCTAGAATCAAGCTATTTCTTTGAAGTGCAATTTTATAGGCATAGTTTTCTCAATATTTCTTCAACCTGTAAAATCCGTGACCTGTCTGTGATCTTGCTGTGATGGGTATGTGATCTTTGTATTAGACTAGGCGACGTATCGCTACGCAAGGCAGCGGGTCGGTTAAAAAGGAAAAAATCCGCTGTTTTTACGGATTTTTAGTCTCAAAATAGCGTCCCTGGAGGGATTCGAACCCCCGACCCGCTGCTTAGAAGGCAATTACCCTCTTTTTCTTCATTCAGGCTTGGGTCGCGAGAAGCCCATAGCCTCGATGGTCTGTATGATACCGGTAAAGCAGTTGCTCTCTTTTTATTCTTCAAACTGATCTCCTTTCAAGTTATTTATATTTGACATAATATTACAAGCAGTAGATCTAAGGAAAACGTCAAAGGTTAGGAAAGTTGGCAACCGTTGCGTCGTATCCGCAGAAATAACAAATTTTCCGGTATCTGAATCCGGTTTTCAGTACCTCTGTACCTGATTGGGGTATATCTTTCTCGATCTGGTAGGCAATACCTTCGAACCGCTCTTCCATCAACCAGTCGTGGTCCTTGTTTTCACATCTAATTTTGGCTTCTTCCTGCAAAGGATTTGTTGGTACTTTTGGCAAGATGTGATTTTGTTTATGCCACTGATTGATGATTGCGGGAGAAAAGAGATGTCGGTTACCACCGATAGCTAACCGTCCGGGAATCTTCTTCTCTCGAGAAAGCTTTCGCACGTACTCGTCGCTTGTTAAATTCATTATGTCTGCCACATCCTTGATAGTATAAGGATCAATAGATGTGTAATCTGTTGATTCAAGGACAGTGTTTAGACACTTCCGGCATCGCCTACCTATAAGTTGGGCTTCAATTTGTTTGCCACAATCAATACATAGTCTACTAATCATATGGCTGGATTATACCACAGCAGGAACAAAAAGGAGAGATATCCTGCAATTTTGTTATATATACAAATTAAGTATATCAAGGATTAATTAGCCAACATTCTGCAGCTTTGTTACTTCTCTAAATCCCGACTTTTATATTCCTTGACTAGTTATTCATTCATATCCTATACTCAATAATCTTATTGGCCAGTATTTAGAAGGGTACTACGAATACCTCTATGTGTGCGGTGGATCGTAGTACTCTTTATTAATGTAAGGAGGAAGAAATGTCACCTATTAGTAAAAAGGAAAAGGATGAATTAATTAAGGGAACTCAGGATCATTTTTGGATGCATTCTAAGGCATGGGATCAATTAACACCAGAAATGATTACCATCATGGATAGAGCCGAAGGAACTCATATTATAGATGTTGACGGCAACCGCTATTTCGACTTAATGTCTGGATTATGGCTCGTTAACGTCGGTCACGGCAGAAAGGAGATTGCCGATGCGGTTTATGAACAGATGCAGAAGTTGTGCTATGTCAATACATGGCAATACCCGACTATTCCCGCCATTAAATTAGCTTCAAAGATAGCCAGTCTTGCACCAGGGGACCTGGATAGTGTTTATTTTGTACTCAACGGTTCGGATGCCGTAGATACTGCTTATCTTATGGCTAAACAGTACCAAGCCCTATCTGGTTATCCTAAAAAGTACAAGATCATTACAAAGAAAAGAGCTTATCATGGCGCTGGAAGCGGTGCTCATACTATCACCGGCCCCAGTTTCTTCACACGAAGGGTTTTCGAACCAATGACGCCAGGGATCAGGCATGCCGCCGCGCCCTTTTGCTATCGTTGTGAATACGAGTTAACCTATCCAGACTGTAATCTACTCTGTGCCTCTGATATAGAGCGGCAGATTCTTAGTGAAGATCCCGAAACAGTGGCTGCAGTAATTGGTGAAACTATTTCAGGAGCACCAGGTGTGATACCGCCACCGCCTGAGTACTGGCCTATGGTACGCTCGATTTGCGATAAATATGACATACTTTTAATTATGGACGAAGTGATCTGTGGTTGGGGCAGAACTGGGAAATGGTTTGCCTGTGAGGGACACTATGATGTTATACCTGACTTAATGACCATAGCTAAAGGTACTTCAAGCGGATATTTACCGATTGCGGCAGTAGTAGCCAGGCAAAAGGTGCGAGATAAGTTTAAGCCGGGATTTCAAGAAATGTTCCAGCATGGCCTGACTTGGAACGCACATCCTGTTTGTTGTGCTGCTGCTTTAGCCAACATAAATATCATAGAACGCGAGAATCTGGTCGATAAAGCCGCTGAGGTAGGGCAACACCTAATTACTGGGCTTGAGACGCTACGCTCGCATCCAACGGTAGGCGATGTGCGAGGCAAGGGCTTACTCACCGCCATAGAATTAGTAAAAGATAAGAACACCAAGGAATCATTTGAGATGAATGATCCCTTTAATAATGAGTTAGGCACACAACTCGCAAAGGTGGGTATCCAAACCCGGATAAGAAATATTATGGGTATTGCACCACCATTGATAACAACGAAGGATGAGGTTGATTGGCTTGTAGATGGCATTGATAAAGCGCTGGGTGAAACTGAGAAAAAATATTCAATTAAATAAGGTAAATGAATAGATAGTACGAAATAGGAGGTTTGTATGACCAGAGAAGAGGCAGCTGCAGCGAAAGAATTCATCACTCACTGGATTGAAGCCAATAAAGAGTCTTTCTACAATGTGGCTGACGCCATATGGAGTTATGCGGAATTGGGAATGGAGGAATACAAGTCCTCCAAGGTACTGGTTAACCTTCTCATTAACAATGGTTTTAGAGTTGAGAGTGGTGTTGCGGGAATGCCTACTGCCTTTATGGCGACATACGGTGCGGATAAACCGGTCATAGCTTTCAGCGCGGAATATGATGCTCTTCCTGGTCTTTCTCAACAACCTATGAATCCAATCAAGATGCCTATTGTCGATGAAGCACCGGGGCATGGTTGTGGGCACAATCTACTCGGTGTAGGTTCGGCTCTAGCCGCGGCTGCTTTAAGAGCCACAATAGACAAATTCAACTTGAAATGCACTATTAATGTTATTGGCTCTCCCGCGGAAGAAATATGTGTTGGTAAGCCTTTTATGGCAAGGGCACGGCTTTTTGAAAATATTGATGTGATACTTGACTGGCATCCAGGTTCAGGTAATTCTACCGACTATGCAACGTGCAATGCCTATTTCAGCAGACGGTATCATTTTTCAGGCAGAACCGCACATGGTAGTAGCCCCTGGATTGGACGGAGTGCACTCGATGCTACGCTTATCATGGGAAATATGATCGAGCATTTGAGAGAACACATAAACCCGGGCATTCCTCCTTTGGCTGCTAATACTATAAACTATTCATTTCCAAATGTCGGTCCTGCTTTCCCGGTCGTTGTGCCCGATAGAGCATCACTCTGGGTCGTAGGTCGAGTTGTCAGTGTTGAGGAATTAGATTACATTGTCGACCGGATTGATAAATGTGCGCAAGGAGCGGCACTCGCAACAGAGACCACGTTTGAAATTGAAAGAATTACTTCGACCCACGAACGGATTCCGAATAAGACTATCGCAGAGCTGGTTTATGGAAATCTACAATCAGTAGGCGCTCCTAAATTTACCAAGGACGAGCACGATTTCGCAAAACAACTTCAAAGAGTCTATGGTGTTCCTGAAGTCGGGCTTGATGAGATTATCAGCGATATTCATGGCGGTAATGATCCTGTCTCCGATAATGCTGAGTACACCTGGTTTGCACCGATCTGCATGCTTCACGTTACTACTACTCCTAAAGGAATACCAGCCCACAGCTGGGGAACTACTGCATCTGTTGGTTCTTCCATCGGTAAGGAGGCATTAGATGTGGTAGGCAAGGTGAATGCTGGGGCTGCTCTTGATCTTATTGCCAATCCTGAGATTATTGATGCAGCCAAGAAGGAAATGAAGGAGCGTTTGCTGGGAAGAACGTATACCTCGCTTATCCCCGAACCAGTCCAACCACCGATGATGATAAATCGTCAAATTATGGATAGGTTTCGCACTCTCCAAGAGAAGTTTTATCAAGAACCTTTATTAGAATGAAAACAGGATTTCACTAATTAACTCTACATCGGCGAAATGGGAATCGAACGATTTTCAGTGAACGAATAGGATTCTACCAAAGTCTCATTCTGAGACCGCCGAAATAAGCATGTTCAAACGATGGCTTCTTACTCTGGCGGTCTGAATTTTTTCAAAATCCCGCCATTTTCACCTGCCAGTCGCTTTATCAGGTCATTATTACCTCATTTTTC
>DUFA01000017.1 GCA_011191975.1 Dehalococcoidia bacterium
CCATCCTCTACTATCCTGCCATAACCTCCGCAAGCCTTTCCAACCGCGGCGTAATCCGGGGAAGGCTCTATCTCCGTGCCTACCCAGTTCCCTGTTTTAGCAGAGTAACTGTCTTGAGCTATGCCCATTCTCGGGGCATTATACATACCATTGTTGAATACCACGCAAAGGAAAGGTGCGTTATACCTGGCCGCAGCCCAGAAGGTGGCTATGGGACTTCCGAAAATGAACGTTCCGTCACCTACAAGGCTGACTACCATTTTATCCGGTCGAGCAAGCTTGGCACCAAGCGCGGCGCCAAGTCCCCAGCCAAGACTGGCTCCTTGATTATTGTATTTGGTTCCCGGTTTAGTACGTTCGATGTAACGAGACACAGGGAAGCTATTGGTCACCGTTTCTTCAACGATTATTGTGTCTTCGTCGATAGCTTCATTAATGCACTGGCAAAGCCATTCGGCAGATACCGGTTTTAACGTCGCTTTTTCGGATGCGTCGGATTTTGGCTTTTCCGAGTATTCCTTTTCAAGGTTCTTAAATCTATCCTGGAAACGCAGGATATCCTGGTCGCTCGCCTTCTCTTTTATCGTCTTGAAAAGCTGCACAAACGCACCGGTAGAATCGCAATGAGCGAGTATATCCGCAGGGAATCCCCACATAGGAAAATCCAGCTTAATTGGGTCGATATCAAGGTGGATCAACTTGACATCAGGTCGTAGATTTGCGTTTCCGCTGATATATGGTATGTCACAATCGACCGTAAGGATCACGTCGGCTTCTCTCAAATAAACATTCCCGCCTAACCCGGCGAAAGAAGGATGATCGGTAGGGAAATTCATGTACTGCTGAGACGAGATAATCCTGATTCCCAGCAGTTCCGCCAGCTTCACCAGCGGCTCAACTGAGTCAGGATTCCTGCCGGAGTAACCCGTAATTATTAACGGATTCTCGGCTTTTATCAACATTCCGGCGATCTTATCCAGTGTTTCCCCATCAAGTTGGGGAGAGATAACTGCAGAATGCCTTTCAACTGGAGGTATATGCACCTCTGTTATTTTTTCACCAAGTAAATCCTGGGGTAATACCAGATATGTTGGACCTGAAGGCTGAGTAGTTGAAATCCTGAAAGCACGCTGGACGACTTCGCGTAGTGTTTCGACCGAACGAAGTTCGTACTCCCACTTAACATAATCTCGAACAGGAGCAGCCTGGTCGGCTTCCTCGTGTATCCAGTGTAACGGGAATGCAGGCATTCCTGATTTATTCCCCTCACGACCGTACGGTACCCGCGTCGAGCATATCACCACCCCGACACGGCATCTCTGAGCATTAAGTAATGAACCCCCTAGCTGTAGAGTACCGAGGGCTAAATGCACCAGGACCACCTGAGGTTTTCCAGAAACCATATAGTATCCATGCGCAGCCGATAGCGCTACGAATTCATGGAGACACGTGATCACTCCGGGGGCTTTTTTACCCAGCGACTGATACTTGGCGAGTGCTTCCTGAATACTTCCCGATGACGTTCCCGGATTCATAAAAATATAGTCCACGCTGTTGGAATTCAGAACCTCGATAAAGGCTTCCGCCCCGTTTTCAACGGGAATTATTTGACCGGTATTTTCCATGCTAAGCAGCTCCTCTCGTATTCTTTAAGGCACTCTTTTCCTGTCCTCGGTTTCGTGACCGAAAGATCTGATGACAGAGAATATAAAGGTGTTGTCCATCCTGGTAACTACCAGCGGGGTTTTAACGTATTTACCGTATTTTTTCATAGCAAGTCGTCCTAGTAATTTTCGAGTAAGCTAAATGTGATTATTTTGAGTGGATGAGAAGATAATGTCAAGCTCGTAAAAATTACTTGACATTATAGTGCCAACAATATAGGATTTTGGCAGATTTTTATATGCAATAACCATTTTCCTTATTTCTACCAAAAGCAATCGGGAGGTAACTATGTCGTCACTTACAAAGACAAAAGAAGAAATTATGAAGAAAGCCGAAGAACTCGGTGTTGAATATGAAGCCATATATAAAGGCTGTGCCCAGACCACATTTTATGCAGTGACCGATGCTCTCAGGTGGGGAGGACTGGAATTGATACCGGAGGAACTGCAGGACAAGATGTACGCCGGTATATGCTTGCTTACCGCGGGTAACTGTATGACTGGAGAAGGAACCTGCGGTGCTGTAGTCGGGAGTACCATGGCATCGGGATTCGCTTTCGGTCAATCAAGCGATATGAAAAATCCGATGGTCGCAGATAGAGTAGGAGCCCAGGTACGTGATTCTCTGCTAACGAAATTCTACGAAGAGTACGGTTCTATTCTCTGCAAGGACGTTATGCGGAAATACTTCGGAAAAGCCTGGGATCTTACCAGCAGGGAAATGACGGCGGAATTTCTCGGAATAACCGATGGATGCGTAATCAAAAAAACAGCGAAAATGATCGCCGGCATCCTGGTAGATAAATATGAAAAAGGTGAACTGAAGATTACAGCATAGATAGTGTAACATCAGGGAGGTGAGTTATGAGAGCATTATCACAGGATCTCTCTATCTACAAAGACTTAAACCTGGCTAAACCACCGGTAGGTGTGAAATTTTCAATTCCCAGGCCTGGAGGAATTTCACAGCTTGATAAGAGCCTTCCTTTCTGCGAAATGATAAATGAAGCCCAGCGACATAATGAACCTTTTTATTTCTCCAAAGAGAATGAGGACTGCGTAGGCAAGGTGGCTCTCGGAATGGTTGAAATGGAAGTGCCGGTTGAAGGAGGGATGATCGGACCCGGATTCGGCATATACCAGGAACCCAGGGCAAATAACGCTCTTTACCGTCACGTCCATACCTTCAACAGGGGAATCGTCAACTACGTGGCTTTTTCAACCCTCGATAAACTTACGTTCGATCCCGATCTGCTGATTCTACTGACGACACCAAGCCAGGCAGAGATCGTCATGAGGGCAACAAGTTACTCCACCGGAGATCCCTGGGAACCGAAATTGACCCACGCTTTAAGTTGTTCCTGGATATATATCTATCCCTTCCAGACCGGAAAGGTTAATTATATCGTTACGGGAATGACATTCGGCGCAAAAGCGAAAGAGATTTTCGAAGAAGGACAGATACTTATAACGATACCTTATCAAAAATTACCCATGGTTACGCAGAACCTGAAAGAAATGGAGTGGGTGTTACCCTCCTACAAAGACGGCAGGGAAAAATTCCTTGAACGTGAAGCTAAAATATTTGCGGAGGCTGAGAAACTGGCAAAAAGCTGATAAATAGCTTTTGATATAAAAAAGAGGAGGTCAAGAAATGACAGGAGGTTATCAGAACAAGATATTACGGGTAGACCTGACGAACCGCAAGATTACGGAGGAGTCGTTGAACGAGGAACTCGTTCACGATTATATCGGAGGAAGGGGCTTCGGGGTCAAGCTTCTCTACGATGAATTAAAGCCCGGTACGGATCCCCTGGGTGAAGACAACGAGATGATTTTCACCGCCGGACCTCTGGCAGGTACCAACGCCCAGTCTTTCTCCCGCTACAAGGTATTCTTCAAATCACCTGCGACGGGAGGGTATTTCAAGACCAGCAGCGGTGGTAACTGGGGTGCCGAATTGAAATTCGCTGGCCTGGATATGATCATCGTCAAAGGAATCGCCGATAAACCGGTGTTCCTCTGGGTGAACGACGGGAAATACGAAATACGAGATGCCGAGTACCTGTGGGGACTGGACTGTGATGATACGCATACACTCATCCGGGAGGAATTGGGAGATAATAATGTGAAAATCTCCTGCATTGGTCCTTCCGGTGAGCGCGGTGTTAAATATGCAGGGATATTCAGCGATCGTCGCGCCTGTGGTAGGGGCGGAGGTGGCGCGGTGATGGGTGGTAAGAATCTTAAGGCAATCGCCATCCGAGGGAGAGGAAAGGTTGAACTGGCAGACAAAGAAGCGTATGCCGCGGCTGTCAAGGAACAGGTCGCCGGATACCAGGCTAATCCCCAGTTCTCAACTTTTTCTCAGAACGGAACATGGATAGCCGAAGCGATTAATGCACTGGGAATGTACCCCACGAAGAATTTCCGGGAAGGAATTGTTCCTGAATGGGAAAATCTGGAAAGCAGTGAGTATCTGAAACTCCAGGTGAGGAAAACCCGATGCTACAGCTGTATGGTACATTGCGGCAGTATAGCCAAAATAGCATCCGGCAGATATGCAGGATCATGGACAGAAGGTCCCGAATATGAGACTATCTGGGCTTTTTCAGGCCCGGTCAGACATTCGGATATCGGCTTGACTATTGCTGCCGATAAACTTTGTGATGACCTTGGACTGGATACCATTTCCACAGGCAGCAGCATTGGTTTTGCTTACGAATTGTATGAAAAAGGGATAATCACCAAGGCAGATACTGACGGACTGGAACTGACTTACGGCAACAGTGAACCCGTACTGGAAATGATCAGAAAGATCGCTTATCGCGAGGGAATAGGTGATGTTCTTGCCGAGGGTACCCGTGAAGCCGGACGCAGGATAGGTAAAGGCGCGGAGGATTGTGGTATACAGGTTAAAGGTCTGGAATTACCTGCGTACGATCCACGTGGTGCCAAAGCTCACGGTCTCAACCTGCTGACAACGAACATCGGCGCCGATCATAATTCCGGTTACGCTCCTCAGGAAGTTTTTGGAGTGCCAATACCTTGGGAGGTTGACCGCTTTGCTCCTGAAGGGAAGGGCAAACTGACAAAATGGAACCAGGACTCGACGGCATTTCTGGAGACAGGCATTTTATGCAGTTTCATGCCTTCGATGGGAATGCTTGCCGAAGATGTTTACGGCAGACTTCTCCTTGGCGCTACCGGTATCAAGGATTTCGAAGACCCGGCTTATCTCTGGAAGATAGGCGAGAAAATAGTCAACCTTGAGCGGATGTTCAATGTAAGAGAAGGATTCAGCAGAAAAGATGATACCTTCCCGAAACGACTGAAAGAGGAATCGGTTCCCGAAGGTCCTTCAGCCGGAAGCGTATTCGAAGAAGACCAGATGCTGGACGAATACTACACCGAACGCGGTTGGGATATCAAGACGGGTATCCCGACTAAAGAAAAGCTTGAGGAACTCGATCTGGGCTTTGCTATAAAATAAAAAATTGTAATGAATATCGAGGTTCTCTTTTTTGGTCAGCTGAGAGAAATTACAGGAGTCAGCCAGACGAATGTTGTTATCGAAGATAACTCGCGTCTGGCTGACCTTGTTGCCTATCTTTCAGGGCAATACGGGGAAGTTTTTCGAGAGAAAGTAGAAAGTATCGAAGGATTACGTATCCTTGTTAACGGCCGGGAATACTATCTTCTCGGGCGAATGGAAGCACCGCTATCCGATGGAAACACCGTAGTTTTCCTCCCCCCGATTGCTGGCGGTTAAACCCGCAACACATAGATACAGAACCGGTATTTTACGCTATAATACATCAAATATTGAGTGCGAGGGAGAAGTATGCCAAGACGTGAAGATATCAGGAAGGTGATGATTATCGGTTCTGGGCCTATCGTTATCGGGCAGGCTTGCGAGTTTGATTATTCTGGAACACAAGCCTGTAAAGCTTTGAGGAGTCTTGGCTACGAGATTGTCCTTGTGAACTCAAATCCGGCAACGATTATGACCGATCCCGGTATGGCAGATGTTACCTACATCGAGCCATTGAACATTGAAACGATGACACAGATCATTGAAAAAGAACGCCCGGATGCTCTGCTACCAAATCTGGGAGGTCAGACCGGTTTAAACCTCAGCGCTGAACTGGCACAGAAAGGCATACTTGAAAAATACGGAGTAAAAGTAATCGGTGTCGAGGTTGATGCGATCGTACGAGGTGAGGACAGGATCGAATTTAAAAACACGATGAACCGTCTTGGTATTGATATGCCGAAAAGTGAAGCGGTCTACAGCGTTGAAGACGCTGAAAAAATCGCCGCAGAGTTAGGTTACCCGGTCGTGATACGCCCGGCATATACCATGGGTGGCACAGGCGGAGGACTGGTATATAATATCGAGGAACTCAGGACAGTTGCCAGCCGCGGAATAACAGCTTCCCGTATCGGCCAGATACTGGTCGAAGAGTCAGTTCTCGGGTGGGAAGAGCTCGAGTTAGAGGTAGTTCGTGATTCAAAGAACCAGATGATTACTGTCTGCTTCATCGAGAACGTCGACGCCATGGGTGTGCATACCGGTGATTCATACTGTACTGCACCGATGTTGACCATCTCTCCGGAACTCCAGGCACGACTGCAGGAATATTCGTATCGCATTGTCGAAGCGATACGCGTGATAGGTGGAACCAATATCCAGTTTGCCCACGACCCGAAAACCGGCAGAGTCGTGGTCATCGAGATCAACCCCCGGACTTCACGCTCATCGGCTCTCGCTTCTAAAGCTACCGGTTTCCCCATAGCCCTAATTTCGGCAAAACTCGCCGCTGGTCTTACCCTGGATGAGATACCTTACTGGCGCGACGGAACGCTGGAAAAATACACTCCTTCGGGCGACTACGTTGTAGTTAAGTTCGCCAGGTGGGGATTTGAAAAATTCCGCGATGCTCAGGACAAGCTTGGAACACAGATGCGGGCTGTCGGCGAGGTAATGAGTATCGGTAAAAACTACAAGGAAGCACTCCAGAAAGCCATTCGTTCACTCGAAAACGGTCGTCATGGTCTTGGTTTTGCCAGGAATTTCAATTCACTTTCACTCGAAGAATTGATGGATAAATTAACCGAACCTACCAGTGAACGGCAGTTTATTATGTACGAAGCTCTGCGAAAAGGTGCTTCGGTGGATGACCTTTACTCTAAAACGTATATAAAACACTTCTTTATCCAGCAGATGAAAGAACTCGTTGAACTCGAAGAACAGATTTTACGATACAAAGGAAAAACTCTCCCCGATGACCTGTTTATCCAGGCAAAGAAAGATGGTTTTGCTGATAAATACCTCTCTAAAATCCTCGGTATACCTGAAAAGGAGATACGGCAGAGACGATATTCTCTCGGCATGAAAGAAGGCTGGGAGCCCGTACCCGTCAGTGGTGTTGAAGATGCCGCTTACTATTTCTCCACCTACAATGCCCCTGATAAAACAGACAGCAGCAGCCGCAAGAAAATCATGGTATTGGGCGGCGGTCCAAACAGGATCGGGCAAGGGATTGAATTCGACTACTGCTGCGTACACGCGGCTTTCACCCTCCGGGATGAAGGATTTGAAACC
>DUFA01000018.1 GCA_011191975.1 Dehalococcoidia bacterium
ATCGCAGTGTATCGTATCAAATAGATGATACTGAAATCAGAGACAATAGAGAGAGGAGAGTTTATGGCTCTCCTCTCTTCGTATTTAGTGTCGGTTGGACGTATGGGGTATTCCCGGTGGCAGCACCTCATCCAATAATGCCATCATCTCTTCCTGCATCCCGGAGATGATGTGGGAGTATGTGTCCATGGTGAAGGTCATTGAGATATACATACTCTCGAGAAAACGGAATTCGGCGGATCTCTG
The DNA here is from genome assembly GCA_011191975.1 of Dehalococcoidia bacterium. Lineage (GTDB taxonomy): Bacteria > Chloroflexota > Dehalococcoidia > Dehalococcoidales > UBA2162 > MGML01. Next base: position 247 of record DUFA01000018.1, read on the forward strand.
TCAAGGCACGCTATTAGCTTTAAAATATCAATGGAATTACTTGCTTTACGAGTCGAACCATTGAGAATAACTCTGACTAACACAATAATCTCCCATTACTACCTGTACAATTAATCTTGTGTGGTTACCAGAAGGCGGTGGATAGAGAATTAGAGTAGTGGATGATTCCGTACCTGGTTCCAGATCAATGGTGTCGCTTTTTTGAGCATTCCATACTTGATTATTCCCGGCATCAAATCCTGTATAAACATATACATCGTGGGCTGTAGCTGATCCAAGATTCGTAACTGTTACCGTTAACTCGCCATAATAGGTCTTATTTTCCATAGACCACTGATGAGCAATAACGGGAGTGGGTATCATCGGGAAAATATAGGCAGAAGCGTTCCTGTACACATCGGGTAATTGTCCTATTCCCCAACCGGAATTGGTAGTCTCGATATAGTAATATTTTTCACCGTCATATTCCCAGTATGTACCATGTAAGGTATCGCCACCTAATACTCCAACCGCACAATGGTCGGATAGCTCAATTAAGACAACACCATACCCCATGCCATGCAGTATCGATGCCAGTAATATTGATGTATCCTCGCAGTCCCCACCTTTAACAAAAAGTGTTTCTATTGGATATCTTGGATATTCGTCGTATGCTGAAGTGACTGAATCATTCGTATACTCAAGATTCTGAACAAAGGCAGTAGCGAACTCGACAGTTTGAAATTCATCGTAGCCTTTTAAATCTGCTGCCTGTTTGATTTTATAACTTAAAGTATTAATATATTCGTCATCATACGGATGTGTTATATACACCGAATAATCCATAGTAGGAGATCGTGGAATTGATCCATACATTTCATATACGGAAAGTGGGATATCCAGCTCCCACGACCAGTCGTTGTTTCCGTATACCCAGGTATAGTTAACAGTGACTACCTCCTCGGGCAACGTTAATTCACTAATTTCCTCTGGCAATTCAGTTGTTTTTTCTACCTCTGAAGAAGAAGGGAATGGCGTAACTATTTCTGATGGTGCCGTTTCATTAACGCTGGAAATAGAAGTCTCCGATGTTGAAGACGAGACGGAATCATCATTGGATAAACCAGGGAAAAGATAAGGAGAAAAGTAATATATGAAAAAACCAAGGACTCCGATGAGTAATAATAGAATAAGTTGTCCGATTAAACCATGACCTTGAATATTTTTTACATCTCTGGACGTCAAGTTAGGTACCTACATCAGACCTGTCCTGTTATCTGACAGAGAAAATCTGGAATTATCGGCGTACTTTGTTTCCCATGTTCTCGCTGATACGTTGGCCTGGTATTACCAGGATTCGACAAGAAATCATACACGCGTTAACTCCTGTTAGGAATCAAGATACTACTAATAGTGCGGGGATGATTATACTTCAAGCATGTATTCGGTTATCCAATCCTCGGCTAGATCAGAAGTAACATCATCATAACCATTATCTTCTAAAGATGAATATTGTGGACTATCAGCTTTCTTGTCATTGAAATAATGATGATAACCACATTGTAAACAATCTTCGTAATAACCTTCCTCATCCTGAAGTAAATTCAGGTCGCCCGAGCACCTTGGACATCCTTTTAGTATCCACCTCGTCATGATTCACCCTCAAACTTATATTTAGATATGTAGAAATTAACACACAAGAATAAAGGGTGGGATAAAGAATATAAATATCGTGTAAAGTATTTATAAATTTTTCATAATCAATTTCTGTATTACAATTAATCCGACTGCGTATAAGATCGATATCAACTTCAAACCTATACTTAATTGTGCACTTGACATGTCCCCAACCTAACGATAGACTATACACACTCAGCTAATACGAGTAATATAGTGAAGTATCTGCATTACAACACAGAGGTTTTAATATGGCTTTTACCAAGGACATTGTAGAAAGGGCTTGGGCGTTATCCAAAGGTCAGTGTCAATGCGAACGAAGCTTTCATGACCATGACGGTAGATGCCCGAATGAACTGGTTTGGGAAGATCGCGGTAATCATGATAAACCAACCGGATGGCAGGATCACAGTAAAAGCAGTGCATACCGTGGACTCAGCGACTGCGAGATTCTCTGTCTTAAATGTTTCGATTCCATTTGGTGAATGACAATATTACAAATCAGTGGAAGTACGAACATGATGTAACGTGATTTCTACGTTCATGTTAATACATTTTTTATCGTTTTCAAGAAAAAGGTATTAGACTATCGACATCCGGCATTGATAAAGTAAATCGCGGGAATGCCACAGTGGTAAATACCGATATTATTCCTGGTTCCTTCGAGCCACATCACCGGGTACAATGAAGTGGGCTCCCATCATTGCCATCATCCGGTCTTCGCTTTTCTCACAGACTTTTTTAAGGTCCAGAAGAACTTTCCCCGCTACCGTCTCACCCCAGAACCAATCAGATATTATCTGACTCGACACACCAGACTGTCCCGGCTGGGTGGTGATACCCTCTACGTAATATGATTTCAGGTCTTCGACGGCAAGCTTGAGTGTATACGGAAGAGAGATATCATCACGGGGATTTTCGGGTTCCTCACCTTTCATAAAGGAATATATAAACTCACCAATTCGCTCTATCTCTATACCACTCACACCTACCGTGGTACGGTTTCTCTTACTGACCGCCATATCATACCAGGAACGCATTCCTGAAATTTCCATATTCAGAGCTTTCAGACGGCTGTCGGCTTCGCCTATTTCTTTATAATAATCCGAATAGTTAACGGGACAGGCAAGGACAACTTCCACATTCGATTCCGGTTCGTCGTCCGGAAAATCCTCGAGAACAGGCCCTGATGGTCTATCGAAAAGATTCAGCAAGTCCAGTAATACTCTTCTCTGGAATTCGGGATTATCTGGAGCACCCAGCGGATGCCCCAACTCAAATGGTACCCACAAAGCCCTGGGAGGTTTTATCTTTTCAGTGTGTGGTCGAACCAGGCTGATACCGGTGGTCGGAATTCCTTGTTCCTCGATGAAATGACCTATCGCGCCTACGGCGCTGGTACAGCCAGGTCAAACCGGTGTGAGTACCACAGCGTTTACATTATCCTTTTTTAGAAGACCGGCAACCTCTTTCATCGGCGCTTCGAACTCAGAACCCTGGTGGGCGCTGCTGATAGAATAATGAAAATCCGCCAGGCTGCCAATTACACCCTCATCGACCAGTTCTCTCAGCCTGTCCAGAGGAAAGACGACATTCCAGTCACGCTGAAATCCGCTGCGATCGAAGCTGGCAGCAATATGAGACATTACCAGGTCATTAGCTTCTACATTACCGGGAATGACCCGATAAAAATCATTGGGATCTATTGCGAAGGGGCGGTCATTCCGGCAGTGAAGCCCGGATGTCGTAACTATCGCCACCCGTCTTTCGTTCAACGGTGGTCCACCGACAAAAGGACTAGAATCGAATTCGGGACAGGGCAGACTGAGAAGCAATTCTCTTTCTCTCTCGCTGAGTTTTTCAAGCCTGACCATATCTCATCCTCCTGTTTTATACTTCAACCGGGTCTCAACCGGTGTGCCTTATTTGGCTTCGCGGTCGGGACCCGGCACGATTTCACTTATAACCAACCACGATTACGGTTTAATAAGTACTTTCATGTCCTTGCCTGCGAGCAGGTCATGGAATGCCTCGTTGATTTCCTCGATAGGCCTGATGGAGATTAACGGTTCCAGATCGAGTTTGTTCAGGAGATTTACAGACCTTGGGAAGCAGTACGGAGACACAAATACTCCTTTTATGGTCAGTTCTTTGATATACATGTCCGAAGGCGCAACGCCAACTTCCACTCCGGTGGGATACATTGCCGCCCAGACAACCGTTGCCCCGCGTCCGGCAATCTGGATGCACTGTTTGGCGACAGCTATTTTACCGCTGGCATCGATAACGCGGTCGAATCCACGACCTTCGGTCATTTTTTTCGCCATATCCTCGATGTTTTCATTCAAAGGATCGATCGTTACCGTAGCCCCAAGCTGCTCCGCCAGTTTTCGGCGACTCTCGACCGGCTCGGACATCAGGATCTTGGCAGCCCCGGCAATTTTCGCCACTTCGAGTATCAGCATACCAATCGGACCACCTCCCATAATAGCCAGTGTGCAACCCGGGTGGATATCCGCGATATCGACAGTGTGTACTCCTACCGTAACCGGTTCGAGTACAGCTCCTACCTCAAGACTGACATCATCCGGCAGCTTATACACCGCATTCGGATGATACATGGCATATTCAGCGTAGGCTCCGGTCGCTCCGATTGACCGTTCACAGAAGTGCTCCTGCATATTACGGCAGTAATAACAGGTCCCGCAGGGAGTACGGAAGTTCATACCAACCCTGTCACCTACTTCGATGCCCTGGACATTCGGGCCAACTGCTACAACGGTACCGGATGCTTCATGACCTCCAATTCTGGGCCCCATAGGCCTACCTCCCGGCGGTCTCCCGAATACGGAAGGTCTGGATGTATAGTCGGGATCCAGGCTGTGTAGCTCACTTCCGCAAATACCGCAATACGCTATCTTTACCTTAACCTGATCTGGACCCGGTTCGGGTGGTTCGGGCATATCCCGGACTTCCAGGCCGCCGCCTTCTTTCATTACAGCTGCTTTCATTGCTTAAATACCTCCAATCATATTTCTATTTATTTACTGACTTATTTCCAGGGCATGACGACGCCCTTTATATAACCGGGTGTCCTGCCAAGATTGTCGTTGAACGCTTCGTTCATCTCATCGAGAGAATAGGTATTAGTCACAAGTTTATCCATTGGGAAAATACCTTTTTCTATCGCCCAGAGAGCGCGTGTCAGTTCGCTATTGAAGTCGGTAGACATACCGATACCCTGAGGACTGTAAATAATCGGCGATTTGATCCAGGACTGGAGTTCGTACGTATCTGGCGCCTGGTGCCAGCCTACAGCGATTATCTTGCCCCGGTTGGTTTTCAGGACATCGCCAACCATCTTCATCGTTGGCGGATGGCCTACTACCTCGATAGAAATATCGACTCCCTTTCCGCCTGTTAACTCCATGACTTTTTCGACAACATTTTCTTTATTCGGATTAATGGTGACAGTAGCACCCAGTTCTTTCGCCAGGTCGAGTCTCCAGTCCTCGAGGTCGGCAACGATATATTCTTTCAAGAGA
>DUFA01000019.1 GCA_011191975.1 Dehalococcoidia bacterium
CACCCAATGAAATTATCAGCCTCCAGGCCGATATACCGGTACGAGCAGCTCCGGAAGCGATCGGCAACGATCCGACAATCCATAAAGGCGAACCCATGCGCTATATGCCTACCCGGAGGGTAGCTACCGTGGAACAGGTCGCAGTGAATGCTGTCATGGCAGGCTGCAAGCCAGAATACCTGCCGGTAGTCCTGGCGATAGCCGAGGCTTCCGCCGGTACCGGTGACGGTCGCAATGGTCAGGGATTTATCGTCAGCGGACCAATTGCCCAGGAAATCGGTATGAACTTTGGTTTCGGCCTCCTTGGCCCAGGCAATCCTGCCAATATTACCATCGGCAGGGCTTCCAAGCTGATGTGGCGTAATCTTGGCGGTGCAGTTCCCGGGATTACCGTAACAAGCAACTGGGGAGACAATCCCGCCGTGAATACCGGCTTCTGCATTGCTGAGTACGCCGGAGGACTTCCCAAGGAGTGGAAAGGTCTGAACGAAGAACTCGGATACAAGAAGGAAGAAAGCGTCCTCATGGTTACCCATCCGGGTTCATTCGGTATAGGCCAGCACTTTATGCCCGGGGTGTACCGCGCCCTCCAGAAAGATGGGCATGGCGCTATGGCACGATACCTCGGCGTGAAAGGCGTACCCGGACCCCACAACTGGCTCGATTACCTAGCAGTCGGACTCTGGGCAGACCGTGAAGGCGGCGTCACACTGATGATGATACCGGAAATGGCCCAACACCTTGTCGATATAGGGTTCAAATCCAAGGAAGCTGTATGTGAATACATCTGGAAGAAGAGTTTCGAGCCGGTGAAGGAATACAGGATGCGCGGCGCGCCCGACTTCGCTACCAACGGCTGGAGGTCTATTGAGAGGACTTCCGGTAAACCGTGGCTGGAACTGGACGATGACTACATGGTACCGGCTGGTGGTGATTCACCAAGAGCCAACCTTATACTGGTCTGCGGCGGCGACGAGGAAACCTGCCACCGATTCGGCGGCGGTCACGGCCAGCCGTACCTTATCGATAACTGGCGGTAATCAGTTTAACTACAGCAAATACAAAGAGGGTCACGAATATCTAGTGACCCTCTTCATATAAAGAGAAACAGAATACCGGATTATTTTTTCTTCCCTTCTATCGCCTTTGTTCCACCACTTACCTTAACTTGAATCTGTTTCTTCTTTTTCTCCTCGGCTTTAGGCATTACGACCGTCAGGACACCGTTTTCGTAATGACTCTCTATTTTCTCGGCATCTATCGTGTCTGGAAGTCGCAACGCCCGGTAGAATGAACCGGTTGCACGTTCCCGAATCAGGTATTTTTCGTCTTCGGTTTCAGTTTCGATCTTTTTTTCTGCCCTTATCGTGAGGACTCCATCCTCCACAGTGACATCGATATCTTCAGGATTTACTCCGGGTATGGAAGCCTTTACGTCGATTTCGTCCTTTTTCTGGATTACATCCATCAGGATATTCCAGTCCTCCGTACCTTCACGATAACCCTGAGCGCCCCCAATGCCGCGCCATAGCCTGTTCATTGTGTCTTCCATCTGTCTCAGATCCCTGAAAGGATCCCATCTCTGTAATACCATTTCTCCACATCCTCCAATTTTTTTTACTAACTATATTTTTACCTTTGATATTTTTTGGGGTTGTTACGATTCTTTCATAACCTCACCTCCAAAGATCCGTCAACTACGTTACGGACACCGTACTCTGACTTATCTCCGAAGTTTATCCGGATCGACCTTTAACGAATTGTCATATACCACATCAAGGTACATGATAAACGAACACTGCAGGCATTGCTCATACCATCCATCGAATCCATTATAGAGAAACAACCTTCCGCCACATTTCGGGCATTTTTGAGATATATCCGATGTTCCCATATTCTCAATACCTCCTGTTTCAGTCTTGTTTTAGCAATCTCTTCCTTAGATTGCTAATGCTATCTGTGAAAAAAATAGCAATTCGATAAAATTAGCAATCTAATCTTTCGTTTGCTAATTTTATTCTAATACGCATGTTATTGTTTGTCAATACTTTTTTAGGACAAATTCCAAACACGAATATTCAATCCCCAAATACTTTATACTTTCAGATATAGATTTTTACATATAGAATGCGGTATGATATATTCTGTGAAAGCAATCAGGAATAAAAGGAGTAAATGATGAACGAAGTTGAGCTTCTTCAGAGAATCCATCGAAAACAAATCGAGATTGAAGAGAAAAAGTCTGAAAACGCAGGCGGCGAAGCGATAGCCACTCTCGAGAAAGAACTAATGAAACTGGTTGATATTATGGCAGCTTACGAAAAAGCCGAGGATAAACAGGCGTTCATGGACAACTGCCGGGGATAGACTTTTAAACGGTTTCGAAAAAGGGCAGGTTGAAGCCTGCCTTTTTCATTGGTTAATTCTCTTTACACCACCTATAAGCATTCTGGAACATTTTCAGCCAGGGTGAAGCGGTGAGGACATAGTCGCCAACTTCTTTTTTCCAGTCGCCAGTCTTCCATTCTTCAGGGATATAAGGCCATTGCCAGAGGAGGAAAGTCCTTTCGGGATGTGGCATTATCGCCAGATGACGACCATCTTTTGAACAGAACGAAGCGATGCCGGCAGGAGAGCCGTTGGGGTTGAAACGATATTTCTCAGTAGGAATACCGTCATCGTCAACATAAGCCACCGGAGTCAGATTCTGTTCCCTCGCAGATGCCAGTATATCCGGATCAGGACAGTATAGTTTTCCTCCGCCGTGGGCTGTCCAGATACCGAGTATTGAACCTTCCATACCCTGGAGCATCATTGCCGGGCTTTCCGTTACCCGCACCATTCCCCAATGGGACTCGAATCTTTCCGAGTTATTGGTAATAAACCGAGGTTGTTTGGTTTCAGGAATTCCTTTCCACGGAACGATACCGAGGAAAGCCATCAACTGACAGCCGTTACAGATACCAAGTGAGAAGGTATCTTTCCGACTGAAGAAATCATCGAACTCCCTTTTCAGCCTGGGATTGAATTTGATTATTCCAGCCCAACCTTTCGCTGGGTCGAGTACGTCCGCGTAAGAGAAACCTCCAACGAAGACGATTCCCCGGAACTCATCCAAAGAAACGCATTCCTCGAGGATATCCGTCATCGTTACATCCCATGTCTCAAATCCCGCCCAGTAGAAAGCCGATGTCATCTCACGGTCGCCGTTGCTTCCTTCATCACGGATAATAGCTACTTTCGGCCGATTTTCTCCACGCAGGCTTGCTGGTGTTACTGGTTCGGATTCGAACGTAATGGTATAGTTAATACCGGTTCGTTCGCGGTATTTCGTCTGCTCCCTGGCCATCGCGACATTCATCTGTTCCATTTCCAGCCTGTCGCTGGCAGATTCCCACCATCCGAGTAATGTCGGTATATCGATATCGAGTATTACTTCTTCACCGTGATTAACTAATACTTTCTTGTCCCGGGAGGTTTCCCCGAGTATGGTGTAGGTAAGTCCATATTCGTCCAATATGATCCTGATTCGGTTTTCGTGATCCGGAAGATATTCCAGCACTAGACCAAGCTCTTCGGAGAAAAGACGGTTTATCACGTCACCATCACCAGGAATGTCGATGGTAAATCCGCAGTTACCGGCAAGAGCCATTTCCACCAGTGTTGTGATCAATCCGCCGTCACTCCTGTCGTGGCAAGCGAGTACCAGGTCTTCGTCGATCATTTTCTGGACCACTTTAAAGGTACTGATGAGAAGCTGATAATTATCCACATCCGGAGACTCGTCACCGATCTGCCCGAAAGCCTGAGCAAGAGCAGAGCCGCCCATGCGGTTTCTGCATTCCGATGGATCGATAAATATTAGCCTGCTTTGACCCGGTTTTTTCAGGTCAGGAGTAAGTTTCCGGGTGATATCAGGCATAGTCGCGTAACCTGAAACCACTACCTCTCCGGGGGCTTTCACATTCGCGTTATCGACTCTTGCTGCCATTGACAGGCTGTCCTTACCTCCGTCCACGGCAATCCCGATTTGCGTTATCAATGTCGCCAGTGCTACGGCCGCATCATATATCCTGGCGCCTTCACCTGGCAGTTTCGCAGCCCACATCCAGTTCACGGAACATTTGATATGACTCAGGTCGCTTATCCTGGCAGAAACTATATTCGTCAGCATTTCTCCCACAGCCATCCTGGCCCCTGCCTTATCATCGATAAGCATTTTTATCGGCTGCTCCCCTATTGCCGTAGCCGCTCCGGTTAAACCGAAATGACTCTGGGCTACAACAGCCACGTCGCCAACCGGAAGCTGGAGAGGTCCGCAGCATTGCTGCTGAGCGATCAATCCGGTAACACTCCTGTCTACCTTGCGGACAAGGTATCCTTTCGAGCCAACTGATGGTAGTCTGAAAACCAGTTCCAGCGCTTTCTCTACGGTAAGGTCTTCAGGCAGTTTCAGAGGTTCGAGTTTACGTGGTATTTTTTCAAGGTTGAAGGATTTCGGTGGCATTTCTCCGAGTATCTTATTAAGAGGTAGGTCAACCGGAGTTGAACCGTCTTCCTCGTCAAAAACAACCACCCGTCCGTCACCGGTGATCTCACCGAGTACTTCACAATTCACTTTTTCCCGATCGCAGATCGCCTGGAATTCGTCTATTCTTTCCTTGCTTATCAGAAAAGCGGATCGTTCCTGATACTCGGCGCACCAAATGTCGGCCACGGTCATCGAAGGATCACCAAGGTTAATACGCCGTATGAATATTTTACCTCCGGACGGGTCGATAATTTCCGTCAGCACATTAGCCGGACCACCGGCGCCCTGATCGTGGATAGTCAGCAGAGGATTATCACCTGCTTTCTCAGCACAGGCCCTGATAACACGATTCAGCTTGTTTTCCATCTCGGCATTGCCACGCTGGACTGCATTGAAATCCAGCTCTGCGATATTCTCGCCCTGAATCATACTTGAGGCCGAACCGCCGCCCATACCTATCCGGTATGCCGGACCTCCCACCTGGACGATGAGAATACCTTTTACCGGTTTTATAGACTCTACATTCGTATCGTCTAGCTGACCTATTCCGCCGGTAAACATTATCGGTTTGAGCCAGGCACGACGTTCATTATCCGGTAAAACCTGCTCGAATGTCCTGACAAAGCCCTGTATCAATGGTTCACCAAACTTGTTTCCATAGTCGGAAGCTCCGTTACTGGCCTCGATCAATATTTCGAGAGGTGACGCCAGTTCGTAGGGATATGTCAATCCTTCCGGTTCTCCCGGTATCTCGAAGTCAGGCATATTAAGTGCCGCAGTACAGTACGCAGCCGTTCCAGCAATGACAAAGCTTCCCTTACCAGTAGCGTGTCCATCCCTTATCCTGCCGCCCGTTCCGGTAGTAGCCCCCTCAAAAGGTGAGATACCGCTTGGGTAGTTATGGGTTTCAGCAGTAAAAAGAATATGATAATAACATTCTTTAGACATAAAGTGAGAACTTTTTCCCGGATTAGCCGGCAGGATCGTCCAGATCTTATAACCCCTGATAGCACTCGAATCATCGCTGAATGCGATAACGCTGTTAGAAGGATTTTTCTGTATGGTCGACCGGATTATCTGGAGAAGTGTATCCGGCATTTCTTTACCGTTAATGATCATTCTACCCTTGAAAAACCAGTGACGTGAGTGTTCGCTGTTATTATTTCCCAGCATGAACAACTCTGCGTTCGTCGGATCACGCTTTAACTCATCAGCAAACAGCCTTGTGTAGAAACGTACGTCCCATTCATCCATTCCAAGGCCGTTTTCACGGTTGAACAAGCTTAAAGCTTGTGAGCCTTTCTCGATAATAGGAATGGTAAAAACCTTTTCAGGAGTCGCCCCCACAACAAATGATCTCAATGGTTCCGGGTATGGAGTCTCTGTCATACGGTCGTGGTTTTCAACTATGAATTGTTCCTTATCCATATCGTCCGGTATAAGATACCGTCGCGAACGCTCTATACGGACGATTTTATCGAGTCCGCAGGCATTACAGATAGCAACAGCATTCGTGGAATAGGCAGTATCGAAACTAAGTCGGGGACCGATTTCAATAACACTGTTTGCAGGTACCAAAAAAGGCTTCTCGCTGAAATTTCCCACCCCGAATGTCTCAGCAAGCAGCCATCTAAGTATTGCCAATTCTTCTGCGGTTAGCGGGGTGGATGTCTGTACGTTAAAACAATATTCGAAATCCGGCTTTACTTTGCGATAGAAATGCTGTACTTCCGGTGTGCTTCTAACGTCTGTCATCTCTCCCTATGAATCCGCGCGTATTCGTATACTCTCGTTAATAGGTGTAAAATATCAGGTGGGATAAAGTGGCCACACATGATTATACCCTTGTCGCCAGTCTCCAAGCAATACCTGAACGCCGGTTTTTCAACCAAGCCTAAATCCGTATTCTGGTAGCTTTTTATCATCAAGGAAGACCTCTCTTCCTATCACTTTCACCCTCCCCTTTGATATAAGCTGAACAGCAACCGGGTAGATTTTCCAGTCTCCTTCTACTTTCAGGGCTTCCTGTAAATTAGAACAAATATCGTTCATCACCTGCTGAAGTTCCTCGTCGGCTTTTTCCATGAATTCTTCGTACGTCGTGATACGACTCGCTCCCGCGAAGGCAAGTACCCGGTGCAAGCCTTCGATTAACTTCCGGGGCTGCTTCGCGTCCAGTTCTGCTAAAGTTTTCGCTATTTTCAAAGGCGCCGATTGTACCAAGACAGGACCGTTATCCATGTTTTTATCGATAAAAAACAGGGTGGATCTTACTGAATCTTCGCCGGTGAGTATAGCCATAGCAAAAGGAATAGTATGTAAGCCTACATATCCTTTGGTTGTGTCTCCCGGATGAACATTAAGAATGCGCGGGTAATACTTATCCACCATGTAATCCGTATTCAACTGGTCGTAACCAGCCAGGCAAATAAGGTCAGGCTGCCTGCCGATTTCATGCTCGATTAAATGGCACAGATCCTTTTCATATTGGATCCGCTCGGGTGCATTTCTGGGAACCTTACCCGGTCCGTGTTTCTTCCTGGCTTCTTTGAGATACGGAATATGACTCAACTCAAGAACCTTATGGTTGTTTTTCCTGGCTATCCCAGTACCACCGCAGCCGGGTCTGTTTGTGAATACTATGTAATCATGGTCAGGATTACTATCCACAATTTCCCTGTAATTCGTTCCCGAACCCGAAATAAAACAGATGATTGTCATCCTTTTTCCGGATTTAACCGGATCATAAACCAGTTCCCTCATCAGCACATCTCCGTCAGGTGATTTCCGCTTTGAGTGTATCCGTCTCAAGACAGAGTGTCAATAAAAAGATACTAGAAATCCAGCACAATAATCACCTAAAATTCGTTTACGTACGTATTGTAATTACTTCTTCACTGTGCTAAGCTTTCGTCGAAAAAGTACCCCGCTATCCATCTCTACCTTAATATACTCGTATTTACTCGATCCTGAAAATCGTTCAAGGTTGATGTGCGAAGAGTTGTTAATCCGAGTACTGGAGGTGCAACATGAGATAAGGTTATTGTTATGAGTAAGTAATATTTCTGATAGGAGGGCAAACGTGAGTAAGAAACTCTCGAAAGTCATTATCTCCTCGATCCTTATCCTGATTATAGCAACTCTCCCATTCTTTGCTTCTTGCGGTGAAAGTGCCCCTGAAAAGGACAAGATAGTCATAGGAGCCGCCAGGCCGGTATCGGGACCCTTGGCACAAATAGGTGATTTCGCCATGGGACCGATTATGGAAATGTGGAAGGAAGAAGTAAATGCAAGGGGAGGATTAAACGTAGCCGGAAAGCTGATGCCGGTCGAATTAAAGATATACGATGATACCAGCGATCTCGGTACCTCTACACGACTTATTGAAAAGCTTATCCTAGAAGATAAGGTTGATTTCCTGTTTCCAAACTGTTCAACGGCATTCCTTTACGCATCCGCACCCTTAGCTAACAAATATAAATATGTTTATCTCGGGGCGGAAGGAGGATGCACGACTCTAACAGCGATGCTTCCCGAACTACCTTATGTTTTCACAGTCCTGAACTATTCCGATTATGCTCAAATCCCCGCACTTGCTGACGTACTCGTGGATAGAGGGGTAAAGACGGCAGCAATAATCTATATCAATGACCTTCACGGTGTAGAATACTACCATACGTCACTCAGTGAATTCATGAAAGCTGGTATACAAATCGTGATGGCAGAAGCTGTTCCGCCATTTTCCGAGGATGTTGAGTTAGTACTCAAAGCAGCCAGGGATTCCGGTGCTGATGTCCTCTGTGCCTATGTGTATCCACCCACGACGATGGCGGTAGTAGGGCAGTCCATGGCAATCGGTTATAATCCCAAAGCAATGGTTCTAGGACCGGGAGTCAACTTTGAATTCTTCAAGGGTATATTTGGTGAACAGGTACTGGAAGGATTGATTGGATTTGGTGCCTACAACTCCAAATCGTCACCGGAGCTTGGTGACTTTATCGACAGATTTATAGACCGGTTCGAACTGGGATCCATGGACTGGTGGGGTGGTGCTTTCTATTATGCTGCACTGGAGTGTTTTGGAGAGGCAATAGAAAAAGCAGGCAGCCTTGATAATGCAAAGGTCAGAGAAATAATGGCAACAGAGCATTTCGAGACCATCCTGGGTGATACCTGGTTTGATATGACCGCCGACGGTGAAGGAGGTGGGCAGCTAGCCAAGGAGTGCCATCCGGGACAGGTCGGACAGTGGCAGAACGGAACTTATGAGGTTATCGGTCCGTCAGATAAAGCCACTACAAATAAGGTAATTTATCCCAAACCAGGATGGCCGGCACCATAATTTGTCGTGCAGTTTTTGATACTTGAAAGTTTATAGAGAGTAGGCTGCCCAGGAGTATGGTAAGTCCGGGGCGACGATACTTTACAGGTAACCATATTCGCTTAGAGCTTCTCGGCAGCCTGCATCAAACAACCGGTACAAAATTCTCATATGGAATTAGTAACGATTCTTGATATTGTTATCGGCGGCTTGTTAATGGGAGGTATCTATGCTCTCATTGCGATGGGTTTAAGCCTGCAATACGGAGTGGCGCGGGTATTGAATGTCTCTCACGGAGAGTTTATTATGATCGGGGCATTCATTACCTGGGTACTCTATACTCTCGTTGGAATCAATCCTCTGATAGCACTGGTGATAGTCGGTCCAGGTGTATTTATAATTGGTTACCTGCTTCACATTGTTTTGTTTAGAAGCCTGCTGAAATCTTCAGTGTCAACTGCTGTCTTTGAAGGGAATTCTCTTCTTGCGACTTTCGGAATACTGTATATAATTCAAAATGTAGCTATAATTATCTGGAGTACCTCATCAAAAGGATATACCTTCCTGGCAACACCGGTTAACCTGGGAGGAGCGATATTTGCCACAAACCGCCTGGTGACTCTGGGATTTGCTGTAGTGATAGGTATAGCTTTCTATCTCTTCCTTGCTCGTACACGCATTGGAAAGGCTATCAGGGCAGCGGCCCAGGATCCTTCAGCTGCCGAACTTATGGGTGTTGATATTAACCGGGTACTGGCATTGTGTTTTGGCTTAGGAGCATTAATGGCCGGACTGGCCGGTGTCCTTTACAGTATGTGTTTTTCAATTCAGACAACAATGGGCCTTGGATTCACAGTAATAGCCATCATCGTAGTCGTCCTGGGCGGACTTGGCAGCATTCCGGGAAGCTTTATCGGGGGTTTTATTCTCGGAATTCTAGGGCAGGTGGTAACTCATTTTGAACCCAGTCTGTCACTGGCAGCTTATTATTTCATATTCATACTGCTGCTTTTAGTAAGACCAAAAGGAATATTCGGTAAATAGTAAAATGAATATATCCGGCATTATATCTTCAAAATGGTTTTCACCGGTAGTAGCCGGGATTATCCTGGTAGTGCTGGCTGCTCTGCCTGCCTATGCCGCCGGTTATACTCCTATTTTGTTTACCACAATCTACATGTATATCATCCTTTCAGTCAGCTGGGCTTTATTCTCCGGACCTACCGGATACATGTCACTGGCAACAGCCGCCTTTTTCGGAGTAGGAATATATATTGCGTCTTTACTCGGTGAGATACTACCTCTTCCACTTTTCATTTTAGCCGGAGGTCTGGCGAGTGCTGTAGTTGCTCTTCTCGTGGGAGCTTTGACTCTAAGACTGAAAGGCATATACTTCGCGATATTTACGTTCGGCCTTGTTATGCTTATCGCTCAACTCCTTCTTTTCTTCGAACTACACGTCACCGGCACTCGGGGGCGTTTTGTGATCGTTATCGATTACACCACGATTTACTACACAATGCTGGTAATATTCGTTCTGCTTATGCTTACAGTATTTCTATTGCGCCGCTCGAAGTGGGGACTAGCTCTGCAGAGTATTGGAGAAAACGAAGAGGCAGCAGCCCATATCGGTATTAACGTAACAACGGTCAAGGTTCTTTTCTTCGCTCTTAGTGCCTTCTTTATCGGTATGGCTGGAGCAACTATTGCTACCAGATGGACATACATAGATCCCATAATCGCTTTCGATCCTGATATATCTTTCCTGCCTGTACTAATGGCAATATTTGGTGGAATGACCCGATCCTACGGTCCGATAATCGGAGCGATTATATTTTCATACCTGCAGGAAATCCTCATCACCAAATTTGCTGAATTATATATGTTAATCTTCGGGATTATACTGGTGATATCAATTCTTTACCTGCCTAACGGGATCGTTGGGTCAATACAGAGATTATGGCAGAAACTGGAGAAAAGACGGTATGCTAATGCTTGAAGGTAAAGGCGTGACGAAATATTTCGGTGGTCTCGTTGCCGTCTCAAATGTTGATTTCAACGTTGAGCGTGGAGAAATCGTGGGTTTGATAGGTCCAAATGGGGCTGGTAAGACCACTCTTTTTAACCTGATATCGGCGGCACTCTCAACTCAACAGGGTACAATAACTTTTAAAGACATAAAAATAACCGGTATGAAGCCACACCAGATATGTAAGTTGGGCATAGCCCGGACATTCCAATCCGTAAAGATATTCCCGAATATCTCAGTAATGGATAATGTGATGCTGGGAGCTCTGTTCGGTAAAAGTTCCGGTACATCATCAGAAGTTTTATTAAAAGAAACGGAGGAAATTCTGGAATTTGTCGGATTGTCAGATATCAAGGATGTCCCTGCAAAAGACTTGACGCTGGTAAATCAGAAAAGAGTAGAAGTAGCCAGGGCACTAGCAACAGATCCCGAACTTCTCCTCCTGGACGAACTGATGGCAGGATTGAATCACACTGAGATCTCGGAAACAATGGAGATGGTTACCAGAATAAGAGACAATGGAATAACCATCTTAATGATTGAACATGTCATGAAAGCTATAATGAGTATTTGTGATCGCATTGTCGTGTTACACCACGGTGAGATCATAGCAGAAGGTACACCGGAAGAGGTTTCCACCAGTAAAAAAGTAATAGAGGTGTATCTTGGAGAATAAACCTATGCTGGTGATAAATAAGATTAATACCTTTTACAGCAATACCCAGGCATTGTGGGATGTCTGCCTGAGTGTTGAAGAATCTGCAATCGTCGCTCTGGTCGGTTCAAACGGCGCGGGAAAAACAACGCTATTAAAAACAATATCTGGACTTCTGAAACCTTATTCCGGTACTATAGAGTTTCTGGGTAAGAGAATAGACGGCCTTTCTCCCCATTTAGTAGTAGAAGCAGGAATCTCTCACATACCGGAAGGTGGCAGAATTTTTACTGAGATGACCGTTCTTGAAAACCTTGAGATGGGGGCGTATCCGTATCATGCCTGGAAACAGAGAAAGGAGACAAAGAAGCAGGTTTACCAGTTATTTCCCGTCTTGGAAGAAAGAGAAAAGCAAATGGCAAGGACACTCAGTGGTGGTGAACACCAGATGCTGGCAATGGGACGGGGATTAATGTCCAGACCAAAGTTATGTATTTTCGACGAACCTTCATACGGACTTGCACCAAAATACGTGGAGGAAGTCTTTGAAATCATCAAATCGTTAAGAGAGCGGGGAATAACAATATTACTTATCGAACAGAATGTCAGGCGTTCGCTAGAAATCGCCGACAAAGCATATGTAATGGAAAACGGCAGTATCACAAACGAAGGCGTCTGCCAGGAGTTGCTGGAAACCGATCACGTTAGAAAAGCATACCTGGGTCTTTAAAAGTAACAGTAACGGACTCCCGGTTGTGATATAAACAGCAGCGATTATCGGATAAGGTTGACACTAAAAATCGTAAAATAATGAATCATTTACCATAAAAGGAGGTAAAGAAAAATGGCGGAAAATCTGGTCGATATACTGGCGGACTTGAAAGAAAAAGAAGCGCTGGTAATAGTCAAGGAAAGACTGGAATCCGGGGAAGATCCGATGAATATCCTGACGGATTCCCGGAAGGCTCTGGAAATCGTCGGCAACCGGTTTGCAGATGGGACGTACTTTATTCCTGATCTGGTATATTCGGGGGAAATTCTGAAAGCTATTTCGGACCTGGTTAAGCCGAAAATGAACCAGGATGCCGATGTAAAGCGGCAGGGAAAGGTTATAATCGGCACGGTAGCCGGCGATATTCATGATATCGGCAAGGATATCGTAGTATTTATGCTCGACGTCAACGGCTTCGAAGTCTATGATCTGGGAGTAGACGTACCGATTGAAAAATTCGTCGATAAAATCAAGGAAACTGGAGCAAAGGTAGTAGGGCTGAGTGGATTTCTTACACTGGCATATGAATCGATGAAAGACACAGTAAAAGCCATTAAAGGCGCTGGAATGAACGATGTGAAGATAATGATAGGCGGCGGACAGATAACAGAAGAAATAATGAAATACACAGGGGCAGATGCATACGGCAAGGATGCGATGACAGGCGTGGCTCTTGCCAAGAAATGGCTGTCCTAGAGCCTCAGAATTAAACTACACAGGAGGAAAATACAATGGAAAAAAAGTGGGAAGAAAAAACCGCTAAAGAAAAACGAGAAGAATTGATTGGAAAATGGCTTTCACCGGAAGGTGTGGAGTATAACAACGCTGAAGCGGAGAAGGCATACAAGGAAAGGGCGACCAGATTACTCGATGCGGTGGAGTTAAAGAAAGAGCCAGACAGAGTACCAATCGTGCCAATGTTAGGATTTTACCCCGCCTATTATTGCGGATATACACCTTACGACGTAATGTATGACTATGATAAACTCCTCGAGGCATGGGAAAAATGTTATCTGGAGATACAGGCCGACGCGCACGGCGGTGCAGTTGTTGCTCCTCCAGGCAGACTATTTGAAATCCTTGATTATAAGCTTTATGCTTGGCCGGGGCACGGTGTCGCAAAGGAACATTCATACCAGTGTAACGAAGGTGAATATATGCTGGCTGATGAATATGATGCTCTGATACAGGATCCGACACTCTATTTTTTAACAACTTATTATCCACGAAT
The DNA here is from genome assembly GCA_011191975.1 of Dehalococcoidia bacterium. Classification (GTDB taxonomy): domain Bacteria; phylum Chloroflexota; class Dehalococcoidia; order Dehalococcoidales; family UBA2162; genus MGML01. The sequence continues at coordinate 13,540 of DUFA01000019.1, forward strand.
ATTCGGGAAACTGGGAGCACTAGGAGCTTTCCCAACAATAACGAATAATCTCGAGATGTACGGCGGTTTCTCTGCTGTCAACTTTATCCCCTTTGGCGTACCCGATGTTCAGGAAGCTTTCAAGTTGATGTTCGAGGCAGGTGCCGAAGCCCTGAAATGGATTGAGCCTGTCGGTATATTCGCGGGTAAGATGACGGCTGCCGGACTGCCAGGTTTCTTTGGTGGGGGTTGTAAGGTACCGTTCGATGTTATCGGAGATACACTGAGAGGAAGCCGTGGCATTATGGTCGATATGTACCGCCAGCCTGACAAACTACTCGAAGCTCTCGAAAGGATCACTCCTCTCGCGATCAAGATGGGGGCGAGTAGTGCTAAAGCGAACGGCTGCCCTATTGTGTTTATTCCTCTCCACAAAGGGGCTGATGGATTCCTCTCCGATGAGCAATTCAAGAAATTCTATTGGCCAAACTTCCGGGCATTACTCTTCGGATTGATTGAAGAAGGGTGCATACCCTTCCCCTGGGCAGAGGGAGGATATAATACACGTCTTGAGATTATCAAGGACGTACCTAAGGGAAGTGTTATATATGGTTTCGACCTTACGGATATGGCAAAGGCGAAAGAAGTGCTGGGTGACGTCTGCTGCATCACAGGTAATATGCCTATAGACCTGTTGACCATCGGTACGAAACAGCAGGTAGAAGACCGCACCAAAGAACTCATTGATACTTGTGGTAAAGGTGGAGGTTACATAATGATGAACGGCGCTGTTATAGAGAACGTTAATCCAGAAAACGTCCAGGCAATGATTGATACTACCAAGCAATATGGTGTATATAAATAGGAGATATGTTAGATACCGAGGGAAAATACTCAACATATCAAAAAAGAGGAGGTCAAGAAATAGTGGCTGAAAAAACTGCACCCGTACCCGGATATAACGGGAAAATACTGAGAGTAAACTTGTCCAGTGGAAATGTGTCGACGGAGGTGCTGGATCCACTCTTCTGTCGACGCTGGATTGGCGGAGCGGGATTCGTGGCTTATTATCTCTGGAAGGAATTACCCCCGAATGTAGACGCACTTGGACCTGACAATAAGCTGGTATTTGCCCTTGGGCCGGTATCAGGACTGAATTTACCTGGTGGGGCCAGGCACTGTATCGGTACCAAATCACCACTGGGCGGCAACATTGTTAAATCGGAAACAGGTGGTTTCTGGGCCGGTGAATTCAAGCGCACCGGTTACGATGCCCTGATTGTAGAGGGTAAAGCTGATAAGCCGGTCTATCTGTATATAACCGATAAAGAAGTGAGTATCAAGGACGCTAAACACCTCTGGGGTAAAGATACGAAGGAAACAGAGGAAACCATCCGGGCTGAAAATAACGACAACAAAATTGCTACCTGTCTTATCGGTCCCGCTGGCGAGAATATGGTTAGATATTCTTGCATAATGTCAGGATTAAAAGACGCTGCCGGCAGGGGCGGTTCAGGAGCAGTAATGGGTTCCAAGAACCTGAAAGCTGTTGCCGTCAGGGGGCACAAATTACCAAAAATTGCGGATAATGATCGATTCAAAGCAATTCGACAGGAAATGGTTGCCCGTAAGAGTGGATTGTCTGAATTCGGAACCGGTGGACGTGACATGCCGATGATGGTTCAATCAGGTAATCTTCCGGTGAGGAACTTCCGCGATGGATTGTTCCCAGCCGAGAAGATTACAGGAGTCGTTATCAAAGACACTGTTAGAATCGGCATGGAGGGTTGCTACGCCTGTCCTATCAGGTGTAAGAAGGTAGTAAAATTCGAAGAACCATATCCCTGTGACCCGGCTTACGGCGGTCCTGAGTATGAGACGCTGGCATCACTCGGATCCAACTGCGGTATTGATGATATCAAGGCCATATGCAAAGGCAATGAGCGCTGTAATGCCAATTCACTTGACACAATTTCAACCGGCAGCACCATAGCTTTCGCAATGGAGTGCTTCGAGAAAGGTCTCCTCACCGAGAAAGATACCGGTGGAATCGACCTCCGTTTCGGTAATGCCGACGCCATGATCCAGGTGATCGATATGATCGCAAGACGTGAAGGGATAGGCGATATGCTTGCCGAAGGTACCTTACGCTTATCGAAGAAGATAGGTAAAGGTTCTGAAGATTACGCCATGCAGGCCAAGGGCCTTGAAGCAGGTATGCATGAACCGCGTCTCAGGTTACCTCTTGGTTTTGGATGGATCGTCGGACCTACCGGCGCCGACCACATGTTCTCTATCATGGACGCCAATAACGACATGATGATCGGTAGCTTACGCCCTCTGGGAATACTGCAGGCTATTCCTGCGGATGATCTTGGGCCAAAGCGTATACCTATGTTGAAAGCTGCTCACAGCCGCCAGGTTTTCACAGATTCTCTCTGTACCTGCATGATGGCAGGTGTCAACGCCGACATGGTTATGCCTGTGGTGACAGGATGGGAAATGACTCTGGCGGAACAAATGCTTGTCGGTGAAAGAATTCTGACGGCAGCACGTGCTTTCAACATGAAACAGGGTCTTACTGCTGCTGACGACAAACTTCCGGAACGATATTACCAGGGCAAGACCGACGGCGCATTGAAAGACAAACCTCTAGATAAAGCAAAAATGGAAAAGGCAAGGAAGTACTACTACGTCCTGATGGGCTGGAACGAAAACGGAGTACCGCTGCCTGAAAAACTTGAAGAGCTCTATATCGAGTAAATAGCATCATTCCTACTAAGAGATAAAAGAGGTTTCAACGAAATCGTTGAAACCTCTTTTTTATATTGTTATTACTCTCTGTGCGTTCCGGTTTAAGCGGATTACCGGTTTAGGCTATTTCTTGTAGACACCGTATTCCTTGACGGTCTCATATATAGCCCGGATATTTTCAAGCTTCGGTTTATCGGGCATACAGCCGGTAGACATTATATAACCACCGCCCGGAGCGCAATCCTCGATTAGTTTACGACAGTATGTTCTTACTGTTTCCGGATCTGAGGTTACCACCATAGAAGCCGGGATATTCCCTTGGATCGAGTAGTTTTTACCCAGGACTTCCTTCGCCAATTTCATATCTGTCTGGTCGAAATACCAGTGGGTGGTACCTTTCGGAAATACATTTACTGACTCAAGTCTTGTTTCAAAGCTTCCCTCGGCAAAGAGACTCTGGATAAGGCCTTCTTCGATAAAAGCATCCATTACTTTCTTTAGCGAGGGCCAGTAAAATGTGTCGAATTGCTTCTGGGACATCCAACCGTCAGCACCCTTGTGTAACGGGTAGGTAACCATGGTCATTCGGGCAATATTAGGTGAATTAAGAACACTGCTTATCTGGAGATCAGCCACGACATCGAGAGCTTTCAGCAGTTTATCAGGGTATCGGTACATATCCTTCATAATACTCGTGGTACCCCTGAGTGAATCGCCAAGCGTGTCGAATGGAGCCTTAGCAAACGAGCCCATCGCACCGGGGAACCCATTAGCTGCTCTTTGCCCCATTAACTCAAACGTTACTGCCATATGCTTGTTATACTCTTTACCGACTTCAATAAATTTCTGAAGCGAATCCTGCATCTGAGGCATCCCAAAAACGGCAAACTGGTTGACATGAACGTTTTCCGTGATATTGGTAAAAGGCTGGAACATACTGAAAGGCTCAAGGGTACCAAAAACCCTTGGTAAATATTTCCTGATCCAGAAATCGGACGGATCTCTGATAAGATCGTCATATTCATCGGCTGACATATATTCGCCTTCGATAAACTGCCAGCCTGAAGCATCGTTCGGTAGTCCGTGTCCGGGCCAGTAATACAGCTTATAATCGAGTAGTTCCAGCGCCTTTCCCGGCATACCACCCATCGGTGCTGCAAATACTTCAAGTTCCTCACCGTATTTTTCGTTAAATTTTTTATAAGCTGCCATTGCCTTTTCAGGCTCGTACATGCTGGTATATGAGTTCAGTCCTTCCATCAGCAGGGGAAGGTTTCCGATAGGCAGGTTAACCGGAACCTGGTCGGGTTCCGTCACGTTATATACATCTATCTGCCTTTGTGCTCTAAGTTTATAATTCTTTTCGGCTTCCGGACTGACAAACTTAATACCTTCTGTATCAAGCATCCGGCTCAGCCTGTATTCCCGCTTCTGTTCACGGGTCATTTCACCCCAGTTTTCCGGGAGCCCACTCATTGCCATATTCGTTATACTCCTGTCGTTTTACTATTTTCATTCTAAACGTGAGTTGGAAGTCCAGAAAATATTAACATCATTCGGGTAATTCGTTCAACAACCGGTTATCCGGTGGTATCCGTTTGCATAGAAAGGTGCGATGGTCAAGCCGTTCGTGATAGTCATGCCGTTCGTGGTGAACCAGTCGAACCACAACGGCGCCCTTCAACATATTCCTTTTGATAAGTTCATCCTTCGACACGCTCAGGATGAACGGATAAATAATAATAATTGCCGCAACTGATTAATAGTATAAGGAAGGCTTTCGCGTTAGCCGCAAAGCGGCAATTATTCCTCTTCCGATGATTTTAAAACACTTTTAGCAGCAGGAAGAGTAAATACAAGGAATGCTCCCAGCAGCGTCACCGCGCCGTAAGCCAGCCAGGCACCCCGGTATGTTCCCCAGTTATCATATATCCATCCGGCCAGAGGGGCTCCGGTTATATGCCCGACCATCATTACACCGGACATGAAGCCCATTATCGTACCGAAACTACGTCTGCCAAAATACTCCCTGAGTAAGGTTAACCTGGTGGTAACACTGCCTCCCCATCCCAGGCTGAGTGCAAGGATAAACGGTACCAGCAGCCACAGCCTGCTATAGTCCAGACATCCGTAAATGAACACTCCTATCGTCATAAGGAAAAAACTGGTTGTGAAAACCTTTTTCCTGCCGTACCGATCACCAAGCCATCCACCATTCAATCGTCCGACAATACTGACAACCGGTAGAATCATAGCAATAAAACTTCCCGTTGATCTCTCGACACCGAGACTGCTCAAATATGGCATCATATGGGTTACTACCGCTCCGAGTAGAAATGAATGACAACTTGAAGCGATCGACAATTGCCAGAACACCCTGCTTTTCAAAGCTTGACGTACGGTCATGCCTGTTTCGGGTACAGGCTCTTTGTTTTCAATTTCAGGTTTGAGAACAATGTCATCTTCACCGTCCGGGTTATAACCGTAGTCTTCGGGTCTGTGTCGCATTATGAAGGATAGTGGCAGAACGATTCCGAGTGTGCCAAAGCCGATAATTACCATTGCCGTACGCCATTCATATGTATCTACAAGCAGCGTGACAATCGGTATCAACAAGCCGCCCAGTCCGAAACCGCTGACCACGATACCCATTGCGAGACCGGCTTTTTTCTGAAACCAGTTCGCCACAGCCGTCATAATGACCGTACCACCGCTGAAGCTCATACCGAAGGCTATCAGGACGAAGGCAAGATAGAATACCAGCAACGACTCAACTCTGCTGAGGAGAAGAAAACCCAGGCAAAGGAAAATACTGCCGCCGAAGACCATTTTCTTCGGTCCCCATTTATCGACCAGGAATCCTACCACAGGAGCAAGAAGGCCCATCTCTAGACCGCGGAGTGAGGATGCCAACGATATCTGGGCGTAACTCCATTTGAATTCATTCGCGATGGGTTCGAACACGGCGGTAAAGCCGAAGTGGGCTACTCCGCCGGTATAAAGCAGATTAACGAGGCTGGCAGCTACGATATACCAACCATAAAAAAAACGGGGACGTTTAGGATCAGAGTCCATTAAGAATTAAATTACTCTTTTACGGAAAATTCGTCAAACCGGATTAATAGAGAGGTTACGATGATTTGCTTGTATAGAGTCTGTCTGCAGGGCATACCCTGAGGCATTCGGCGCAACCGCCAGACGAAACCAGGTATGTGTTGCATTTATACTTATCGATACTGCATGAATTCCCTTCACCCGGCCGCCTAATAGCCTGTACGGGACATACCTTTACACAGGCTCCTTTACAATCAAAACAGGGGACATAATCATTTGAAGGAATGGTATTCTCTAAAGAAGCATCGGTAACAACACAGGACATCCGTATCCTGGCGCCATATTCGGGAGTAAGCAGGATCGTATTCCACCCGATAACTCCCATTCCCGCGAGAACCGCAGCTTCTTTGTAAGAAAGCATACCTTCAAGGTATCTTGTATCAAAAGGCGCATCACCCGCAGTTAAAGGTATGCCTTTATAACCGAGTTCATGCAATTTTTTAACCAGCTTGTAGGATTCCCAGTCAAGATGTCCGTTTACGATATCAGCATTACGCGTAAACAGATCCCGCATTACCAGTTCACCTATCTTCCTGCCGGACGTTAAATATTGCACCACTTCAGAGAACAACTCATTCGCAAGAACAATGACCGACTTCGCATCGGGTAATAATTCAACAGCAGTTGTGTATACCCCTGTATCTATATTTTGCCCTAAGTTAACTATTCCAACTCTATCGACATTGATACTATCAATCACATCTAGCAACTCAGCATTATCACCCGTCACTGATTCACCTCCACAACTATCTCCCTGAAATCAGTATAACACAGTCCTATCAATCGGAATTTTACAGAGAAGAAGAACATAAAAAGGATATTAACAGGACCGCGACTACGCCAAGAACTCCGAGAACAACCAGAATAATCAACCATACGGGTATGTGTTCTTCTTTGTTATCGTTTTCAGTATAGTTATCCAATTGCTTTTCTCCTCACTTTTTTCTGAATGTCGATGCCCCAGTCACTTCCAGAATACCTATAACAGGCTCACCCGTATATTCAAGTGTCGAAGCGCCACTCACAGCTGCATCCAATGTTTCATTAATGTTAAAAGCACCTCTACTGGCATCACGGAGAGTAATATCAGCGTTCTGAGATACAAAATCCTGTAATTCCACCCTGCTAGCTCCACTGGCTTCTACTGTCAGATAATCTGTCGATCCTTCCAGGTGTACTCCGCTGGCAGAACTAACATCAATATCTATGCTACCAACCTGAATATAGCCGGTAGCCTGACTTGCTCCTGGTAGTTCTATAAGAACCTTACTCGCAGTTAAATCCGTTAATTCAACCTTACAGGCTCCGTCAAGTGATATATCCAGGTACATGTCAGACACAAATCCGATCACAGCACCGTCTGTGGCACCCGAACTACCCAGGCTGGTAAGTGCCGGCATAGTAATCATTGCCTGTGGTCTCGGGTATGATCTATTTGTCCAGAAAGTACCACCCGGAATCTTTATATCCATATCAAGCACCTGACCAGATTTAGTCACGCTGATATATTCAAAAAGATTACTGTCGGCTGTAATACTTATACTCCAGTCATCGGCTTTTTGAATTTCATAACTGAAAGCGCCGGATATAACAATGCCGGTAAATTCATCGAAATCATACTGTCTGGTTTCAATCTCTCCGGGCTCTATCTTATCGTCTGCAGGCACAAGTACAACTCTGCAACCCGCAGTAAAGAAAGTCCCGATCACTAGGATCAATATAATCAGTAATAACAATACGTATTTTTTCATAATATTCCCCCAATTCCTCTCTTATAGTCGAACAAGCATAGCTTTTGCCAGTGCGCCATGCATGCGTCCCGCATATCTGGCAAGATGCAGGGTAATAATTCCCAGCAGAATGCCACCTACCACGGTAAAAGGCAGTACCCAGTCATTCAGAAAATAACGAATGCCGTGTATATAGATAACAGGGATATCATATCCAAGCTGCAGAACAGGGATAGCGATACCTGAAAGAGATAAAGCGATCAGTACGATAAAGACATTGAAGTAGATAGTCCCTAACGGCAGCATAAAAATCATATACAGTATCGTAAACCAGGTTTGCTTATCGGTTATGATAGCTTTATATCGTCCCCACCAGCTTATGTTCCTGCGTGAAAACGGCTGGCGGCGAGGCATCCTGACTCCCAGCAAGGCTTCTACTATCCGGCCTTCTACAAGACCGATTCCTCTAACCGACAGGATGAAGAGTCCCAGGAAAGGCAATCCGATAATCAGCACAAGCAATCCTCCCGAAAGTGACAATCCGGCAACAATCCACGTGAAGTAGAATATTCCTGTTGCTATAGAGATCACCAGGTATAAAAACGATCCCCAGGTCAGCGGATCGGTAAACACACCGAAAAAGCTCTTTATAAAACCTTCCTTTTGTTTTTGTACGGGTTTGGAATCACTAGATTGAGGTTTTTGTGCCACGAGAGCCGGAGTCAGGCGACTCTCAATCTCACGGTATGCAGCCGCCGTCTCTTCCGGACTGCCATATTTTTCTATGATCATTGAAAGTGCTTCCGTTTCCGACAGGGCGGTATCTTCCATCTCTTTATCAAGCGCTGTCCTGAGATATTCTTCGGCATCCGATAAAGCGTCCTGGATCGTCGCGCGATCACATCCCGAAAGCTCTTTCTTTAGTTTTGACAGGTATTCTTCTATAGTCTTTATCATCACTCTTCTCCCCGCAAGATGGTATCGACAAGTGTTTTTGTTCTCGTCCAGATATCCTTCCATTTTTCCAGAGTCTGACGTCCTGAATCCGTGATCCTGTAATAACGTCTCGGGGGACCTGAAACGGAAGGCTCAACTTCACTCTCCAGAAGACTGGTGCTTTCCAATGCCCTCAGAACCGGGTATAAAGCACCCTGCTTCATGATTGGCATATCTTCACTATTCGCCTCTATTAGCCTGGCTATCTGGTATCCGTACATCGGCTCTTTCGCCTGGTCAAGGACACTGAGAAGCACGAGAGCGGTCGTTCCTGCATTCAGTTCTTTCTGAAATTTTCTTGTTTCTTCATTCATTGCCGGCACAATACACTACTCCATTTGTCCCAAAAACCATTAAAAGTATATATTAGCTTAATAAGTATATTAACTTAGTACTATTATTAAGTTAATAATAGTACCATTATCGGTTCTTGTCAAGCCCCTATTTCGGTGATTTCTAAAACATAATGCCTGAAACTGGCATGATTATGTCTGACTGAAGTACAATGGAATTACAGGGAGAGAGAACTCTCCCGCATTATTTGTCTCAAGGTGATGTCGGATTGGCAAAAAATCAGGATTCAGTCACTGAAATCGATGAAAGACTGACGGAGAATGATACTGCAAACCTGATTACGGCGATCGTTCAGCGTACCCGGAATCACCCGGAAATAGTACGCGGCTCCAGCGTCCGCGGAACTCTCGCCTTAAAACAGGTCCTCGAAGGATATTCCCTGATCAGAGACCAGGACCTGACCCGATCCAGCCTGGAGAAATCGGCAATGATTACCCTGCCACCCAGGATATCCACGAAACAGGGAACCCAAAGTTCAGCCGAGGAGATCATCCGGTC
>DUFA01000002.1 GCA_011191975.1 Dehalococcoidia bacterium
TCGATCATTCTCTCTTGACTGCACCGTCTATCCGTTCATATAATTCGAATACATTATTATTTACAGGAGGAGAGAAAAATGGATGGAGAGTTATTCCTGGTTCTGGGTTGGGGTTCACCGATCGGTATCGGTCTTTTCCTTGTCCTGCTTGGCGGCATGATTTTCCTTTTGGCGAAAGCTGACAAGATAAGTAAACACACAAAAGCGTTCCAGAAGGAACAGGGACTGGAAAAGAAAAGCATCGTGCGGGAGAAACTCGGTTCATCGGATAAGTAAATCCTGAGAAACCTCTGAAAAAGTACTTTCTCCCTTTCAGAAAGAGCCTGTCCCCGTACTTTATACGGGAGAGATTGAGAGGGATTTAAAATTCCCAAATCCCCCTTAATCCCCCTTTAAAAAGGAGGAGACTATTTACTCGTTGGTATTCTCTGAAGAACCGGTCACTATCCTTCTAGAGTTCTTCCCGGTTGAGTCGGGACGAGGGCGGCCGCGATGATGAGGGCAGGTCCGAGATAGAGACCCGACCAGACGAACAACGCGATCAACCCGGTGAGTATCAGCCCGGTCCTTCTCCACGGGGTCAATGCCGGCTTTTCACGTACCGCGTAGAGCAACGTCGCCAATCCCAGGAAAAACGATAAGACAACGAAGATCAGACTTATCAACGCTTCGGCGTGAATGCCGGTGACCGTAAACGTCAATACCATCTGGTATACGAAACTTACGCCCGACCCGAAAAAGGCCATTCCGGCAAAATATGCCAGCCACTTTGACAGGCCCAGGTGCGCCCTGCCCTTCCGGACGCAGTAATACATGATGGTCCCACCGATCACCAGCACCAGCAGTATCGGCAGCAACGCCACGAACGTGTTTTGCCCTTCCCAGTGATACACCTTCTGCACGCTGTACGGTACCAGGACCAGCTCAAGCGGGGTAAACGATTCCAGGTATCCCACGACAAGGCCGTACTTTGCAGCCTTTTCGGTATGCTCATGGTCATCACCGTCATCATGGGTATGGTCGTCCTGGTGGACGTCAGCGAACACTACCACGTAGTAGGTACCGTCCGACGGAGCCTCTTGGACAAGCAAAGCGGCTACCTCGTAGTACCAGCCGGGTGAAAACGCCTCGTACGCCGCCTCTCCCGGGTCCTTCCCCTCCACAAGGATTACGCCGTATCCATCGGGCACGTCGATATGATCGGGCGCTTTATTAACCTCGGGCGCCACGGGCATCAGCAGGGCGAACGACGGTAAGAATCCGCTTTCGGCCGGGCTCTCCGGGGTAAGCAACGCCAGCTGTATCCTGTCGCCTGCTGACAGGTCGAACCGGTAATATTCTCCTTCATCCATGTGGTCCAGCTCATCATAGATCGCCCACGACTTTGCCGGGTTGTCGATCTGGTAGGCGGTTTCAGGACTGTGATTTTCACCGGGAAATACCGGGGAATGGGCCAGGGCAATACTTCCGGGAATTAACACGAAAAGCAGGAAAACAGTTAACGCGATGTGTATTACCCGCCTCTTTATCATAAAATCCCCCCTTCGGACACCTCCACCATGCCCTGTTGCGGTATCTCCGGTTAACCGGATACCTCTGGTCCGGGTGTTTTTGTGTTCTGTCTGAGTTATATCCTGATCGACACCATGTACGGTACTATTCGCTTCTCGCCGTAGTGAGTATTTTCTCTATGCGCGTGCAGACTTCTTTCACACCATTCTCAACTGCCATTACCAGATATTTCTTAAAATCAATGAACTGGTCGACACCCTTGAGCACAGCCGATGGGACTTTGGAATCTTTCAGAATAAATTTATACAAATCCTCACTTTGTTTCTTTCCTGTTTCTTCATCAGGAACTGTTTCAGCTAATGTTAATAGTGCCGTTTTAAGTTCTTTATAATCTTTTCTCAATTCGGTAAGGGCATTGGTTATGGTATTTTTTTCTGATTCCAGTCCTTCTATTTTCAATTCCAGGTCGGCTACTTGTGCTTGATGATCTTCATTTAACCGTACCGTTTCCTTATTGAGAGCATCTATCTGTGATTTGAGATTTCCGGTCTCTTCCTTATGTTCACTTTTCAGCTCAGCTATTTGCGACTCGTGCTTTTCATTCAACTTTACCTGTTCTTTATTCAAAGAATCTATCTGCGACTCATGCCTGTCATTTAACTTTATTTGCTCTTTGTTCAGGGAATCTATCTGCGCTTCAAGATTTCTAACCTCTTCCTTGTGCTGGTTTTTCAGCTCAGCTATTTGCGACTCATGTTTGTCATTCAACTTTACCTGTTCTTTATTCAGGGAATCTATCTGCATTTCAAGATTTCTGATTTCTTCCTTATGTTCACTTTTCAGCTCAGCTGTTTGTGACTCGTGTTTTTCCTTTAGCTGTTCCTTTTCATTGCTGAGAGTAGTGATTTGTGCTCTTAATCCATCGATATCAGCTAATCTTTCTGCCAGCGCTTTCTGGTCTATCTTGGCATCCTTAAGATCATCCCCCAGTGTTTTCGTAAGTTTTTCAATGAATTCTTGAGAATCAGTCCTGAGATCTTTGTACTCATCACTGAGTATTCCGATTACTCTTCCCATGAGATCATCATACCGCCTGTTGGCGTGATCACGCTCCTCTTCCAGGCTCATTATGTATGACTTCATATTACCTACTCTACCACCATACTGTGTATTTAACAGGTTATAAATAGCATAGGAAACTCTCCTGGCAACTGCTTCACCATATCCCCTAACGTCGCTTCCCCTGGTGCCGAAGACCTTGTTAATTAACTTGTTTTCTTGTTCAATCTTCCTGTCATAGTCTTTAATTCCAGCATCGACTATTGGGTCCAGTCCTGCGCTGTAATAGAGCTGCTCTGTAAGCTGGATTTCATCGACAGTCATATCTTCGACCTGTACTATGCTGGTAGTACCTTCCTCAATTTCCTGACTCTTTTCCTCGAAATCCTGGTTCTTATTTTTCATAGCACCATCCTCCAAATATTGTATGGATTAACCCGTATTATACTACAAGTTTACCGGTTATGAGAGGTGGGGATTAGCCAAAATGATGTAGTAAACCGTGAGATAATTTGCCGATTGTTTATAGACAGCTAACTATCGAGTAACTTGCGAAAAGCGAATTTTTTCGCTGCTTCATAGGTAAGGTTCATTCCGCCGGGACTGCGGGCGAATCGATAAGCATCCTTGAATTTCTCGAAATCCCTCCTCGAATAATCCCGTACCCATTGAAAAGCGAAATAGAGTGCGTATTCAAAGTTCAGGTTCATCCCGTCAGGAGTACGGGCGTACCGGAAGACTTCCGTGAATTTTTCAAAATCCCTGTTGGCGTGATCTCGTACCCATTCATAAGCAAAATTCAGCGCATGTGCATAGTATAAATTCATCCCGCCGGGACTACGGGCAAACCGAAACACATTCTTAAACTTCTCGAAATCCCTGTCTGCGTAATCGTTTACCCATTCTAGAGCAAAATCCACCGATAACTCATGGCTTAGATTCATCCCGCCGGTGCTGCGTGCGTATCGGAAGACATCCTTGAACTTCTCGAAATTTTTATTTGAATACTCCCTTGCCCAGTGAAGAGCGAAGCTTTCTGCGTCCTCATGGTTAAGGTTCATTCCGGTGGAATTATGGGCAAACTGGTAGATATCCTTGAATTCCGCGAAGCCTTTGTCAATGCCCATGGATCATATCCCCTTTTACCATCTATTTTGTCGATAGGTCCTTTAAAAACCGGGTATCGAATAATCCACCATTGGTCAAATAGTAAAGGATAGCATATCACAGTTCTTTATTCCGCGAAAGGGGGAATGGTGTTAATTTTCCTGGAAATATACCTGCGTTTGTGGGTATTTCCCACTTGACAATCTATCCCACGATGGTGTATTGTCTGGATAGGTAGGCAGCAAGATAGTCAGGTGGGTAATAATGACAATACTGAAAGATTTTAATCTGAAAAAGATACCAGGAAATATAAAACCCGACTCGAAAAGAAGAGTCGTGCTGCCGGTTTCACTGGTATCGGAGGATATCGTGTACCACATATATAGCAATGAAGCCGGTCAAATCCTGCTCGATCCCCAGGTAATGGTTTCGGCATCAGAAGCATGGCTTTTCAGGAATCCGGAAGCTCTTGCGTCAGTAAAAAGAGGTCTTGCCAATGCTGCCGAAGGCAGAGTATCGAAAGTCGACCTTGACGAATTATAAGGTATTACACGTTGTTTCAAATACAATGGACCGATGAAGCAAAAGCGGTCTATTCATCACTCAGAAGCAATCCCGCGGAAAAGGCCAGATACAAAGTCGTAAAAAAGACTCTCACACTACTGGCTGGAAATCCCAGGCATCCGAGTTTGCGAACCCACCAGTTTTACAGCCTTGAAGGACCAAACGGAGAAAAAGTCTTTGAAGCCTACGCTCAACAGAGAACTCCGGCAGCGTACAGGATTTTCTGGTATTATGAACCGGAAAAGAATACGATAATCGTTCTCACCATCACTTCACACCCCTGACAGGAATCAATATGAAAGCCGTTGTATGTTACAGACGTGGTTCGCCCGAGGTTATGGAGATAATCGAGGTTGATAAACCCGTCCCACGGAGCAACGAGGTACTGGTAAAGATCCACGCTTCTGCGGTCACGGCGGTAGATACTTCGTACCGGCGCCCTGTCGGTAATATCAGTGAAGGGAAACCTCGCCCGCGCAGGCTGGGATACTACCTCACCGGTGAAGTCGAAGAAGTCGGCAGAGAAGTAAAAAAGTTCAAAAGAGGTGACTCTGTCTATGGGGGCGACGTACTGAGCCCAGGTGCCTATGCCGAATATAAATGTCTGAAGGAAAACGGTATCCTGGTACGTAAACCCGAAAACATAAGCTACGAAGAAGCGGTGACGATCCCCTACGCCGGCTGTACCGCCCTGCCCTTCCTGAGGACGATCGGCAGGATCAAGAAAGGTCAGAAAGTACTTGTGATAGGCGCTTCCGGCGGTATCGGAATTATCGCTATCCAGCTTGCCAGGTACTTTGGCGCGGAAGTGACCGGAGTCTGCAGCACCGCCGGAGTAGAAATGGTCAAATCGCTTGGAGTTACAGAGGTTATCGATTACTCACAGGTGGACTTCACCCGGAACGGAAAAACATACGATATTATCTTCGATACACCAGCCAGAAGTTCTTTCTCACGGTGCAAGAACTCATTAACGAAGAACGGTAAATACCTGACAACCATTCCCTGGCCTAAGGATCTGCTGCAGATGTTCTGGACGCTGGTATTAAGCAGGAAAAAAGCGATATTCGCACCGATGGGGCTGCGTCCGTCGTTTTCGAAGAGAAAAGACCTGGCATTTCTTAATGAACTGATAGAAAACGGACACATAAAACCCATTGTCGACCGGATTTATCCGCTGGAACAGATCGTCGAAGCCCACCGTTATGCCGAGAATGAACCGAAAAGGGGCAACATCGTCATATCAATGGTGTAGTGTCTGGATACGAAATCGATCAGAATATAGTCTTCCGTAAGAAATCTAACGGTATACGTCTTTGCAATGCCCGATCCTGACTATCCAGACAGATAGTTCGTTATCCTGGACTGAATTGACGATCCGATAATTGCCCTGCCGCAGACGATATCTATCCTGCCCGGTCAACTTTTCTACTCCTGGCGGTCTGGGATCTGAACTGAGTGACTCGATACGCCGTAAAATCTTTATGATGTCTTTCTTGGGTATTGTCCGGAAATCTTTTTCAACCGACTCTCTGAAGTAGATTTTATATTCGGCCATTCTTTTTCAGCTTTGTTACCATTTCATCGTAGCCGATTAGCGGTTCATTCACCCCCTCGGCAAAAGCCGTTATGTCTTCGGCATCTTCCGCAAGACTCTGTCGTATCGCCTCATTAACCAGGTCCGATACTGTACGAGAATTTTCAACAGCCTTTAAACGCAACGCTTTGTGTAAATCGGCGTCCAGGTATACTGTAGTTCGCCTGCTTTGAACGGACATAATAGTACCTCCATAGAATATAATAACACCAGAACGCTATAACGTCAAAACGTCATTTTTCAAAACCGGATTACAGGCTCCAGTTTACTACTTTCATAAACTCGGATATACTATAGTAATCTATGAAACTCCAACAACCTTTATAAGCGAAAACGTGAGAAAAAACCTCTATCTGTAGTTACGTTAGTTAAGTATGCAGGATATAGCCTCAACTATAGCGCTGGTCGGTATCCTGGTATTCCTTGCCCATCTCTTTACTGGGATATTCAGCCGTACAAGAATACCTGACGTGCTGCTGCTGATAATAATCGGCATCTGCTTCGGACCTATTTTGAATCTGACATCACCTTCCGAGTTCGGCATTGTCGGTCCGATATTTACCACAATCACCCTTATCATAATATTGTTCGAAAGCGGACTCACGCTACGTCTTTCGGCAATCCGAAGTACCTTGAGCAGCGCAATAAAACTCGCCCCGCTCAGCTTTTTCATCACAATGGGCGGCGTTGCCGGGCTTGCCCTTCTTCTGACCGACCTTGAATTATTACCTGCGTTTATACTGGGAGCGATTGTTAGTTCCACTTCAGAGGCGGTCGTGATTCCGCTCCTCAGGCAGCTTAGAGTCCAGGAAGAAACACGTACCCTGCTTTCTGTTGAATCGTCTGTTAATGACGTATTGAGTATTATCATCACGATTGCCCTGGTCCAGGCTTATACTCTCGGGGAACTGAATATAGCGTCGATCGCAGGCAACCTGTTCGCGGCATTTATCGTAGCAATGGTATTCGGTATAGTCGGAGCTCTTATCTGGTCTACGCTGCTTAACCGTATTCACGCTCTCAAGAATGCCATGTTTACCACACCTGCTTTTGTGTTCGTATTGTTCGGACTGGTTGAAATGATGAATTTCAGCGGCCCCATAGCAGCCCTTGCATTCGGTATAACTATCGGCAATATCGAATCGATTCGTATACCCATTTTTAAAAGGTCGGTTACCGATGAATCGATCGGTCTCACCGAAACGGAGAAGTTATTTTTCAGCGAAGTGGCCTTTCTGCTGAAGACGTTTTTCTTCATATACCTGGGAATATCGCTCGAGTTGATAAGCAGCTGGCTGATAGTAGTATCGATCATTCTTTGCGTTGTTGCGTTCCTGTTTCGGCTGTTCTCGGTTAAATATACTGTCAATAAATCATATCCCAAGCTTGATATAGCCATCGCATCGATTATGGTACCCAAGGGACTGGCTGCGGTCGTTCTAGCCAGTATTCCACTCCAGCAGGAAGTTGTGGGCGGAGAAACCATCAAGAATATTACCTACGGGGTCGTATTACTCAGCATCGTCATTACCTCGGCACTGGTTTTGGCTATGGAAAAGACGAAAGTGGTTGATCTTTACGGCTGGATTTTATCATCCAAATTCCCGAGGATTGGATCGAGATTGGCAGTGCCTTCCAGAGAAATAACAGGAGAAGAAAATCCTGTTATACCGAGCGGTGATAAACTGTTTAAGGATATAAACGATACTAACGAATAAACGGAAGGTATTAACAAACCTTTGAGATTATCCTGAACACCTACGACATATGACTTAGTCGATTAGGCAAGAAGCCAGTTCCTGTGCCCTGCTGACCACTCTCTGCGCAGCGACTGAAAGTGATCCTCGACCTGATCCTGTTTCCTCATATTCTCGAACCATCACATCGAGAGCCTTTCTCTGCGCCGGACTGATTACAATAAAGTCTATAGAATAACCTTTTTCTTCATGATATATGATGAGACAGGCATCCCGACTATTTTTTCCAGCCCAGTGCTGTAATCTTTTCTCAGCTTTATCCAGTATCTTAAACGGAATTTTTATAATTGCCAGGTCACCATCACTGTCGAGAACAAGCAATTTCTGACCATTACCAGAAGAACTTCCGCCCGATGAATAACTTTTTAATATTATTAAAGGGTATGGGTGTTCAGCCTTATAGACAGGCATCGAAAATTCCATGTCTCTTTCAAGGTAATACGGCAAACGGTCCAGTATTCGAGGAATCGGCGATTTTCCTGTCTTATTATTACCGTTTCCATTCGAATTGTTTTTCTGGTAGCCAGTATCTCCAAGTTTGATAACATGAGCGATATTTTTTAATAATATTTCCGGAATTATGCCATTGTTGAGCGCATGTTCTAGTGCATGTGATAATGTCCACGATTCATCTGAACTGATTTCAACAACGACGGGCGCAAAAGTACCCGTACTGAGTTCAAGTCCGACAGTTGCGTAACACCTGTTATTCGCCTCGAACTTCTCAATATCTTCACAAATCAATTTATACACGGTCTTATCCAAAAGAGTCGTGTATACCCTGCCCATGGCATCGCAATACAGCATGCGCATCTTACCTCTGGGCAGTTTCTCATCAGGTGTATTCACCGGAATGAGAAATATCACATCCCTCGATTTATTCTTAGAGAACAGTCCCATTTTAACTTTAGATCGAAGTTTATTTCTTATATTGTCCATGAATTATACCACACTCATAATACTGGTAAGTTGATACCTTCGGTGAATTATTATAATACTTTTGGAGAAATATTTGTTTAAAAAGAATGAATACAGGTCGGAGTACTATCAGCAAAGTATCTCCTGCGTTACTTGTACCTCTTAACCTCGAATCGGTACAGGTTTACCGGTCTGCCTGGCGGGATTCCGGCTTTCTGACGGCATATATCTATCTGCTGTTCGACGGATATAACTCCCTCGAGATCAGGAAGCAGAAGTCCGCGCTGGTATCCGGATTCAACGATAACGCCGTATTTCACAGGATCAAGCTGGTCTTCGTCTTCTACAGGTTCCGGCTCGGTGAGTACGTCCACGCTGTAATCCAGCTGGTCCAGTTCTTCGGGATCGATGGCTGGAAACCTGGGATCTCTCGTCGCTGAACTGATGGCATTGATAATTATTTCACGGGCTATGTTTTCCTCGGATGGTTCGAACGTTCCTATACAGCCGCGTAATGCTCCTTTTTTATGAATGGACACGAATACCCCAGCCTTATTTTTCATCTCCGGAGTGAGAATTTCCGGTGGTTCTATAATTTTGCCCTTTGTAATGTACGTGTCAACAGTATCCTTTGCCAGCTTCACCAGCTGAGACATAGCCGTTATTATTACTCCGGCATAGCCTACCACGGCGTCAAGATCACCGGTCGTATCACCGCTGGTCCGGTACATTACGAGTTCACCCCGGGAGGCCCCGAGTTCCTTTACCGCTGTGATCATACTCATCGCGGGAGCGACACCGCACATCGTTATATTGTTTTCCCTGACGCGGGATATCAATTCATCCTCATCCAGGTCAAGCACTGCTTCGATAGCCTGGCTGTCCTTATCTTTCGTCACGTGTTGCGGCTCATAGTGGTTCATATCGCTAGAAACCATGATTACTGCTTCGCGTCCGGTCTTTTTCAATGCTGCGGCTATACCTTTCCCGATATCCTTGTAGTCTTCAACACTCGAGTAACCCAGAACGATCGGTACAATTTTCACATCAGGCTTGAAATACTGAAGGAAGGGAAGTTGGACTTCTATAGCATGTTCATAATTGTGGGCACGGATGTCTTCTTTGAGCTTTTTACACATGCTCAGTATCTCTGTGGCAAGCTCCGTGTCTACTTCCACATCTCCTAACGGAGTTTCCCAGATCCCTCCGGTCATGATACTGAGCGGTTTACCCAGTCCGGTATGACTCGGTCCGATGATTATGAAGGTATCCGTAAACTCGATTCGTGACAGCGTGGCTCCTGCCACGCGGCCTGAATACACATAACCGGCATGAGGAACAATGATACCAAGAGCTTTCTGTTTGTCTGCGTCCTCATCCACCATTTCTTTAATCGTTGATATGAGAGTCGTTCGTGTTCCGGGGTAGAACTGTCCGGCAACTACCGCATTCCTAGTCTCCATCGTCGCCCTCCTTTCAGCTCCTGATAACTAAACCTTATTCAAATTCCGACTTCCAGTCCTGATATTGAGTTCCACTCCGCAGAATCGGCAGTGAGAATCTTCAAGTCCAGTTATTTCAGTCCGATAGCCGAATCTCTCGATAATGGTTTTACCACACGAATAGCAAATGGTTGTTTCATTCCTGTGGCCGGGAGCATTCCCCACGTAGATGAATTTAAGACCTGTTTTTTCCCCTATTTCGCAGGCACGATCCAGCGTGGAAATAGGTGTTGGAGGTAAGTCTATCAGATTATGGGCAGGATGGAATCTTGTCACGTGCCAGGGAGTCAATTCTCCGAGTTCGTCACGTATCCATTCAGCAATATTCCCAAGCTGTTCTTCGTCATCATTGAAAGTTGGGATTATATTCGTTACCACCTCGATATGCATATTCCAATCGTTTTTAGCCCGTTTGGTCACTTCCAGTATCCCACGCCATTCAGGCACGCCGGCTATGTACCTGTAAAATGAGTCGGAAAAACCTTTAATATCCACGCGATATGCATCGATATACGGACCCATGGTATCTAAAGCAGCTTGTGACGAATAACCGTTTGTCACCAGGACCGTATACAGGCCGTTCTCTTTTGCTAATCTGGCGGTATCCAGTATATATTCCAGCCAGATACCCGGTTCATTATAGGTCCAGGCAATACCACTACACCCGTTATCTTTGGCTAGCTTGACAGCCGTTGCCGGCTGAATATCTCTGCAATCCTGTTTCCCGGTAGTAATATCTGCCCTGGATATCTGCCAGTTCTGGCAGTGCTTACAGTGAAAGTTACATCCCAGGGAGCCCATCGAGAATACCGAGGTACCGGGATAAAAATGAAAGAGGGGTTTCTTTTCAATAGGATCGACCGCGAGAGAGGAAACTACACCATAATCAAGACTGTATAACACACCATCGTTGTTTTGGTAGGCACAGCAGACACCATACTTTCCAACATTAATCCTGCAGTGCCACTGGCAGGTGTGACATTGTACCCGGGAGTCAGGAAGCTTTTCATAGAGAAGCGCTTCTCTCATTATCAGCAACTTACGTTAATTATATCACAACGGTAAGATTTATCCTTTGTGAGTATCCCTTACCAGACAACATCTCTTGATAATTTATCAAGTTTTTTCAATTCATCATCCGTTAGCTTCAGGTTCATCGCATTCACGTTCTGTGCTACATGATCCGCCTTTGAAGCGCCAGGGATCGTAACTATGGTATTTCCTGCGTAATTGATTACCCAGCTTAAAGCAACTTCCGATGGTGTGCAGCCGTATGAGGATGAAATTTCATCGAGTAACACTACCAGTGGTCGGCTCGTCTCCAACATACGCACCGTGGCTTTTTTCCTGTTGAAAGGAAGTTTCTTCACTAAACCCGGGTCTTTATGAAACTTACCTGTTAACAGACCCTGGGCTAAAGGAGAGTAGGCAATAATAGTAATTCCCAGTTCTTTTGCGGTTTCAAGTACTCCCTGTTTTTCAATAATCCTGTCAAGCAGGTTAAATCTCACCTGATTGGATGCGAGCGGCAGTCCGTGTTTTTCTAACACGGCATGAGCCTGCCGCATCTGTTCCGCGGAAAAATTACTCACACCCACCGAACGTACCTTGCCTTCTTTAACAAGTGTTGCCATTGCATTCATTTGAGTTTCGATAGAAGAAAACGAACCGGGAAAATGGATCTGGTAAAGATCAATTTCAAAGGGAGAGAGAAACCTTTGGCGTTTGCTAATAGTCCTGGTGATATTCTTTGCCGTTCGTAAAACAGGCAACCATTTAGTAGCGATAACCACGTCACCGTTGGATTTACCTGCCTTGACAAGCGCCGTTGACAAAGCCTGTTCAGATTTGCCCGACCCGTAGGCTTCAGCAGTATCGAACCAGGTAATACCGCCATCAAGCGCCATTTTTATTATATTGTTTATCTCGTCTTGAGAAGGAGAATTCCAGTATAATCTCCCGAAACCGCTGCCGCAGAATTGCCAGCAGCCCAGGCCAACCGGCGTTATTTCAATCTCAGTATCACCGAGTTGCCTTTTTTTAACAGTCATATAAAGCACCTTCTTTATTCAGGCGAAACCCATTTAAGCATTGCATCATAGAAAGGTCAAGAATAACTGAAACAAACCAGAAAAGGGGCTGCGAAGCCCCTTTAGATTAATAAGTTCCTTTATCTTATGACCTAAGCAGTTCGGTTACTATTTCGTTGATTTCTTTACCGTCTGCCTGGCCCTTCAGCTTGGCAATTATTTTTGGCATCACCTTACCTTTATCTCCAGGACCCAGGGCACCTACTTCTTCGATAACCTTTTTCGCTTCAGCAATAATCTCTTCATGGGACAACTGCTTCGGGAGGTATTCCAGTAGAATTGCCAGTTCAGCCTGTTCTTTTTCCATCAGGTCTGGTCGATTACCTTCTTTGAAAGCCTGAATACTGTCCTCATGTTGCTTAACTTCCTTAGAGATAAGACCCAGAACATCGCCATCAGATAATTCCATCCGCTTGGCAATCTCGGCATTTTTAACGGAGGCGAGTACCATTCGCAGTACGCTGCGCCTCAATGTATCCTTGTCCCTCATCGCCTGTCTGAATTCCGCATTCAGCTTATCTTTCATATCACTACTCAATTTTCGTCGCCACCTAACTTAAATTATTACCTGGACTTGTTTGCCGATGCCCTGGCAGATTTCCGCTTTTTCGCCGCTTCCTTCCGTTTTCTCTTAACACTGGGCTTTTCGAAAAACTCACCGTGGCGTATTTCAGACAGGATACCGGCCTGGTGTACTCGTTTGTTAAATCGTTTCAGCAGACTTTCGAAGTTTTCATTGTCACCTGCGTTAACACCAGTCACCTGACATCAACTCCTTTAACCGTCATATATATATTATTTTTAACTTCAACAGTAAAATAATTATCCATATTGTAGTCAGCATGTAATACTATGTCAAGACTGAAGGACTTATCAAGGCGATCGGCAGAATCCCCGGAGTAAGAATCTCTAATACTTAATTACAGAAGCAACAAATCGTTATATTGACCTTTTGTCGATATGCTAATTATAATGCCGTTATAGAGTAGTAAAATGACACAGAATAATCAGAGCCTGCACCTGACCGATGCAATTATGCATGAACTCAAGACTTCTCTTACCGCAATAATCGTCTCTGCGGAACTACTGGCTGCTCAACTTAATCCTGAAGAAAAAAGTGTACTTGACCGGCTGATCCAGAGTATTATCAGAAACGCCCGGAGTATCGACAGCAGACTGTCGATATTATCGGGAGCAGAGGGGCTTCTCCTTGATAATTCAAAATTTCAGCCGAAACCGGTGAATATATCCGAGATAATTCAGGATGTTTTATCACAACTTTATCCTGAGATACAAAAGAGAAGTCAGAATATAATAATTGATATTCCTGATGACCTTCCGGCGGTTCGAGCTGACAGCCAGTACCTTGAACAGATTCTCCTTACGCTTATGGGAAATGCTGTTAAGTTTACCGGTAACGAAGGAAGGATTAAACTTAGCATCTATCGAGAAGGCCTGGCGCTGATAGTACAGGTAAGTGATAATGGGATTGGTATTCCTGAAAAAGAGCAGCAACTGGTATTCCAGCCTTATTATCAGGTCAAGCAAGTGAAAGGGACTACCAACGCCGGACAAGGCCTGGGGCTGGCAATAGCCAAGCTGCTCGTGGAACTGCATGGTGGTAAAATCTGGGTTGAAAGTATATTTGGGCAGGGTTCTACTTTTTCTTTTACCCTGCCGATGGCGGTGACGATTGAAAGTAGTAGTAATTGATGATTCTCCCGAAATAATTGAGGTTGTATCACTGTGTTTTCAGCTTCGCTGGAGTAATGCTGAACTGTCCTCAGCGCCAACCGGTTCGGAGGGACTTGAACTGATAGAAGCTAAGAGTCCCGATATCGTTATCCTGGATATCGGTCTGCCTGATATGGAAGGATTTGAAGTACTAAAGGAAATTCGGCGTTTTTCTCAGGTACCCGTGATAATGCTGACGGTCAGAGCGGAGGATACGGATGTTGCCCGGAGTCTTGAAATGGGAGCCGATGACTATATCACAAAACCTTTCAGCCATATTGAACTCGTAGCCCGGGTACAGGCTGTATTACGACGATCACAGGGAACTGCAGTCAGCAGTGGAGAACGACCTTTCAGCAGCGGAAAATTATTCATTGATTTCACTGGAAACGAAGTGAAAGTTGATGGGAAATCGGTCAAACTCACCTCTACCGAACTCAAACTGCTTTACCTTCTGGTAAGGAATGAGGGACGCCTGGTCACCCACGAGGGACTCCTGTCCAAGGTATGGGGAGAAACGTATTCCGATGCCAGAGATTTGCTGAGAGTACATATTCAGCACCTGAGACAGAAACTCGACGACAGTGTCGAATCACCCCACATCATTGTTACCGAACATGGAATGGGATATAAGTTCATTAGACCTCAGTAATTTTGTACTTATTGAGTATAAATCCCCGTAATTACCGCTTCCTTCGAATTGAATTCATCGAAGAATATAATAACAAGGCTTCTACCTGGAATCATTTCCTCAGCCGGGATGTTCCTACTGACCGCAACACCGTTCAGGTATACCTTATCACTGCCGGATATCTGGACAGTAGCGGTATAATTTCCTGTATTGAAACTGTTTAATATTCCCTTTACGATATCCATCCTCTTTCCCTGCTTGACGTATCGTTCCTCTACGCTACAAAGCGCCCAGTACCAGGTCTTGTCTGTATTCTCCTTTTCGGGAGTTATGTATAAGTCTTACTCCTACTATGCGTTTCTTTTCCTCAATTAGCCCCGCGCGTTTATCCGTAATTTCGATGACATCATAGAGTTGCTGGCCACAATTCACGGGAACGCTGATCATCCCGTCTTGCGCTTCACTTTCGGCATTTCGAAGGTATGTTTCACCTCTTTCTTCAGCGTCTTCAACAGTACTTATGTTCCGATCGATTAATCGTGTCGTTCTCGTTAATTGTTCATATATCTGTTCCCAGGCAAAACTGTCTTTAATAATTCTTTCTTCCGCCGTGGTATCATATCCCTCGACAGTAATCCTATTGAGTTTCCAGGAAGAAGAACGGTATCTGCTTTCTGTGACTACATGATCCTGTCCATAGGAATACACCGGGGTATCGGAAGCAAGGGGATTTACCAGATAAGCAATATCACCCTCAATAAAAATTACATCGGGTGCCATTGAAAGCAACTTCCTGATAACGATGTCACCACCAATTCCCGTATGAATGGTGAAATCCGGATAGAAGCCGGTGATAATCGATGATTCCGATACTACCTCCAGTCTGAAACCAATCCTGGAGAGGACAAACTCAAGTATCTGTTTTACATTCATCTCATCAGAATATTCATTAAACCTGAATTGACTCTCCGAAATCCATCTGCTGATCCTGCTCCAGCCACCATATGCGTAAAGAAAAAGAGAAGAACTTCCTCCCTTACTGACATATTCATAAGCCTCGAGAGTATATGATTGTCCGCTACTCATCTCATTTCCCTGAGAAGTAATGTACCCAGGGCTAACGTCCAGCTGGCAACCCATACCGAGAGGTGAAGGCAGTGAGTTGTACCTTCCATCGTCATTTCGCAATTCTGCGATTAGCGTATCTCTACCCGGATCTGTTTCCTGACGGAGAGATATGACGTCAGGTGATAAATCGACACTTATTTCAATCAACCCAGACCTCCAGACACCAAATGGAGTTGAAAGCCAGCAATAATCACCATGATGTGCCGCCGCAATCCCGTACTCGGATGAAAGATCGAAAGGTATCGGTTCCCGCCATAGATTATCGGAATACGCAGCTGCAACAACTGAATGGGACCAGAAAGGTCGATTATAGGACTCGATACCGGCATATTTTTCGGTATAATAACACCGGTAAACATCGGGATTATCCATAAAAATACCAAGAAATTCATAATCACCGTCAGATGGCGCTGAGGCAAACTCCTCGAGTGCCGACCACACGTCTTCTTCAATATCACCACCATCTCCGTATACCAGGCTCCATATCCTGTAATTCCCTGCTGTATCTTCACCGGAAACAGCTATATTCCAGTCGGAATCATAACATACGGCAACACCTGACAAATTTCCGGTATCTTTATCCCATGCCGTTTTAGACTGCCAGCTCCCGCCAGTGCGCTTCTTGACGTAAAGGCTATCCTGATCCGTGAAGAATACTGCAACATCACCGTTCTGTTTATATGCCGCAGCCAATCCTCCGACAGAAGTTGAAGGTGTATAGTCTATCAGTACCGGACTATTCCAGTTGTCTCCGTAATCTGTACTTTGTATATAGTATAATTCTCCACTGGTATTTACCCAGAATATCAATACTTCGGATCCTAGTGAAGTAGCGGCAACGACGATGCAGCCGTAATTACCCGTATATGTCCAGGTACTGAAATCCGATCCAGGTCCGGGATTGATTACTCTTTGCAAATAGAGCTTCTGTCCATCCCCGGGCAGGCTAATCCTGACCCTCACCAGAGAGCCATCACCCGGACAAGTCACCGAGTGATAATAACCATCTTCGCTGCCATCATACAATCTCTGCCAGTCTAACCTTACAATACCTGAAATTTTATTACTGGCTTCAAGCTTTATGTATGGTATTCTACTGGCTTTCTTCTGTGCTGACAGAAGTGTCGATGTTAATTCTCTCATTATTCCCCGCTCTATTGTGTACTGTGATAATTTAACTATAAGAAGTACGCGTCTTCTAGAATTTAGGAAACCTCTGATAACATCACTTAATATCGATTAGAATATTCGTGCTTAGTGCTTATCTCTTACGGTCCGAAATCGGTAGATTGCGAAACCGGTAGTTGACAAGGTCTGTACAGAGAACTTATTCTCACCCTGTTTTTGTTTCCCAGTTTTCTAAGTTCCCGCCTGAAATAACTCAGCTTCTTTCTTCCCCAGGTCAGAAACTCTTCGGGAGTATTTATCCCACCTGTGTTAATCCGGTTAACCGCGTATATTGCCCATTCTACGGCCGCATAACCGCATGCCCCCCCAGCAACCAGATCTTCATTTACTGCTGGTATAGTAGATGTAGAAGAATCGAGGGTATGCAATTTCCCGTAATAAATATACGCGTCAGAACCGTCAGGCACTTCATCGCTGAGAAGTGTAAGGACATCTCCCCATAAACTGAACCGCTGGTATATTGCAGGATAATTGCCAACAGGATATTCCACAGCTTGTACACATACTCTTTCCATGATGGTTGAAATATCGATATCTCTCGATCCTGCCGTAGTAGATTTGACAGCCTTCTGCTCATATGGAAGAGCCCCGGAAAATTCCTTTACGGCACGGGCAATATGTCTTTCGAGTTCATTATCTGTCCATCGATAATTATCAGAATCTTCATCGTGAAGATCCCGCCTGACAATCACTTTCATTTCTGTTAAGTTCATTTACCCTACCTCACCTGGATACTTATCAGCAAGAGAGAGCTGAAGCCCTCTCTTGCCATCATATCCGTATTAAGTCTGTATTAAGAACCGGAATAGATAACCCGGATATAACTCGAGTTCTTGGTTTTCGCAACCGCATTCTCGCCACCAGCCGATCCCGATTTCACCACGAGCCGGATGTCAAATGGTATAGAATCGAAATTAGTAACCGGTTTGACACGCCCGCTACAGGTATATTCCTTGTACTCGGATGCATCATCCGGATATTCTATCTCACTGGAAAGATCGATCCATGTCCCTCCCTTGTTTCTCGCCTGCCATTTGAAAAATACCGACTCCGCATCTCCACTGGATTTCACTGCGCAGGTAAGTCCGAATTCGAATTCTATGACTGCGCCCAATGTCGGAGGGTTAATGGTAACCTCCTCGACTGTTTCATAATTATCTGTCGAGGTTGTTTTCTCAGCACTCCACTGGACGCCGTTGAGAGTTAGCAGTCCCCTGGCAAAAGGATGTTCAATATGTTCAACAACCGCTTGTATCATTACATTTCTCCTTTGGGGAGGAATTTAGATTCCTCCCCATATCGTTACTAGTTTTGTACTCCGATCAAAGCCGCTGCTTTGATATTGGAAAACAGTGCCATCGAGCAGTACCATTTGATCCTGGTGCGGGTCGCATCCTTCGTCTCGAGAGAGCCTACCGGTTCCACTGTCAGATGTCCCGGTGAAGTCAGTCCGCACAGAGCTCCTTCTCCGAACTGTACAGCATAGATTACAGAGCAATCACCGCCAGTCGTTGCGGTTTCAACGCTATCTTCGACGACATGTGTATCCAGTATCCAGTCATTCACCCCGATTAGAATGCCGTCCCAGTACTGGATGAAATTCCCCCACTTGTCCCGGTCGGTTTCCATCATTCCTCCGGATGCCCTGACGAGTGCGTTGATCTTTCTTCTCGAACGCCGGTTCATCAGCAGCATATCCGGTTTCCCACCTTTCACTGCATCGATCAACTCGTCCAGCATCGCTAGTGTCAGTGAAGCGCCCGAAGCTCCGGCAGCAATTACCTGGCTGCCAGGAGTTTCGGTATCGATAATCTTTCTCAAGCCATCGAATTGCTTGGTATTTATCGAAGAATCTCCATATATAAAAGTATCCTCGAATTTGTTCGTCAGTGCCTTAGCTTTCAGTTCGATCACAGCCGCTTCCAGGTCTTGTATGTTCGAGCGGGTTGCCTTGAGGAAGTTATCCACGTCGGCATCACCACCCATGATCTTCAGGTTTGCCGTGACCTGGGTAAAGGTTGGAGTGGATTCATTCCAGGTATCGCCAACATCATAAAAATCTATATCAGGCAGGACATTCTCACGATTGTAGGTCAGCCCGTTTCCCGTAATCTCTATAAAGGGCATGTATTGCAGTACCGGGGAATCCTTTACAATAGTTTCGACAACTCCCTGCAGGAGAATATCGTTCGATAATTTACTCGCTTCTGTTAGACCCAGTGCCATTATTCATTACCTCCAATTGCGTATCTTATTTTTTCAGCGGGTGAGAGAGTCGATAGATCTGGGGACGATCTCCCTGGCGCCCCTGCGGGGACCTTCACCTTTAATATCTCTGCTTCCACTCCCTGTCTTACTTTATTGACCAGGTCTTTCGCTTTTTTCAGCGATTCGTTGATGGACTCGATAGTATTACCATCTATCAGGTCTTCTATGATGTCGGGATTCGACTTGATAACAAGTGTTTTATATCCGGTTACTGCATCGGTAAGAGATTCTTCAAGTGTTCGGCAACGCTCCTCTAGTTCCTCGCTGGTGCGCTTCAGTCTATCGATCTCTCTATCCTTTTCAGATACTCCCTGCTCCAGCTCAGCAATTCGGGATCTTACCTCAGCTGTTTCGTCTTCTTCTGACCCAGGTTTCTCCTGGTCCTGTGTTCCCTCATTTTTAAAGATTTCTTCCATGTTTACTCCCTTGTTTTCAAAATCAGGGTGTATTTTCAACGGTATCCGGTCGAGGTCCGTTTACTCTCACTCTCGCTCCATTCCCACCGGTTCCCGCATTCAGTTCCCTGTTCATACTTAGAATCGCTTTCCTTTCCTCCAGCCACCTGCCGAACTCCATCTCAGGATCGTTTACTCCTATCTCATCCATCGCCCTACGCCTTGAATGAATACCGTTCTGTACCAGTATTTGTTCATTCCCAACCAGCTTTGAAATGTCCTGTGGCAGTATCGGCCCCCAGACAACCCTCAACTGGTGATCACCGAAATCCTCATTGCAGTACTTCTCAAGTAACTTCAGCATCATTCTGTTTCTGCGATTATAGGCGGCAGTCCGTATGATTCTTTTACGTCGTACTTTCTGCATCAGAGGCTGGAGTTCTATTTCGAGTGCCACCCCGGATAGATCCCGTTCGGTTCCGCCGAAGGCGGCTCGTGGAGATTCCGAGAGGTCATGCAGGATACGATACAGCAGGTTAATGTAATCGATATGAAGCCTGGCACCGCCACCCTGAAGAAGATCAAGGAGATACGCCTTGGCATCCTCCGGTATGTTCCAGACCGCACCCGGGCTGACGGCAATATCCTCGGATTCCTCTACGTTTTCCAGCACAGCTATCGGATTACCTGATAACTCTAGTATCCGTGATAGCTGAGAGGTAGCCCGGTTCAGTTCCCGCTGGGGACCCATCAACTGTGAAAGGTCGGATATCCCCCAGGATTTCTTCGGTTCTCTAAGGTTGGGAAAGATAACAAAAGGTATGAATCCATAGGGATTGGATTTCTTCTCTGTCAGCACTCCGTCTATCCATAACTCAAAATCATCCTCCGTCCACAATTCGACAATCCCGGATGTTTTATCCTTAACCTTCACTCCATACAGGTCGTGTACTACATCGCGTGTCAGGCTATACTTACATGCAACTCTCCATATTGTTGAGATATCATCACCCGTCCACCATGTATATATCCCCTGTATATCGGGGGCAGTAACAGATACCGCTTTTTTACCAGGATCCCAGATCACTTTGTAGCAGGCATCACCAAGGATAGCGCAGTCGATTTCTGTCTCGAAATCAAGCTGTTCAAGGTTATTTTGCTCATATATCCGGTTCAACGCCGCTTCGGTTTTTAACGCTTCCTCCCTGGATTTATCGCTGTCATCTGACGGTTCTACAATAAAGTGAATTCCCGACATCAAATACGAAGCAACCTTATCTACAAAAACTTTGGCATAGTTAAATGTCAGGTGCTTATCACCACGCCTCGCCCTGCTCTCCCAATGCATACCATGATAAAAATCTAAAAGTTCGCAGTACCTTTTGAGTCTTTCTGAGTCCCGCCTTTTCAGTTCAGCAGGATCAAATACTTCGGTCATCTTCATTACTCCTGTTGTTATCGATTGCACTTCGGGCGAGTTTCAAAGCTCTCTGCACAGTACGCTTGCTAACGCCATACATAGCTGCAAGTTCCTTTACTTCTTTCCCTTCCTCAGTATAAAGTCTTATCATCTCGGCCGAGCGTTCTTTCTTCATCCAGAGACGCTTTCCGCCGGGTTTTTCATAGATACATTCTTCGTAAGGGCATTTAAGGCAGGAATTAGCAAGATCGCAGCCTTCATCCTTGTACCCAATGTGTTCAGGAAGCAGGTCATCTGTTGTATCATGGTTTTCGGATAACTCATCGATCTGTTTTCGCGCGGCATCTTCGCCCATATCAAACTCCATAATCCAATCATTGTATGGTGATATATGAGCATAAATTAGCACATTTGTTCTATTCCGTCAACCGGGTTTTGTCATATAAAATAAAAACAAAAAGAGGAATAATGAAAAAACCTGCCGGTGTAATTTTCGACCTTGGTGATACCGTCCTGCGGCTTGGTACGGTCGACTGGATATGTGCTAATAAAGCAATACTAGGATTCACCGAGACAGAAACTTCCGTTACACCCGTAGCACTTCAGGATATAGCCAATACCATAAATCAAGATTTTGAACAGATCAGAATAAATTCGATGATAGAACAGGATGTCATTACCTTTTACAGGCTGCTTTTCGATACTGCGGGAATAACTTTATCGATAAGCCACGAGGAAGCGGCAAGATTATGCTGGAATACCGCCTATACCTTTATTCCCGAAGAAGGTATCTATGAAGTCCTCGATATACTGGAAAAACATGATATTAAGACCGGAATTCTCAGTAACACTTCCTTTCCCGGGTTATTCATCGAAGAGGAACTGGCAAA
>DUFA01000020.1 GCA_011191975.1 Dehalococcoidia bacterium
CTCTAGCGAGACTGCCCCGCAAAACGGGGAGGAAGGTAGGGATGACGTCAAGTCAGCACGGCCCTTATGCCTTGGGCTACACACACGCTACAATGGGTGGTACAATCGGTTGCAATAGAGCGATCTGGAGCTAATCCCTAAAACCATCCTCAGTTCAGATTGCAGGCTGAAATTCGCCTGCATGAAGGTGGAGTTGCTAGTAACCGCAAGTCAGCATATTGCGGTGAATACGTTCTCGGGCCTTGTACACACCGCCCGTCACGTCATGAAAGTTGGCAACACTTGAAGTCAATGGGCTAACCTATTTATAGGGGGCAGTTGCCGAAGGTGGGGCTAGCGATTGGGACGAAGTCGTAACAAGGTAGCTGTAGCGGAAGCTGTGGCTGGATCACCTCCTTTCTAGGGAGTGTAACAGGTGTGTAACCTTACTCCTAGGTCGGTCACCGGTCCTATGAAACCGGTGTCATACCTCCTCTCACTATCCAATCGTTAAGGTTTTTTATTTCCAGTTTTTATATTTTCTTATATTTTTTGTTGTATCTATTCTCTGCCTGTGCTAGTATCATATCTGAATATATTTTATCCGACACGGGATTCTATATTAGTCGCAGGTACTAATGACTTCTCGATCCGTATATGAGAGAATTTTGCCGATAATTGCTGTTATAGGTATCGTAACCGGTCTTGGAATACCTGTACTATTAGACAGGATGTCGGTAATAAACGCTACTTATCCTATCATTATTTCACCGGGACCGCCTATACCTTTGAAAGTGACAGTATGGTTTGATCTTGGCGTTGTAGCCGTAATAGCACTGCTGACGATAGGACTATGGCTGTTTATCGGTCGAAAATATGCGGAACATATAACTGGGATCATCTCGCCGATACTCGGTTTGATAGGCATCTGTCTGGTATTGCTTAATGTTAATCGATGGGGCGGGATGTACTGGATATCCGAGTACGTGTCACTGGCAGGACTTTACATGGGGATAATATCCATTCGTCGAAATTACCGTTTTCAGGGTTCAGCAATCGCCGGTATCGTGTTAAATCTATCCTCCCTGATATTGCTTGCGCTTTTCTGTATCATCGTCGAACGGTGCGCCTGGATTTTTATAGTCATGGTGGTTTTACCCGCTGCTTTTCTGGTGTGCATCTTTCTCCGTCCATTATGGTCTTTCCTGTACGGGCATAAACGTCTCAGTCTTATTTCGGCAGTCTTGGTAGTTGTCTTGATTGTTGTTGGTATCCTTCAGCCATGGGACGTATATTCGAACCTATCCGCTGTAATAGAAAGGATGCAGAAAGCTGCTAAAACTCTGCAATCATTCTCTGTTTCTATCACCCGGACCGATAAAGTAACCCTCGAAACGTTCGATGACTGGATAGATATAGAATATTCCGCCCCTGATAATTACCACATAAAACAGGTATTGGATGATGGTAAAAGAGAATTTTTCCTTATTGGTGATAAGCAATACTATACGGACAGCTATATTCCCCACCGAGAAGTCGAATCGTTAATAACCGGGTATTCATCGTCCCTTTTTGGGATTAGCATGAAGCACTGGACTGACTATATGCCGGATATCAGGAGATCACGGGATAAGAACGTTGATGGTACTCTATGCCTGCATTACCTCGGAACGTATGATATCGAAAAGCAGATGCGGGATTTTTACGAAAATGAAGTATGGCAGGGTATTCGACCTGTAAATGAAGAGGAGACAGAGGAACGAATAGCAGAAATGGTAAAGGAATCCGGAACAATTCGACTCGAATTCTGGATCGGGAAGGATGATTTCCTTCCCAGGCGGATATTACACGTAAACTCGAAGACAGATGAATCAGGAGAGAAGGGAGTTTCGCAAATACTATACCGGTTTTCAGGGTTCCAAGGCGAAATTACCGTTAATCCTCCACTGGATTCCGGAGGTAATTTACTGCCCGGCTGGAAGACATCGTTACCGGAGTATCCAGCTATTAAGGAGGTTATCCGCGCAGAAATAGATAATTATGACCCGTCTGATCGTAAGATAGAGTATGATATTACGCTTAGCAACGGAGGAACAGATATATTGTCCGATGTTGATGTTTTTATCCTTT
The DNA here is from genome assembly GCA_011191975.1 of Dehalococcoidia bacterium. GTDB lineage: Bacteria > Chloroflexota > Dehalococcoidia > Dehalococcoidales > UBA2162 > MGML01. The sequence goes on from DUFA01000020.1 coordinate 2,110, forward strand.
CGGTCTACCGTAGAACCGAGCACGACTCAACCGCTGTAGCCGGCTTCAGCTGGGATAACCGCCAGTGGACAGACGGGCCGTACATTCTGGAACCTGAAGAATCTCTCAAATACAGCTGTACCTTCAGATATGACGCAACCGTTGTCGAACCGGATACGATTGCCGGGTTTATTGAAGATGCCTATATTGAAGTAACTTACTTTTTACCGAACGAAGAACAGAAAGCTGAAATCATTCGCCTGCCGGTCCCGGAATCTGTTTACACACTTTCTACCGAACTTTCTCCCGAGCTTATTCCGCGCGAGATTTCAATTAAAGGAGAATACAAGATAGATGAACCGGGGGCTACCTATACCGGTAATGGTGTCATGGGAACCATTGATGGAACCGAATATCTATTCCTGGAAATTAACACTGCTGGAGCTGAAACACCGGCTTCGCCGGGTATACTTGTGCTGGATATAGAAAAGCGAACGAAGCCCAGGAAAGTCTCTTTTATCAGTACTGGCGGTGATAACCGGTATGTCAGGGGTTTGATCCTGTACGGGACAGTGCTGTATGTGTCTATCGATGAAAATTTATGGATACTCGATGTTTCCGACACATCATCGCCGCAGGAGCTGTCACGTTTACCGGAATTTGACGCAAGGCAGATGATACTAGCTGGAACGTATGCTTTTATAAATGAAAGGAACAATACGATAACCACACTGGATCTGTCTGATCCGGTGAAGCCTGAAAAAGTCGGGAAAATACGATTACAGTCAGGCAGTTTGCAGATGAAACGCGAGGGTGAGTATTTATACGCAGAGACGAATACTGCTCTCTATATCATCGATGCTTCGTTACCCGCAGAGTTGGAAATTGTCCACGAAATGAATTTCAGGGCAGCACTTGATGAAGATACTACGGATATTACCTATCCATTCTACATCATGAATGTGGATGTTATAGATAACTATTCGTATATCGCTTTAGCCTCTGAATCGACATTAGCTATCTCTATTCTGGATATATCTGAACCGGTGAGTCCTCGTGAAATTGCTTTCTACCGTTTTAAGGACAGGCAATTCAATGGTCCGATGTTTGTGTCCGGAGATAAAATCTACATATTCACAACCAAAAGGCATGGTTTCGAGAGGAAAAAGCGACTCGATATTTTGGATATATCCGATCCTGACAATCCTGTGGAAACCGGATTCTATGTAATGCCCGATCCCTGGAGTTTCTTCCAGATTTTTTACAGCGGTAGCAACCAAGGCTACAAGCTGATAGACGATTACCTGTACTGGTTTATCGGTAATGATCCAAATCAGCCGGTGATAGAGATTATCTGGCTGCAGTAGACATGAATGATTACACCCGCTTTCCTCTTTCTTTCAGCCGTTCTCTGATTGCGTCGAAAACCGAACGCCTGGCTTTCATCAATCTCCAGGTCATCGATTCCGACCGGTCGGCACTGCTTCCAGGTCTGTAACGCCTGGCTAGGAACGCGTCGAGGATATATTGTATAGAGTCTTTCTCCAGAGGGAATTCAGCAATAAGCTCAGTGCAATACTCGAGAGGTGTCTGGTACGGTAAAGGCCCCAGGTTTACTTGTCCGGCCAATTCACACATACCGGCATAAACCTCGGATTCGTATTCGGTACTACTCGGACGTCTGTCACCAGTTTTCTTCCTGCGGAAGAAAATAAAGTACATAATCACAGCTACCGGAATACCTATTCCCAGGAACACGAACGGCCAGACCAGTGCCACGGATGTTGTATCAAGAGATACTCTCGATGGCTGATAACTGGAAGAAGAAACGGTTGGTGATGTCATGTACTGGTCAAGATACATATATGGATCCCATATTTCAGTTGTCCCACTTCCGGTAAATGCTTCAACACCTACAATACCTCTTGGTGAACTGCTTCCGGGTGTCGCTTCAAATTCTACCCATCCATATCCCGGGAAATATACTTCCGCCCAGGCATGACGGTTGCTAACGAGGACGACATATTTACCTGAATTGGAATCCAGTTCACCGTACCTATAACCGGTACAGAACCTCGATGGTACCCCGGCAGCACGAAGCAATACCACCATTGCTGTTGCGAAATCACCACACGCTCCTGACTGTTCACTGAAGCAGAAAAATTCTACGGCATCGGTTCCTTCTGGAGGGGAGTCAGCTTTCAAGCTGTAGGAAAAACGAGATAAATTATTACCGATAGCCAGAACTTTTTCGTATGGTGTTGTTGCGTTCGCGGTAATATTAGCGCTGAGCATCCTGATCCTGTCAGGTAAACTATCAGGTAGTTGCAGGTAGTACTGCTCAATTTCATCCGGATAATCGGTACCAGCCTCAGCAAGTTCGCGTGGACTGGCAGATATAACGCTTGATGTTACCTTGTATTTCTGCCCGACGTCGAGTGTATACGGTGTCACGGCGGCAATAACGTTCTCCGAGATAGGCTGCTTATTCGGAGGATCAGATTCTGCTTGCATAAGACTGTGAAGTGCAACAGGGATGTCCGATGAGACGAAATGGCCGGTAGAAAGTAGAATATCCGTTTTTAAAAGCACTTCTACATCGAATGTAATCTCCTTCCTGTTGGTAAGGTATTCGTCTCCGTTTATAAGTAATTCCTGGCCTTGAGGGTATTCAACGACCTTACTGTTTGTCCAGCCCGAAGATTTATAAACATCATATACCCAGCTTCGCCAGTATCGGGGAGAATCAGAGGTTATAATGAAGTGAACCTCATCCCCAAAACGTTCATAGTTCCCGGTAAACAAGTACTCACCCTGGTCCTCTGCAGAAACAAGCGGCTGTTTTCGCGGTACTTTCGCCAGGAAATTAGTCAGGTATTCCTCGATATTTTCCAGGATAGGAGTTTCGTCGGCATCGATATTCGCGACCCTCCCGAATGTAATACCCGGCGTCAGCCAGGTTATCATTGCAGCCAGGATACTGATGCTGAGTAATGATGACGTTAAAAACCGGGTGATTCTGTATGATGATTTTGTGCTGCTGTTCACGATTAGAGAGCTGTTTTTTACCAACCTGACCTGGCCGATGAGCAGCACGGCGAATATCAGGAAGAAGATGAGAAAACCGTGATAATTCGGTGGAAGGTTGCTAAGATTGATAAGGAGGACGATTACTCCTGAAATCGTTACAATCCATGCGTTCTTCCGGCGTAAAACAAACCACGTGGATATGTATCCGAGGAACCATGTGAAAAAGACCAGGAATATTGCGAAATGTATCGAACTCTCATCTGTCCGGGCCATACTTATCACGCCCCAGAATGATTCCAGGGCAGTACCGAGTCGTTCATACCATGACAGTTGCGACGGAGGCAGGACGCTGAGTGTCTGCCAAGCGGTTACCAGCAGGCTACCGGCAATTACTACGGACCAGTTGATCAGGCGGCGGAATTGTCTTTTTGCTAATATGAATCCAGTTAGTACGGAAAGAATTAAAACGAAAGTCAGTGAAGGCTGACTCTCCAGCCAGTTAGCCCGTTCTATGGATAATATAGTTATCTCAAGCGTGATAAACGTTAACAGGGCTGTCATCCATTCCTGTTGCAGCCAAAACCAGAAGCGGGAACGCTTTGTTTTATCTATTCTTGATGGTATTCCACCAAATCTATACGTCATTACCGGCTATTCTCCATACATCAGGGGTGATGATACGTGCCTGCTGTCCAGTATCCTGGCAATATTATCATCTTTCCTTACTATATATACCTGGGCACCACCTGCTGATAGATTTCTCGCTATTTTCAGATTGCTGGATCGCCCCCCGAAACTGGCTAAGTCCAATATGATTGCCACCACCAGGCATCCTCTATTGCGAAGAGTGTGTACATGCGTAATAAGGTCTTCTTCGATAAATGGTGTAATAATGATTACGACAGAATCTCTATCAAATCGATCCATCTCTTCTGATATGAGATGGCTGACCGACTCTTTTCCGTCGGCTCGTATCCGGGCAAGCGCTTCATCTGCCCTGTCTCTGAATTCATTATCGAAACCGGGTGTGAAAACATACCGTCGATCACCTGCCATCAACAAACCGGTCTCTTTTCTGGCATCCAGATATTTATTTAACAATGAAGAAGCGATTGTTACTGCATAATCATCGGTTGATTCTTCCTGTGTTAACGCGTGGTCTTCCCGGCGCATATTCAAAATGATCCATACATTCTGGGACTGGTATCTCATTTGATCATTTTCGAAAACCTTTACCATAAGTGCGCCCGTATGGGCGGTACTTGGCCAGTGGACATGGTTTAACGTATCCCCACTGGTGTACTCGCGGACCTGGCCTATGGTAGAGCTCGTTTCACTTCTCAGCAGTTGACCCATTCCGTAATCGGTCCCGACGTATGTCTCTGGTTCAAAAAAGGGCAGAACGAGAGTCTCTGGAAACACTAGGAGTTTTCTGCTCTCTCCTGAAATTCTGTTTATTGTAATGAGACCAAGAGGATCGGAAGTTGAAATATTCACGGTTCCTACGGAGTATAATCCTCTCCGCAGACAGTCTATTCTCGACTTCCACGAGTGCGAATCCTCCGGAGAAAGGTCTAAAAGAACTGAATTCATATATCCGGGTAAATCGGATTTACCACTCACGATCAAACCGGATTTGGGGATGATACTGTTGTTGGATACGATGACTTCCTCTTCGAACCAGTCACCAACCCGTGAGTGTTCCGGAAAGTCCCTCACCTTAACTTCGATACCACGTATATTTACGATCAACCAGAGATAGCCGAATCCAAGTACAAGTGCTGAAAAAGTTAATAACTGCCATGCCAGTGATGAGCCGGTAATGAGACCCATAAGGGCAATCAGAATCGGTATTATAATAACGACTGGTTTAACTCTCATGATTATACATCCCGCTGGTGATATTCTGAACGTGAACCGGTATTTTATGAATGTTGCCGGTCATGAGGTACACCCGGAACCGGTACTGTTTGGAGTATCTCGGAAAGAATAGCTTTGGCATCGCCACTTCTCGTATTAGATGAGGTGAGAGGTTTTATCCGATGGGATAATACCGGCACGACCAGTGCTTTTACATCGTCGGGGAGGACATAGTCCCGATTTTTCATGAGAGCTTGAGCCTGTGCAGCACGGTAAAGTGCCAGAGAACCGCGTGGCGAAGCTCCGAGGTACAATGACGAGTGATTACGGGTTGCTCCTGTTAAGGCAACGATGTATTCCTTGATAGTGTTGTCCGCATGGATCCGACTGACGAGTTCCTGTATCAACACTATTTCATCGGCGGTTGTTACTGCTTCAAGTTTCTCTATCGGGTGTATAAACTGCTGTCTGTCCAGGATATCTATCTCACTCGATGCCGAGGGGTAACCAAGGTTGATGGACATCAAGAACCTGTCAAGTTGCGTTTCCGGAAGCGGAAAGGTGCTTTCATATTCAACCGGATTTTCAGTAGCTAAAACATGGAATGGTGCAGGTACATTATAGGTGGTTCCATCTACACTGACCTGTTTTTCTCCCATACATTCCAGTAAAGCCGATTGTACTCTGGGATTAGCCCTGTTTATTTCGTCGGCCAGAACTATATTCGACATTACCGGTCCTGGTCGGTATTCGAAATCGGCAATTTTCTGGTTGTATACGGATACCCCGGTCACATCACCTGGTAGCATATCAGGTGTAAACTGAATTCTCTTGAAGGTGCAGTCGATAGATTTTGCCAGGCTCCGTGCAAGCATGGTTTTACCTACACCGGGCGGATCTGCAATAAGCAGGTGTCCCTGGCTGATGACGGTCATTACAGCGAGTTCAACAGCCTGACGTTTACCAATAATTATTTTTTCAATATTATTTATTATCTTTTCAATAGTTTTTTGAGCTTCAGTGACGACGTCGTCCATTCCATTCCTCCTCACCTGATAACAGCTGCTGTTATCAATCCCTTTCTTTATTATAACAGCCCCGTACTATATTTCTCTAACTTAATCTCAAAAACACACGATTTCAATACTAATAAAAAATATTGATGAACTAACCGAATACCCGCAGTTGATCTTTTCTACTGCATTTCCAGACGAATTGTTGTAGAATACCAACGATGCAGCTTTATACAAGGAGGAAAGTATGACCACGAAAAAGGAATTTAACGAATATGGAGAACTGCTTGAAAAAACACTCAGAATGCATACCTCACCTCTTGCCGTGAAGATGCTTGAGAGTGAATCTGATATTCCAAAAAGGGCTTACAGGCCGAAACGCGATGACGGCATTCATTACTCACAGTGACAGGCGTTTGCCATGTCACGTCGTGACAAAAAGACCGTAGCCATGCTTAAAGAAGATAACTGGTGTCCGGCACCGATCACCGCTTATGGCTTGGATGACAGACCTGAAAGACCGGATATGGTTCCGGGACAGGCGATGGGATATTATACCCTTGAACCGCACAAATATATAGGGATTCTTACCGCACCGCTTAGTACTGCCACCTATGTTCCCGACCTGGTGCTGATGTACCCGACGACCAACCAGTTGAGAAGCCTTATGATGGCGGTGCCGAAGGAGGAGGTAGAGACACTTCATACCCATTATTTTGCCCCGTCCTGTACCTACGCAATCGTAAATCCTATGTTGTCCGGTGAATACTGGATTGTTCTGCCTGATCCCGGAGAGACTGCCCGTGCTCTGGCTGATGACGGTGAGATGATGATCACGATTCCTGCGAACAAAATGGATGCCCTGATGAATAGAGTTAAAGAAATGCGAGAAAGGATGGGACGATTCGGCCTGGAAAGCAGGTTAATGCTCCACGACTTTCCTCAGCCTGACCATTATATCAGGGCCTTTGAAATGTGGGGAATGGATCATGGTGAGTATGGCGAGTATAAGATTTAAAGTGGCAGAATAAAGGATACCTTGATTTTTAACAAGAAAATGGGTTAAAATCAATACGATTTAATCCTGTGGGCCATTAGCTCAGCTGGTTAGAGCGCAGTCCTGATAAGACTGAGGTCTCTGGTTCGAACCCAGAATGGCCCACCATTCATTTTCACACCTCTCAGCGACTCCCTTTGCCTTCCAGCGCGTTCCGATGAGTTCCGACGAGCTTTTTTACAGGTAAGACAGCCGCATGTTTTTATTTTCTTATTGATGTACCAGGTATGACCGCATTGCGTACAATCGGCTTTATAACCGATTCCTTTGGTACGTACTGGCGGTAATAGCGCAGCCTCGTCATGCGGACATATACCTGCCGCTACCTGTTCGAATAAGGTGCGTTTAGGCGTACCAGCGAGTATCGTTGTATTAATGGATTGTGGTACTAACGCCTATGTCGATCCTACGACGGCAGGTTTCAGCACACAGACAACTGATGCGTTATTAAACAAGCGCAAGAACGATTCGAGAACCGCATTATTAGTAGATTATCAAGTTCATTGACTACGAATTTCGCAAACTCATGGATATCTTGTACCGAATCGTTATAGCCTGGGATTACGGGGATCCTGGCACGAATCGGGATGCCTAATTCATGATGAATTTTTCGAACGTTTTCCAAAATCAGCTCGTTGGGAATACCCGTATATTCACAGTGCTTTTCGGAGTTCATGTGTTTTAAGTCAAATAATACGAGATCCGTATACTGTAAAACATCTTTGAATTGTTCCCAATCGGCGAAACCGCAGGTCTCAATAGCGGTATGGATTCCAGCCTGTCGGCAAAGCAAAAGGATATTTTTTGAAAAATCGGGCTGAAAAAGCGGTTCACCTCCGGTGAGTGTTACGCCTCCATTCGATCGCTTATAGAATAACTCGTCCCCTTTGACTTTCTGAAATACCTCCTGGGCAGTCATTTCTTTTCCCATGAGGTTTCTAGCATCATTGGGACAAACCTGAATGCATTCACCAGCACCGTTGCATTTACCGCGGTCAGTATACGATTTCGTCTCGATAATCTCAATGGCATTCGCCGGGCAGGTCGCAGCACACCTTCCACACCCGGTACATCTCTCCTCAAAATAGAACAAATCGGGTTTTAGTGATTGTGATTCGGGATTCTGACACCAGATGCAGCGCAGGAAACAGCCTTTAAGGAAAACACTGGTACGGATTCCGGGCCCATCGTGTATGGAATAGTGCTGGATATTAAAGACTATGCCTTTAGCATCATTAGTTTCCTTTTTATCAGACACGTTAGCTCCTTTGATAAAATATAACAGACGACTCTGTCCCTGCCAAAAATAAAAATATTTTACTTAAAAAATAGTCTGTCTGGATCTATCCGGTTTGATGTTAAGAAGGTCGGTGTACCCGCTCTTAACTTGGAGAGGATCAGTTATTAATAAATACTTATCGGTGGTACGATTCCAGGCTGGCCATTCGATTAGTCCCTTTACACTTGGATTCCCTGTTCTGGCAAAATGAGTCCATATCGTCA
>DUFA01000021.1 GCA_011191975.1 Dehalococcoidia bacterium
ATCGCTGGACAACAACACTTTTCTAGCCTCAACAACTTGACAACTTCTCACTAAATACCTTATACTCCAATTCTCCCAATGTCCTGCTAGAAAAAAATTCTCGATATTAGGAGGATGAGATGGCAGAGCAGAGGAATTACCGGGTGTCACAGATCGACGGCAAGATCACCTGGCAGGTGGAGGAACTCTGGGACGGCGGAGTAGTTCGCGGACCCTACGGAACAAAAGACGCGGCAATCCACGCCGAAGAAAAATTCGCAACCGAAAACAAATTCTTCGATAGCCTGGTATTGCAGGAAGCCATAGAACACAAACTGAACCTGGCAGAGGCCTTCACCAGAGACGATGACGGAAACTGGACTTGTACCCAGGCATGTTCGTTAACTATCGACCAAACGGAATTAAGATTCAACGAGGGTTTAACTTTCGCAAGAGGGACTCCGTATATGGGTGTCGATATCGCCGACTGGCTGGAAAAAAACGTAAAAACTTAGAGTTCGTTTCCTGAGCTATAAATTGTAGCCACAAATAGTTGCAATTTCCATTCATATATGTTATTATGATAGGTAGCATATGGGAATTTGTAAGGGGTATCTAAAAGTTCCCTCTTTTTCGAGGGAACTTTTTTATGGGTAACTACCCCCGTGAGATTAACCGTGATAGACGTGAATCATAAACTCTTCTAAGACCCTACACGGTCTATTTTTAATGCAGAACCAGTTTCCGTCTCCTGTGTTACTTAAGTCACATCTCTCAGGTAGGCACGTACATTAAAATGTCGTTAAGTATATGCATAATCCCATATCACGAGAATGACCAGAAGGAGGTGAAATAGTGGAAATATTGGAAAAAGTAGCGTCATCCCTGGAGAGTGCACTGGATTTGATCCTGGGAGAAGATATCCAGAAACGGGCAGACAAGTATATCGAACAGCATCTGTACCCAAATAGATATTAATTCGGAAGAGTTAAAAAGTGCGGTATTAATTAAAGTCTTACCGGACTGTGAAGGACTAAAGGAGAGCAAATGCTCTCCTAAAGTTTTTCCAGCAATATACTTATCGTATCGATGAATTCGATGTTGTGCTCGTGTTTGCAGAATCATATTTACCATGTACTACTACAAGGTTTACTCCGATTCTGGATAGTAGACCTTCGACCGTCATCATCTTACCTTCTCTGTATCTAGCCTTTTCATCAGCCTGATAGCCGTCCCAGAGTTCCGGCTGGATACGAGCATCCACTTCACCTTTACTGTTACCAAGTTTCATATACACACCGCCAACACCCATCGGATTCTCAACAATAAAGGTGATCTTCCCTTTTACTTTCACAACCTGGTCCACCATCGATATATCAACCTGATCAGGAGTAAGTGTACCAGTATCTGGTGCACAACCAGATAAACATGCTGTTATTAATACCAGAATTAATATTAGTTTAGAAATCACGCTGTTAACCAAATATCACTTGTAATAAATTCTAATGGGCTGTAAATAGTCGTGTCAAAACAGGTAGAAATCACCATATTTGACATGAATGAATTATGAGATTATGCTGAAAATAATCCAGTTTTATAAGAGATTCTCACATTGGCAGAACTGAATGCTTTGCAAAACACTCTTGGTATCAAATTCAGGGATATTTCGCTTCTGGAGAGATCCCTGGTACACCGTTCCTACTTAAATGAAAACCAGGATATCGAATCTGTCTCCAATGAAAGGCTCGAATACCTTGGAGACGCTGTTCTCGGATTTATCGTAGCTGAAAAATTATACAAGGATTTTCCTGATTACGATGAAGGCAGAATGACCCGACTTCGCTCGGTACTAGTACGCAGAGAAACTCTCGCCAGGATATCGAGGAGTATTAACCTTGGAGAATACCTATTTCTTGGAAAAGGAGAAGACATCAGCGGTGGAAGAAACAAATCGGCAAATCTTGCCTCTGCTCTTGAAGCGGTGATAGCCGCTGTTTATCTGGACCAGGGAATAGTAAAAACCAGAAAAATGATTATCAAACTGGTGGGAGAAGAATGGCAGAAAGCAATAAAAAAACCAGCTGTTATTGATTACAAGTCCAGACTCCAGGAGTTGGTACAATCACGCGAACAGAAGATTCCCTCCTATCAGGTAACGGGAACATCAGGTCCCGACCATATAAAAACGTTTAGCGTTGAGGTTAGACTCGGAGACCAAGTATTGGGAAGTGGTTCCGGTAAGAGTAAAAAGGAAGCAGAGACAGAAGCAGCCAGAGAAGCACTTGCAAAGTTATCTTGAGACAGTCTTTACACGCCTATTCTTCTCTGATACACTGCAAGTGAGAGGAGAATATTTTCAATAGTCACTCAGAGGTGAAATCATGGGAAGACGGGATTACAGACACCGGGAGCCTAAGAAAGCGAAAAAGGATGCCAAGAAAAAAAATCTTACCACCACCGTTATTCCTACCCCTATGCCTGTTGAAGTAATCAGGAAGGAAAGGAAAAAGAGAGAGGAAGAAGAAGACTAGCGTTTTCTTTCTTGCTTATGCTGCGGGAAAATACGTTTTGGGTATATGTCTGCAGTTTGGGAGGCTATTACCCGGCTGGTGTACAAGTAACTACCGGATTTCCAGCCGGTTGTTATTTTCCAGTGAGATTCGTTAATTATGGATGAATTGAGCGCAATTAAAGCTACGGTACATGGACGTGTTCAGGGAGTTTTCTTCCGTGTTTCTACCCGAAAGGTTGCCAGAGAACTGGAATTATCCGGGACGATTCGCAATCTGCCAGGCTGGATAAAAGTTGAAGTTCACGCTGAAGGAGAGAAAGCACAACTAGAAAAGCTTATTGAATATTTAAAAAAAGGCCCGTCAGGGGCAAAGGTGGAAAAGGTCGATATTGAATGGATGAAATATACCGGTAGATATACTGGATTTAACGTTATTTATTAGTGGGAAGAGCTTGACATCTGATTTTATCGAAAAGACACACGTTAGTCTTTATAAATCCAGTTCTATTCTCGCTTCTGTAATTAGGTCAAGATAATCCATTTTCAATCCAAGTTCCTCAGTTACTTCATAATCTACCTCGTAAGGTTCTCCAACGAATATTTTTCCGTAATCTTCAACTTCTCCAAAAGCAGAATCATCTGGACCGGTAAAGATCTGTCGACCTTCAATTATTCCCAGGTCGAAGGGAAGCGTAAAATAAAGGTCTGTAATTACCTTGTCGATACCAAGACTATAGAGTGTTTCCCACCCGGTCAATTCGCCAGTACTGTACTTCGAACTTGGCAAGAGTGTAAGCATATTCATAATACTCAAGCTTCCTACATCCCTATAAACCTTAAGAGGAGTGACTGAAATCAGAAAATCACTGGACAGGATTACATTGGGGATCCAGAACGTAGGCACCATTAGTGGCTTGGTTAATGGATTATCCACCTCAACCCATATACAGTCTTTTACATCCAGCATCAATACTCTGGGAAAGTCGTATCCAAGTGACTGATAAATAGGATATATAGAATCGCCGCCGGTAGTTCCCTCCAGGATCAGGATATCGGCATCACTTACCTGTCTGATCCCCCTGATTATCGTCGCAAGCAGTTCACGACTTGTGGTAACAGGATAAGGTTCCGTAAAACCGGCACTTGGTTTTATCAGCACACGCCTTGCCCGTGATATTGTTGTCGGCGCCTTAAACGCGAAATCAGCAGCATCAAATATCAAATCTTATTTTTCCTCCGTTGACAGGACAAGTAGACAATAATTATTACTTCGCAGGTTTCAGGACAATGATACTGGTACTCTCAGGAAGTTCACCTGCTTTATACTCAATTTCACTCGTATCCATAATGGTAACGTTGGTTTTCCCCTCAGTGAAGTTGTCGACACCCGCTATCGGAAAATCAGGACACCTGTCATTGCAGAAATGCATTGGTATTACTACTGAGGGTGTCAGCTTTTCAATAATTACATCAACAGTTCCGGCATTGATAGTGAAATTACCTCCTACCGGAGCCATCAGGATGTCAACCTTACCGATTAAAGCCGCCTGCTCGTCACTGAGCATATGGCCGAGATCACCAAGATGACAAACTTTCACACCATCTATTTCGATGCAGTAGATCACGTTAGAGCCGCGTTCATTTCCACTTGAAGTGTCATGGTATGTATCGATTCCGCTGAACCTGATACCCCTTACTTCAACTGATGCAGATTCGTCTATCACCTGCGGATTACCCTGAACAGCGGCGACATTGTTATGATCACCATGTCCATGACTTACCGTCACGATGTCTGCAGATTCATCTATCGGTTCGTAATTCATCCCGAGAATCGGTTCATACGGATCTGTTATAATCGTGGCTCCACTATCCGAGGTTATTAAAAATGAAGCATGACCAAGCCATTTAATCTTCATAACAGCATTACCTCCATGATTTTATTCGACGAGTGATAATACAAGGTTTACCAGAGTCCTGACCGGCACTCCGGTAGCACCTTTTACCGTATAGCCTTTTGTTTTATCGGTAAAAGCGGTACCAGCGATATCCAGGTGTACCCACGGAACATCACCAACAAATTCTCCCAGGAAGAGGGCCGCCGTTATCGATCCGGCTAACCTCCCGCCTGTGTTTTTAATGTCGGCAACATCACTTTTATTTTGTTCTTTGTATTCGTTATACATTGGCATCTGCCAAATACGCTCTCCAGCTTCTTCACCAGCTGCAATAACTTTATCAACCAGTTCTTGATTATTCGTAAAGGCACCGGTACATACATTACCTAAAGCTACCTGCATCGCTCCTGTCAGAGTAGCTATGTCAACAATCCGCTTGACTTCCTGTTTCCTGGCATAACCTATAGCGTCGGATAGAGCCAGTCTTCCCTCAGCATCAGTGGAAATAATCTCGATGGTTTTTCCTTCCATCTGAGTGATAACATCACCCGGCTTCAGGGCATTTCCTCCAGGAAGGTTTTCAGTAGCTGGAACAAGGCCCAGCACGTTAATCTCCGGCTTCAGCCTGGCAATTGCACCCATTACCGCTATAACCGAGGCTCCACCTGACATATCATCCTTCATTTCCTCCATTCCCGCAGAAGGCTTGATAGATATTCCGCCGGAGTCGAAAGTAATTGCTTTTCCGATAAGGGCGATTTCTGTACCGGTTGATTTACCGCCATTGTATTTCATAACAATAAACTTCGGAGGTTGTTCACTTCCCCTGGCTACGCCCAGCAAAGCTCCCATTCCCATTTCCTGCATTTCTTTTTTTTCAAGAATTTCTACTTCCAGACCGGTTTCATTACCTGTCTGCCTGGCTATTGTCGCCATGTCGAAGGGAGTCATGTAATTTGCTGGTTCGTTTACCATGTCACGGGCATTCATCGCTGCTTCGCCGACGATCTTACCTTTTTCACATCCTGATTCCATCTCAGATATCAGACGATCATCATCTGTAATGATTGTCAGTTGACTGATTTTTCCGTGTTCAGCTTCTCTGGTAATATGGCGCCTGAAGCAATATGTACCCAATAATGCACCTTCGGTCATTGCCTGGCTTGCTTTATCGGGAGGAATTTGGTTACTCCTGAAAATTATGGAAGCAATTGTTTCGATATTTTTTTGTTCTAATGAACGGCAAGCTTCAGCTGTTGTATTGCGGATAACCTCAAGACTTAATTCATCCTCTTTGCCGATTCCGCATATTACTACTCTTGAACTAGGCAACTTTCCCAGCGAATGAATATTCGTTAACCGTCCGGGCTTCCCTTTTATCTCTCGACTCTCCAGTAATCGTGTGATTACTCCTTCAAGAGCAGAGTCTATCTCAGCCAGGTCACCTTCAAGGCGATCCGTACCTTCAAACAGGCACAAAAGAATAGCGTCGGCTTCTGCTTCCCTGATGTTGCCGGAAGCTATTTTTATCTCCACTATCACCTCCTTATCTCATATCCAGGAAGTTCAAACGGCATTCTCGAATCAAGTATATGTAGTTAAACCGAAATCACAATTACCCGGTATTGGATTTTTTTACTGGAAGAATTCAAGGAAATCGCAACAAGTCCCAGGCGAACTTAGATTACTTTTCTATCAGGTCTGAAGAGTAAAATAATCTCAAGAAAGCGTCTTTCCGTATCATAAAATCGTGAAGTGTATTTTAAAACTCTATACATTAATTATAGAGCTTTTCATTGCTTAACGCTAGATGTATTGTGAAACTTTTATTACCTGAGAATTATGTAGAGATGTCATTAATAAATTTCATAACCAGCAAATAATCGGTATTCTAACGTATCAGTAAAAAAAGGATCAGCGGCTATCCTTTGGGAATGATTTATTGCACTATAAATAGTAATACTGCTATCCTGAAGTTTGCCTGTTTTTCCTTATCCTTCGGTCAACAACAGCTGGACTAAGCAGTACAATTAGCATTATCAGTGTCAAGCCTAGAAACAACTGAAGGCTGATTCTTCCTTCAGAATAAAACGCTACCATTATGAGGGTAAGGAATCCTGACAGGAGTAGAACGACTCCTCTCAACCATCGTTGTCTAAGTCTGATAAACGCTATCGTGGTAGCCGCGAGAGCGAGAAAACTTAGCCCTATTCCGGGAGCGAAATAACCAATATATTCCAGGTTTACTTTAAGAAATTCTCCTTCTTTACCGGCAGCGAGAAACCATCCAATAACAATCGGAACAGGCAGAGTCATCAATGCACTATAAAGCCAGTCTCTTTTAACCGTCTTTACGGTAACCGACCATAAAAGCACCGCCACAAGCGGAAGATATATAATAATTGCTACCCACGACCATCCTGCTGGGAGGTAGAGAAGCAGTATTCCAGCTAAAAGTACTGGCATAAAATAATATCCCCGCCACGGGAACAGCCAAACCGGTCTACCATGCAGCCAACCGTAGAGAGCCATAGCCAATACCACTCCAAGAGTAATAACTAACCAGCCTACTCCCTGCCACCAGTTAAGGGTAAAGAGAAGCGCGAAAAGCATATGGGGTAAAGAAGCCAGAAGCGCCTGTTTCCAGGTACCCTGGCTATGTGTTTCGTAGATCTGACGAGCTACAAGAGCTGCTGAGCCAAAGAATCTTATACAGGATGCGGCCGCCTCTTCTTCGGATAGACCGGCGTCCCTCATTTCCTGGAATTCATCTTCTATATGTGACTGTAGCTCATTGATGACTTCGTTCTCATCCGCCACATCCAAGCGTAAGTTGTTCCTGATATCATCCAAATAACGACTTAACGACGTTACCACTCTTCCACCTCATATCAGGGGTTAACAGGTCGAATGATAAGGTTCATAGCATAAAGGAAATCTTGCCACTGGGTTATTTTCTCTTCCAGAAGGTTATTCCCTTTTTCTGTTATATGGTAGTATCTCCTTTGTCTTCCACTCGGAAGCATTTCCCACTTCCCTGCAACCAAACCGGACTTTTCCAACCTGTGCAGCGCAGGATAGAGTGTGCCTTCCTTGAATTTAAAGTATCCCTGACTCCGTTTTTCCAGTTCCTTAATAATCTGGTAGCCATACATCGGTTGGCGACCTATCAGGCATAACAGGATAGATTCTGAACTGCCTTTCATTAGTTCTAGTCGTTGTACCATCGCAGCTACCTCTCTTAACAATACTCTAAGTTACTATTTTTCAGTAACACAATAATATCAAACGTCGATCTTCATTACAATACATTATAAAAATAGCCGTATGGTTATCTTATAAATTTCCGAAAATTTCAGTCCATAACACAGGGAAAACCGGAGGTATTGATAACTGCTGCCTTACTATATCTTTATCGATTTTTCCCGACTCATTCCTTGGCATGGATTCAGAGAAAATAATCTGCTTGGGGATCTTATAACTGGCGATACGGTCAAGGCAAAACTGCCTGATTTCCTGTTCCGTTAACACCACATTTTCATGCAGATTGATCACCGCTCCTATAATCTCTCCGCGCATCCTGTCAGGAATTCCCATAACGGCAACTTCGGCTACTTCCGGCATTTCTGCTATCACGCTTTCAACATCTGCTGGATAAATATTCTGCCCTTTGACGATAATCGTATCTTTACTTCTTCCCGTGATATATAAATAACCGTCTTTATCTTTCATTCCGATATCACCGGTATACAGCCACCTATTCTTAATAAACTTCTCGGTATCTTCGGGATTGTTAAAAAATCCCTTCATTATCGGCCCGTTTACCAGGATCTCACCGGATTCGCCTGCTGATACTTCGGTACCAGTTGTATCGACTATTTTTATATTCCAACCGGACAACGGTTTACCAATCGATCCCATCTTCACTGTTTCACCTATTGGTGGGCAGGTTACATGACAAACCGCCTCGGTCAGTCCGTAGCAGTCCATAATATCAAGCCCAAACAGTTGTTTAAATTCGCGTGCGGTATTGGTGGATAAAGGGGCTCCGGCGCTAGCGCATAGTCTCAACGAACTGAGATCGTCCTGAATTCCCTCGTTTTTCGCTATATCTACGGCAAGTGCAAATATGTAGGGCACTCCAAGGAACATCGTGCCTTTCTCACGTTCTATCGCAGATAAAAAACTCTTAATCGAAAGCCCGGTACCGGGAACAAGTACAATAGTTCCGCCAGTGTGAATGGTAGAAAGGGCTGCAGCGACCAGACCGTAAACATGAAACATCGGCAGGGCAAACAGCATCATTATATCTTTGTCGGTCTGAGCGTACCCATCCGAAGACATGATGGCTTCTTTTACCAGACTGTAATGAGAGAGCATAACTCCCTTGGGCTGAAATGAAGAAGCCGATGTATACATTATCACCGCTATATCATCGGGCGACCGTTCAACATTCAGATATTCATCAGAACCCGAATCAAGAAACTCGCCGAATCCGGTAAAATGACCGGTTCGTTCCTGGCCTGCTTCAATAACAAGATTTACCGACTTAATGTCAGATATTATGGGACTCAGCACATCCAGCGCTGTTTTTTCAGAGACGATCGCAGCAGGAAACGAATTACCGAATAATGATTTCATTTCTCTGAGTTTATATTGCTGATCCAGCGGCAAGGGTACCGCACCAATTTTGGTAATGCCAAAAAAAGCGATGAAAAACTCAGGACTATTGGAAAGGAACAGGGCAACTCTATCACCTGATACTATTCCGGCTTTTATCAATGCGCTGGCAAATCGATTGGATTCTTTATCGAGAGATGTATACGTTACCCTTCGGTCACCGTATACTATCGCGTCTTTATCTCCATATCGGGAAGCTGTTCGCTCCAGCACCGATTTCAGGTTCATCGAAGATTATTCCTCGCCAAGTATCACCCTTGCGTCTACGGCTGTTGCGCCATCGCTGTAAGCAAAAATTGGATTAAGATCAAGTTCATCAATCTCAGGATGCTGTTCTACGAAAGCAGAGACTTTAAGTATCAATTCTTCAAGGTTTTCTACGTCCACGGCTTCCTGGCCGCGATATCCTTCCAGCACCGGATATCCTTTGATCTCCTTGATCATCTCCCTGGCATCTCTTTTTTCCAGGGGTACTATTCTGAAAGACACGTCTTTAAGGATTTCCACCAGGATACCGCCAAGGCCGAACATTATTACCGGCCCGAACTGTGCATCCTTGGACATTCCAACAATTACTTCAACGCCGGGACGCGCCATTTGCTGAACAGATACACCCTCTATCTTCGCATCCGGATATGTCTTCTTAATAGCTGTCATTATATCGTCGTAAGCCTGAGCAACCTTCTCCTCGGTATCCAGACCGAGTTTCACACCACCTAAATCACTTTTATGTATCACGTCAGGTGAAGCTATTTTCAATACTACGGGCAGTCCCATCTCCTTACTTAAAGAAATCGCCTGTTCCTTTGAAGTAGCCAGTTTGGTTTCTACAACAGGAATACCTGCCTGCTTGAGAAGTTCTTTTGCTTCTATCTCGGTAAGAAGGTTTCTTCCTTCAGCTTTCGCTTTATCAATCAACTGCTGTCCGGTCACGTATGCCGTCCTCCTGTGAAATATTTCGATATTTAGATACGATTGCCAAGTATAGCATTTTCTATAAACTTTGCCAAGAAAAGCAGAGAGGTTGACACTCTATTAATACCCGATTTTCTCTTCTGAATATAGAGCATCCAAATCTGGTATAATTTAATACTATCTCACGCCTAGGAGGTTTTATATGATTACATGGGATTCCGTAACAACATGGCTTGTCCATCATGGGATAAAAATCCTGATAATCCTGATTATCGGAATTATCCTCTGGTATTTAATACGACGGCTTATTCCACCACTGGTCAACCGCACTGTAGAGAAAGCAAAAGGAGAGAGTAAAAAAGGTCTGGAAAAGCGAACCAATACTCTCGTCGGGGTACTTATTGGCATCAGCAGGGTGATTATCGTCATTGTCGTGTTACTTATGATACTTACTGAAGTAGGAGTTCCGATAGGACCGATGCTGGCAGGTTTCGGTATTGCCGGTGTAGCCGTCGGCTTTGGTGCGCAGTACCTTGTCAGAGACCTTATAGCCGGAATCTTCATTCTCTGGGAAAACCAGTACAGAATAGGTGATGTAGCTAAAGTTACCGATGTTATCGGAACGGTAGAAGACGTCACATTACGAAAAACAGTGTTACGTGACGTCGACGGCATTGTCCATCATGTCCCGAACGGAGAAATCAGGGTCGCCAGTAATTATACCCGGCACTTCTCCAGGGTTAATCTTGACATATCAGTTTCATACGATACTGATCTTGACTATGCTATGGAAGTGATAGATCGGATTGGTGAAGAAATCTTCGCTGACGGAAAATGGCATGACAGACTGATAACACCTCCAAAGTCTATCCGGGTTAATAAACTGGGCGATTCCGGTATAGACATAAAGGTGATGTGTGATGTCAAACCTTCTGAGCAGTGGGCAACGATGGGAGAAATCAGACTCCGGCTGAAAAAAGCTTTCGACGCCGAGGGTATTGAGATACCATGGCCTCACACTAAAGTGTATTTCGGTAACAGCATGGAAGATGTTACCGACAAGAAATAAAGAGATATACCTGGAAAATCGGAGGTAAGTGATGACAGTTAAAGCCTATTACATGGATTCTAATGGAAATCTTAGAACCGATATCCAAAGGAATGAAATCGAATCTGCCTGTAAGTCAGGCCAGGGATTATTATGGGTGGATATAGAAGGTGATGAACCGGAAGACATCAGCCTGATGTCGGACGTATTTCACTTTCATAGACTGGCAATAGATGACTGCCTCGGTGAACGTATCAATCCCCCGAAGGTAGATGAATTTGAAAACCATATCTTCGTCATACTTCACGGGGTGAATCATACGATAGAGTCCGATATTGTCGAGACAACACAGCTTGAGCTGTTTATCGGCTCGAATTTTGTAGTGAGTCATCACACTTTTCCCGTTCTCAGCACACAGGAGGTAAGGCGTCTCGTTGAAGTGAGTGGCCGTCCGATGAAACGAGGAGCTGACTTCCTTGCCCACGAAATATCGGACGCGTTGATAGACAACGTGCTGCCGACGATAGATACGATGAACGATATTGCCGATGATATCGAAGATGAAGCCATCCATAATCCCCAGAAAACCACCCTTGAAGCTATTCTAAAGTTAAAGCGTTCGACAATGCAGCTTCACAGGGTGATGGCCCCTCAACGCGAAATCCTCAACCGCTTGAGCAGGCGGGAGTTTCATATCATCACTCAGGAAGCCCAGATATATTTCCGTGACATATACGACCACCTGGTCAGGATAGAAGACCTGAACCAGGGCATACGCGACAGGATCGATAACTCTCTTTCAACCTATATGTCCTCGGTAGCCAACCGCCAGAACGAGACGATGAAGATACTCTCTATTGTTGCCGCCATTTTCCTTCCTCTCACATTACTTGCCGGTATCTACGGGATGAACTTTGAGTATATGCCTGAACTTTCTTTCCGCTGGGGGTACTTCGCTGTGCTTGGACTTATGGGAATAGTAATAATCAGCGTATTCTGGTGGTTATGGGTAAAGAATGTGATAACCGTCGGTAAGAAGAGAATTACCTTAATCAGACCTTTAAAAGTAGACACTAAAAAACTGCGTGGTCATATTGATCGCTTAGCCCGTGAAAATATCGATTCGTGGAAACTATAAGTCCTGTTTTACAATTGATAGTGAGTAATATTGAAACTAACGGAGAAAAAGGCCAAGACTGAGATAAAGAAAGTTTAAATTACTCGTCATTGCGGGTGTAATGAAGCAATCCGTCCATATAAAACATGGATTACTATGTTGTCCCGGTTACATCATGACTCCTCTTAATAACAAAGAGGGGACGTCATTGCGAGACTCGGCGTCAACAGCCGAGGCGTGGCAATCTATAAAAAATTATGAAGTTTGCTGTATCGACTGCCTGCGGCAGGCTCATCGTATTGACAATTCTTCTTACGATGAAAGCATATACGTCTGCTTATATAAACCCCGGTGCGTTCGTACCAGCAGATCATTCATCCTGCCAGCTTCTCTCTTCTTTTGGATGTTTGAGTTTAAAGTATCCATGAACGAGTCGATATCATCGGTTTCTATTTCATAGATAGCGACGAATTTCGCTTCACCTTCAGTCGGATCCGTGTTTTCATACCGCGTCGCCCGGATAACTCCGGGTGTTTCCAGCACATCGGGCAGATGGATATTGTTATACCATTCGTTATATTCTATTTCCTTTTCCGGATCGTTGCAGTTTGTCCTCACCTCAAGAATAAACCTAGCCATTGTTAATCCTCCTCTTCGTTTATTATCTTATTAAACTATCCCTTTGACCACTTTTTCCAGCGTTTCACGCCAGTCAGTACCGGGTTGGTGTGTATCGATACGTATCTGGAATCGTCCGGTACTGACGCCGACAAAGTACATTCGGTCGAGTTTCTCTCTCTCAAACCGCATTCCTTCGAACGGGGTTATCACTATCTCATTCCGCTCAGTGGTGATAGCGCCTATTCCTGTTCCCGAACCAAGTATCTTAATCCTGACCGCGTAAAGCAGGTTCTCAACTTCTTCCGGGAGTTCCCCGAACCTGTCCCTGAACTCGACAGCAATAGTTTCTATTTCATCGACATCATCCAGGTTCGCCAGCTTTTGATACATGTCCAGCCGTGTCAGCAGGTCGGTCACATAGTCCTGCGGGATAAATGCCGGTACCGGCAGGTCAATCGAAGGCGGCGGCAGTCTCGAAGAGATAATATCGTTCTCAGACACACCGGCCTGTCTTGCCTTCTGCTCATCTATTGCCTGTGAGAGAAGCTGAGTGTACAGATTAAATCCAACGGCAGATATATGACCACTCTGCCGCATTCCCAGCAGTGTACCGGCGCCCCGTATCTCCAGGTCTTTCATCGCTAAAGAAAAACCGGCACCAAGCTCAGATGCCTCGACGATTGTCCTTAAACGGGTTTCAGCAACAGGAGTGAGACGCTGCCCCTTATCATAGAGGAAATAAGCATAGGCAGTTTCCGTGCCCCGGCCTACTCTACCGCGAAGCTGGTGAAGCTGGGTCAGACCGAATTTGTCGGCACGGTTGACTATCAGTGTATTGACGTTAGGCATATCGAGTCCCGATTGAATAATGCTGGTGCAGACCAGGATATCGCTGTTACCCCGGATAAAATTGGCCATTACCGCTTCTAGTTCACCTTCAGCCATCTGTCCATGCCCGATTGTAATCCTGGCTTCCGGTACGAGTTCCTGGAGTTTTTCCGCCATGAGTACTATACTTTGAACCCGGTTATGGACAAAGAACACCTGTCCGTACCTCTCAAGTTCTCTGAGTACCGCTTCCCTGACAAGATGTTCGTTAAATTCGGCAACATAGGTCTTGATGGGAAGGCGCTCTTCCGGCGGAGTTTCCATCACGCTCATATCCCGTACTCCCACCAATGACATGTGAAGCGTTCGTGGTATAGGCGTGGCACTCAGAGTGAGGACATCCACTTCCTTTCTCATCTGTTTCAGGTGTTCTTTGTGAGTAACGCCGAATCTCTGCTCCTCATCGATTATCAGCAAACCGAGTTCCTTGAACTCAATATCTTTCTGGATTATCCGGTGAGTGCCGATACAGATATCAACCTTACCTGCTGCCAGGTCTTTAACGATTCTCTGCTGTTCGGAATGAGTACGAAAACGACTCAGCACCTCGATCGTTACCGGGAACGCGCTTAATCTCTGGCTGAAGGTCGAGTAATGCTGTTCAGCCAGTACCGTCGTCGGCACCAGCACCGCCGCCTGCTTGCCGTCCATCACCGCCTTGAATGCAGCACGGATCGCCACTTCCGTCTTGCCGTAACCGACATCTCCGCACACCAGCCTGTCCATAGGCTTCGGATTTTCCATATCTTCCTTGACCTGTCGCTGGACCATAATCTGGTCGGGTGTCTCCACGTATGGGAAGGCTGCTTCGACTTCCTGCTGCCATACGGTATCTTTTGAGAAGGAAAATCCGGGAATCACCTCACGGCTTGCGTAGAGGGTTATCAGTTCATCGGCAATGTCTTCGACAGCTTCCTTAACCTTACGCTTGGTCCGCGACCACTCCGGTGTACCCAGCCGGCTTAAGACCGGTTCCTGTTCACCGGAACCAACATAACGCCCTATCCTGTCGATCTGATCAGTCGGAACGTAAAGCCTGTCACCGGATGCGTACTCAATGACCATATATTCCTTTTCACTCCGACCCGAATCGGCTTTCATCTTTGTCACACCGGCGAACCTGCCTATTCCATGTTCAATATGCACGACATAGTCACCAGGATTAATGTCGGTAAATACGCGGTGATGAGCTACCAGACGTTTCTTTAAAAGTCGCCTTTGCTTGATAAAGCCGAATATCTCGTTATCTGTATAGATACAGGTCTTATTGTTGACAGTCCAGCCATCGGAAAGAAGTCCCTGTACCAAGGTCAGTGAGCCTAGTGGAGGTAACTCTATGATGTCATCTACCGGAGCAGCGATAATATCTTCGTCGGCAAGAAGTTCCGATAGACGGCTTGCCTGGTGACTAATAAAGATAAGCCGTTTATCGTCATTGAGCATCTCCCGGGTTTTCTCCATCAAGAGAGGTATCTGACCGGCATAACTTGGCGCCGGAAGGAAATCCATTTCCTGCCAGTTATCCCCTTCGATCACGCCAAAGGAGGTAAGTCTTAATATCTTGCGGTTGCTGATTTTCGTATTTATCTCATTCCAGAAAAAATACGGCACCGGATAATTTCCCGGGAGTTCTTCCTGCTCGATCTTCTCAATTCGAAGCGTTTCAGCTCTCGATTGATAATCTTCCACTGCAATCTTGATATAAGATGGTTCATTGAGAATGATCAGTCCGTTTTCAGGCAGGTAATCCAACAGGTTGCCCGTGTTAAACAAAGGGGTATAGAATTGCAGATCTCCCGGCATCTCCTTCTCAAGAAGCATCGTTATCTCATGGATATATTGATCTTTCGCATCCGGGGTAAGTCCAGACAGGTCCAGTGATTTCAGGGATTTTTCAATACCTTCGTAGTCATCGGAAAAAGGTTTCAGAAGTTCTGTGGCTGGACCTACTGTGAGTGATTCTACTTCCCGGATCGAACGCTGCGTTGACGGATCAAACAAGCGAATACTCTCAATTGCGTTACCAAAAAATTCCAGCCTGGCCGGATTATCACTTGTCGGAGGATATATATCCAGTATTCCGCCCCGATGGCTTATCGTTCCCGGAATATCAACTACTTCTTCAAGCCGATATCCGATAGACTGCCAGAGGGATATCAGGCGAAACGGGTCCAGTTCCGCTTCCTTCCTGATAATATGCCCGGCTGATAAGAATTCCTTCACATCTGGCAATTTTTGTAATAAAGCAGCAGCAGACGCAATGACAATCTGTGCTTGAGTTTCTTGTGTGTTATTATCTGTAATACCTGCCAGAGCTGATAACGCCTGGATTCGTTCCATTGAAGTTGCGATATCAGAGGTGATTCTTTCATACGGTAAAGCATCCGGTTCAGGAAATAATCTGACATCAGCGTTCGGGTGCCAGGCTGTGAGTAGCTCAAACATTTTCCGGCTGTTTTCAGGCTGGGAGGTTACTACGATTACCGGCGACCTGAAACGGTCATAAAGAGAAGCAATAAGGAACGGCTTGGCGGCATCCAGAATTGCCGCAC
>DUFA01000022.1 GCA_011191975.1 Dehalococcoidia bacterium
CGCTGGCAATCTTCATGGGACTCGGGATCTTTCTGGGAGTACCGGTGGTAATCGGTCTGGCGGTGACGGGTGGATACCTGGCGGCAACTCACAAGAAATACCAGGCAAAGGTCAAGGTAGAGAAAGCAGTCGGTAAGGAGAAAGTGACAGCCTGAGATAGAAGAGGGAGAAGGTAGATGCCCGGTAGCAGAAGGAATACCGGCAGCGGCTGAAGAGAGATACTTGAAAGCGCTGCCGGTTTTTCATTTCCTCATTGTAGATATATTGATAAATATCAACGTAATTGGGAGTAATCGACCATTCTCTTTCTTGACCTCTTCCCTCAACGTTCTCCTTTGGCGAACTGACGATGAATCTTACAGTACCAAAGTAGGACGGATAGTGATTTGCTTGAGGCGATCCTTCGACATATTTCTTATAATAACATACGGGTGAATAAAATAAGTCACCTTTTTAAGGTGACTTATTTTATTACTGTAAAGGTATGACAGGTTCTATTTCCAGGCATCTATGCTGAAGGCATTTCCGCGGTCGCCGGCAAGCTGGACGCAGGCTTCTTCCTGGCCACCACCGATAACAATACAGAACTCATTCGGATCATCACCTGCTGCCGGTACCATGTACTCCGGATCTAATTCCAGCCAGGGCTTGCCTGAAGTTTTTTCTATCCCCGTCCAGCCGTTTCTCCGGAAATCAGGCCAGGAACGTCCTCTGTATTTCTTCAAAGGTTCGAAACCCTTCTTCCAGAGATATTCATAAACGTCATCCTTGGACTTGAATCCCAGGTCGACAAGGTGCTGCGCCATCTCAGGAACCATCACTATCGTCCAGGCTCCTTCGCGCCCTGCGTATAATTCGGGCACAATATAGTCCAGCCAGTTGTGCGGTCCCGGAGTACCCTTGACATCGAATTTCCTGGCTATTCCACCGTGGCCGCTTTTTTGAAGGGCACGGTAGCCGCCGGGTGAGAACTGGGAACCGAGGATACCGCCGGTGATCATCTGGACCATCACTATGTTCTCATCCTTCTTGTAACCGAACTCTTCATTTAGACCTTTCCATCCCGGGGGAAGTCCGTCGGCGTTCTCCGCATAGGCAACACCGCCGTTGTTCAGTGGGCTTCCCAAACAGCCCATCCGGTTCACACCGGGTACCGCCCCTCCGAGATTAATTGCCATAAGCTGGTAGGCGCGGCCGATCGGTGAATTGGCAACGCTGCCCGGACCGAACATGCCGCAGCCGGTGTTCATGCCGATTTCTTTTACGATCGGTCCGGAAACGCAGACTGCCTGGCTGGGGAAATTCGTCGTGCTGATGGGTGTACCCGACTGGGCAATAGCCAGCACGATAGGCAGGTGTTCAGGCCTGCAGCCGGCCATTACCGCATTGACCGCAACCTGTTCGACCGTAGCCGTTCGTTTCAGCGGCTGAAATCTTACTACGTCGCCTTTCCTGATTTCAAGCCGACCCTCACTGGTCGCTTCTCCCTGCGTCGCCATCCGGTCAGCCTGGTGTGTCACAATCTCATCAGGCTTATGACTAGTGCCGGTCAGCATCCACGTTACCTTTTCCTCGGTCGGAACTATGATCGGGAAGCCGTCGGTGTATTTCGCTATAGGAGCTTCCACGGGCAGGGGTATCCACTCGGTCTGCTGGTAGAAGTCCTGTGCTTCTTCAAGGGTACCTTCGAATATTATTCTTTGCTGAGGGATGGTGTATAAACCGCTCTCTTTTTCCTCGTCGGTCAGCGGCCGGGTCAGAGTTTCGAGCATTTTGTCAATCCAGTTGTCCACGTCCTCGGGTCCCGGGAGTGTGCGTGAGGCGTGCAGGTAGCGTATCTTCGGTACGCCGCTTACCAGCGCTTCCTGCTTGACCATCTGTTCCTGGTCTTCGAGGTCGACCACTACTGTGGGAATTCCTGCTTTTTCAAGCTTAGCGAGATAAGGCAACTGCCTCCATACGGCCCCGCTTCACCAGCAGATCGCCTGTATCAGTCCATCGGCGGTTTTCATCTCTTCTTCCGACATTTCGACCGGTATGATACCGTAGGTCTTTTTCAGTTTCCAGTTGACGTTCGGATAATCACTCTTCAGTTTTTTCTCCAGCGGGATCGTAATATCCGGTTCGCCGGTGATGCTGATATAGATTTCCTTTCCATCCAGGGTATCGAGACGTGGCGCCAGGGGAAATGTCTTGACTGGTAACTGCATACCGACCGGATTGAGGCACTTGTAAATTCTGTCTTTTTCAACCATTGTGCAACTCCTGTCTTTTTTAGTAATGATTATTGTCCTGTATAGTTGAAATGTTTGTCAATTAAATAGAAATCCAGTAAAGTCGATAAATATAATAAGCATTATAATGTTTTCATTGGACGTTTGTATATCAGATTCAGTATAATACATGCAGGAAGGAGACATAATTGACCAGCGAACATTCTCTCGAATGGGTTCGGGAAGATTTTCCATCTCTAAAGAATATCCAAAACGGATACCCACCTGTTTATTTTGATAATGCCTGCAATACGCTTGTGCCCAGCCAGGTGATCGAAGCGTTTAACGAGTATTACAATAATTTTCCTGCTTGCGGTGAAGGCAGAAGCAGGCACTGGTTTGCTCAGGAAGTAACCGATCGTATCGATGGTAATCCTGACAGGAGAATGAAGGGTTCTCGGCACGTTATAAAAGATTTCATAAATGCCGATTCACATAAAGAAATCATATTTACCCTGAATTCGAGTCACGGTGTTAATATAGTGGCGCTTGGTACACAGTTCAAACACGGTGATGTTGTTCTACATACCGATAAAGAACATAATTCGAACCTGATCCCGTGGCTTCGTTTGCAGAAGAAGGGGGTCATCAGGGCAATCCCCATAGACCCTACCGAAGACGGCGAGATAGACCTGGATATGTTCGAGGATAAACTAAAGAATAACCGGGTCAGGCTGGTAAGCATGGGCTATACGTCGAATCTCACCGGTTATACCATCCCAGCTAAAGAGATTATCAGTTTAGCTCATCGTTACGGAGCGAAAGTTCTTCTTGACGGTGCGCAGACTGTCCCCCACCAGGCGGTCGACGTGCAAGACCTGGATGTGGATTTCCTGGTATTTTCCATGCATAAGATGTGTGGACCGAGAGGTGTGGGAGTTTTTTATGGGAAAGCTGAGTACTTGGGAAAAGAAATCCTGGAAGAAAATGAGACAGAAGACGTGGTATTACCGACTATGCTCGGAGGTGATACGATTATCGATACTACCTACGAAGAGTATAATCTCCTGATGCCTCCAGAGAGGTTCGAAGTAGGTCTACAGGACTATCCCGGTCAGATAGCCGCTGGAGCGGCGGTAGAGTATCTGCTGGAAGTTGGCATGGATAATATCAGGGCACAGGAAAAACTGCTTAACACGTATTTGTCGAAGAAACTGATCGAACGCTACGGTGATCTCGGCTGGTTTAACATACTGGGGCCGAGGGAACCAGCAAAAAGAAGTGGGATACTCTCATTCGAGATAAAGAGGCCGAACGCGAACGGAATAGCCGAGGAACTGAGTGAGAAAAGGAACGTGATGATACGAGATGGGCAGTTCTGTGTCCATTCCTATCTCAATAAAGTATTCGGCCAGGGATGGTCGGGTCCCCAACTCCCTGCTAATCAGAGAATGATGTACAGGGCTTCTTTTTACTTTTATAATACTATTGAAGAGTGCAATATTTTTCTGGAAACCCTTGACGAGGTTTTCAGGGAGCGTTTCTATATTTAATATTGCGATATTTTCATGGAGACTAATAGATAATGGATGAAGTTGTTGCCGAAAAATACAAGGAACTGATGAGAGAAGGCTTTAAGAATGCTGGCTCTTTCGAAGAGCCCAGTTATTTTATCGATTCGAAGGCAGAGGGTATACACATCTGCGGTAAGGGAGAAAGCGATTATATCAACGTATACGTTATGATAAAAGACGGAATAATCGATGATATACGGTATCTTTGCAGCTGCGACCCAACCGCTAATGTGGTTATCGAAGCCCTGTGTGATCTGACGAGAGGTCTTTCTATCGAAGAGGCCAGGAACATACCTAAAGAGAGATTCTACGAGTGGATTGGCAGTGAAGGCGGCGGAGTCAGGCGTAAGGTCTGGGGAACAATAGAACTGATTAACCGCGTCTTCAACCGTACTGCAAACTACGCATCCCCTGAATAGATTAATACCCCTTTCAGTTTTTAATAATTTGTCATTCTGAAGGAATCGGCTGGTTGCGGATGACTGAAGATCCTCCTTCTTTCATTCACCCCTCATATATTTTGTATAGGTTTCATACACCTTTGATTCATCGAGGTTTTCCATAAGTCTGGCTACCGGTATTTCGGCGCCGAGCTCTTCTGCCATTTCTATTGCCAGCACCTGATCCTTATTGATGAACTGAGGTGGCGGAGAACCATCGGCTGGAAGTGGTGGAGGTGGTATTCTCCTCATCCCGGATTCAAGCCTGGTTCTCATGCTGTTTGCCATCCAGCTGCCACCGGTGCCTTCTTCCATCACATCCAGCATCATCTTCATATCGAGCCCGGCTTTGAGTCCGACATTCAGACATTCGTGAATTACCGTGCCCATATTAAACGCAACCATGTTGTTTACCAGCTTGTAAGCCTGTCCGTTTCCTATTCTCCCTGCCCTGAAAACCTTTCTGCCCATCGCCTCGAAAACCGGCCAGCATGTATTGATCACATCATTGTCGCCACTTACCATCAGCGTAAACTGACCAATTTCGTTGGTAGGAATATTCTTGGTAACCCCTATATCTATTATCCTGACGCCCTTTTCCTTGCCCTTTTCATACAATTCGCGAGGGTAGTAGGGTCCGATAGTGCTGGACAGTATGATTATGCTGCCTTCTTTCGCGCCTTCCCAGAGCCCGTTATTACCGAAAACTACTTCTTCCGTCTGAGGTATATCACGGACCATGCTGATGACGGCGTCACTGACCTCCATTAACTCCCGGCAGGAATCCGCGGCTGTGGCTCCTTCAGCCACCACCTTATTAACGGCTTCTTTATTGAGATCGTAAACCGTCAGAGGTATACCCGCTTTCAGTATACTTCTTGCCATCACGTTACCGATGTCCCCCACTCCGACAAATCCCATTGTTAACGTCATAATACAGCTCCTTTCTTAACCAT
Source organism: Dehalococcoidia bacterium (assembly GCA_011191975.1). GTDB lineage: Bacteria > Chloroflexota > Dehalococcoidia > Dehalococcoidales > UBA2162 > MGML01. Next base: position 5,184 of record DUFA01000022.1, read on the forward strand.
CTGGTTAGTTAGAGAAATTGAGAGTCCTGGAATTTCAGGACTCTCACATAACACGACTTGATAGTAACAACGATTAATTATATACGCCATATTCTTTGGTAAAGTCGATCATTGCATGAAGGTTTTCCGGTTTGGCGAAATCAGGAACAACCCTGGGGCACATGACATAACCGCCATCTTTGCCGACATAATCGATCAGCTTCTTGACGTGGGCTTTCACTTCATCAACGGTTCCAGCAGTAAGTAGAGAGCCCGGGAAATTACCCCTGATGCACATATGTCCCTTCAAAACATCCTTTGCTCGGAAAATGTCCGTGGAGTCGAAATGCGCCATGATCTTGCCTTTCGGCAGTTCGAGAAGATACTCAAGACGGGTTGTCCAGTCGCCCTCGAAGAAAATACAGGGGATAATCCCCTTATCGATAGCAGCCAGGTAAATCTTCTTCAATCCGGGCCAGTAAAATTCCTCGAACTGCTTGCGTGACATGAATCCGTCCGAACCCCTGTGCGTAGCCATGAAACTCCTCTTGTGGTGCTCGCGGTACGGCATCGCTTCGATTCGCTTCAGACTTCTCTCCAGAAAATAGTCGATTAGTTCATGAAGTTTGTCCGGCTGGCGGTACATGTCCATCATCGTCCCCGGCATTCCTCTGAAGCCGTTCATGACCTGATCGTAGGGTGCTCCGCCGGCGCCCATCCCGCCAACAGGGAAACCGAGTTCTTCCACAGCGGCGTTTATATTCGGAAGTGTTTTCCTCCACTCGGTAATTTCACGACCGACTTCCTGGAGTGTGGCTATTGAAGCGGCGAGGTCTGGCCTGGCTAATGCTTCGGCTATCATCATCGCGCCCATCTGACCTCTGGCGGCATCGGAAAGGTCCGGGAAATTTTCCCAGGCCTCCATGGAACCGACGGTTCTTGGCATCAGATACCTGAGTGTGAAGTTTGTAGAGTCTTTCAAGACCAGATCGTATTCATCAGCTTTCATGAATTCGCCTTCGATTGCCTGGTTGCCGGTATTTTCAGGCACGCCATGTCCCGGCCACCTCTGCGTCTTCGGGTCGAGTTTCTCGAGGGCTTTCCCCGGCTGCAGTCCCTGGATGTAAAAAAGCGAATCGGGTTGGAAATCCACTACTGTCTTCTTAACCGCTTCAAGCCATTTCTGCGGCTCATAATAGACGATTGAGAAAGGCTGGTTGGTATACCTCGCCGGAAAATACCCGAAAGACATATCGATCGGTACACGGTCCGGTATCTTCAATTCGATTGTATCGGCAAGCCGTTGATCTCTTTCCTTATATAGTTCTTCGGGTGATTTTTCTGACATATACTACCTCCACATACACATTTTGCTGGTACCTGGTTGCACAGAAAAACGAGATAATCAAGCCGTTCGTGGTGAGTCTGTCGAACCACAACGGCGCCCTTCGACAAGCTCAGGGTGAACGGTATAATAATTTATAATAATTATTGTAATTGCCGCAACTAAGTACTAGCTAACTTTACTAAAGACCGTAACATCCGTCAAATAAATATTCCTATTTGTAAACACCGTATTCTTTGGTGAAGTCGACCATAGTTTTTATATTCTCAGGCTTCGCCTTATTGATGGAGCTTCCTGCCGTCAGGATATATCCGCCGTCTTTACCGATAGTATCTATCAGTTTCATACAGCAGCTTTTCACATCATCAGGCGTACCCGTCTGTAGTATCGAAGCCGGGACGTTTCCCATAATTGCCGTATGACCTTTAAGAATTTCCTTTGCTTTGTATATGTCGGTCAGGTCGAGTCTGGCGACACTTTTCCCGACCGGTAACTCAAGCAGGTACTGGATTCTGGTTGTCCAGTCGCCCTCGCAGAATATCAGGGGCGTCAGTCCGGCATCTATCACTGCGAGGAGGACCTTTTTAAGAGTAAGCCAGTAAAACTTTTCAAATTGTGGTATTGACATGAAGCCATCCGAACCGCGGTGCATTCCCATAAACAGCAACTGAGGACATTCATCGCTTCTTTCTACCGAAGGAATACCTCTCTTTATCCGGTCTTCGAGTATCTTGTCGCAGGCTTCCAGCAGCTTGTCGGGCTGGCGGAACATGTCCATCATCGTACCCTGCATCCCCCTGAGAAAATCGGAAATCGAATCGAACGGCGCCTGTGCCGTGCCCGGATAGAATCTCGGATATCCCAGTTTGTCTATCTCTTCGCCGAATGACTGCATTTTGTCACGCCACTTAAGCTGTATCTGTCCGATTTCCTGGAGTGTTTTTACGGAAGTGGCAACCTCGGGATCTGCAAGCGCTTCTGCCAGAGAGAGAGCTCCACGGAAGCTGAAACCCAGCGAAGACAGTTGAGGGAGTTTGCTGAACGCTTCCATCGCACCGCAGACACGGGGAAGATGCTTTCTTAGAATGAAATCGGAAGTATCTTCGAGAAGGGCATCGTATTCATTGGCTTTCATGGCTTCAAGTTCGAGGTACTGGTGCGAGTCATTGGGTGAAACTCCGTGTCCCGGCCACTTGAGTGGTTTCGGATCCAGCAGTTCCAGGGCTTCACCGGGTGAAAACGCAGTAACATGCACAAGGTCCGGATCGAAATCCGTTATTGTCTTTATATTAACTTTCAGCCAGTTATCGTAATCATAAAACGCTGCTTCGAATGTCAGTCCCGTATACCAGGCAGGGAAGTAACTCAATTCCAGCATCACCGGCACCCGGTCCGGTATCCGGAGTCGGACTGCATCGTCGAGTCTCTTTCCTTTTTCCCTGTACCGCTGCTCAGGAGTTATATTCATGTTTTGCTTCCTTTATTGATTATGTTAAATTAACCCAAGGGTGATTAACGGGGTCTTCCCTCAAGAGAGGCTGCTTCCTGTCGCTGAGTGCTGGGATCAAACGGACTGCAGGAAACTACTACGAACACACAGGGTCGTTTCACGTTTTTCCAGGTCATTGGAAAATGCGCCAGTCCTGCCGGTACGAAGATACAGGCCGATGTATTTATCTCTATTTTCTCGAGTTCATCGTCTTCACCGAGCCAGAATTCCACGTCCGCTCCGAGGTCTTCGATGTCGTTCGGATTAGTCCCCATGAACAGGAACATTTCATCGAAATCATCATGTTTGTGAGGTGCAAGACCTCCATCGCTGCCGGACCCAACCGTAAAGTCACCCGATATGATCCCGGACTCCAGGCCTGTTATCGCAGTTGGAATGATCTCCTTTCCGACCCATACCAGCGGTCCGGTATCCACCTTTCCTTCAATGTCGAGTTTATCCGGTATCTCGAGGTGTCCTCCCTGGCCGATAATAGCCGGTTTTCTGATTACATACTTCGAATATCTGGATTCCGCCATGCGTATATCCCTCCTTGATAGTATTCTGAACAGAATTTACCGGATGAACTTCATCCGGTCAGGTTATTATGATAGCAGAAACCAGTATTTATGGACACTCTAAGGTTTATCCTTTCAGGAGAACAGCAAAATTTTTATACACAGGTTGAACTGTATAACTCAAGTGATTATGATTAGTGCAGCCTTTTAAGGGGAAACTGTAACGAATCCATTTGTGAAAGGAGTTTCAGATGACCGAACTGAAGTATACGAAGTACATAATCACGGATACAAGGGAATATTCTCCTGAAGAAATGGCCAAGATAGAAGAAATGCGGGAGAAAAGTCCCATAGAGTCGACCGTGGAAGGACTGCGGTTACTCTGGATGGATGATGAGAAAGTGGAAGGGGCCGAATTCTATATGGAGTGTCTGTGGTTGTGGGAAGGAGTAACCACATCCGGCACTACCGAGGAACCTCACCATCATGATTTTACCGAGGTTATCGGATTTATCAGTACCGATCAGGAAAATCCTGGAGAACTGGACGCCAGGATGGAAATTATCCTCGGAGACGAGACTCACTACCTGACGAAAAGTTGCCTCGTCCATGTCCCTCCTGGAATGAAACACTGCCCTTTGACATTCCGCGAAGTTAATCGACCGACTTTCTTCTTTACTCTTGCTCCTATAAGCCGGTACGGTCGGACTTCCGAGTCTACGGAGCTCAAAGAAGGGCAGTCCAGAGAACCATTCTTCCCGCGTCCTGAACCGGATTCTTCAGGAACAAGGTATGGCAGATTCATAATAACCGAGCCTAAACCGCACTGGGATCCCAAAAACCCTCCTCCCCCTCCGCCACCCGGGCCTCGAACGGCGAGATCCACTCAGGTGGTCTCCCTGGATGACGAAGCGTCGCAGGGAGGTTTCTACGTAGACTTTGTCTGGATATGGAGTGGGGATATGACAATGTCACCGGAAGCTCATGCCCACGATTTCGATGAAATGATAGGCATAATCGGCTTTTGCGGTAAAGCTGATCCGCGAAAGGTGGATGGTGATGTCTCGATTGTTCTCGGAGATGAAAAACATACCATCAGCCAGAGTTCCCTTGTTTACATACCAAAGGGACTGGATCACTGCCCTATCGAGTTCAAGAACATAAATCAACCGGTATTGTGTTTTACTATCGGTAATACTCCCATGTGGGGGAAGCAGTAATTACTATCAGGAAAGGTGAAAGGATAGAATGGCAGAAAGAAAAGACGTAAATCAATATATTCTTGCCCCCGAGATAAAACAGTACGGAGATCTGCAGGTGTTTGAGTTTCACGGTAAAGACGCCCGTGGATATGATTTCGGCGTGCAGCTTACTCCTGTCCAGGCATTGCCGCAAATAAACGAACCTCCCAAAGCAGTGGATGCCGATCGTGTTAACATGTATGCAGGCGGAGATCATCAAAATATCGGTGCATTAAATGCAGAAATTGAGATTTCCATGGGCGAGGACTCGGAAACATACACAATTAACTCAGCTGCGATGACCTATGTTCCCAAAGGCGTTCCTTACGGTCACCGTGTTACGGGGAGTACAGACAAGACTTCCTGGGTGTTAACTCTCACGTTACCGCCGAAATATATTACCCCCGAGAAACCAGCGAATTAACATTCCCGAAAATATTGCAGCTATCACACTAAGAGGAGAAAAATGACAGACAATAAATACGAAAGATATATTTTAAGGGATGTAAAGAAACCATGGCCGTCATTTGGGCCTATGAACAGTGATTTCCTTGGCGGGAATCCAGAATTCATGAAAGGAATCGAAGGCGCCAGGCCGAATTTTGCTCTTTACTACGTTGTCAGATCTGGTATGTTTGCTGAACCTCCGCATTCTCATTATGCCGATGAGTATCTCATGTTTCTCGGCACTGATCCCCATGATATGAAAAATCTAGGGGCTACGGTAGAAATTGCGTTCGGTGAGGAGTGGGAAAAGGCAGAATTTTCAACATCAGCGATGGTCTATTTCCCTAAAGGCCTCCAGCACTGTCCGATACACGTGAAAAAAATGGACAGGCCGTTCCTGTTCGGTCATTTCTGGCCGATGGGAGAAGATCCTGTACTTGTACCGGCGGATTAATGAGTTAAGGGAGACAAGAAAATGGCAGGAAAAAAATATCAAAAGTATATATTAACCGAACCGGATAAGGATTACCTGGCATCATTGAAAACACCAAAAAGCATCGAGGAACAGAGAGAAGCCGGGAGTTAATTTAAGGGAGTGTACATGTTCCACCTGGATGATAAAATACTTCCGGGAGGTTTTTACACTGACTGCCACTGGATCACTGCTGTCCATGGTAACGGTGGTATTCAAACGGAGATAGCCCATACCCATGATTTCGGCGAAACACTCGGTTTTATCGGTTCGATTCTCAGTAACCCGCGAGAACTGGGTGGAGAAATAGAGTTCTGGCTTGAAGACGAACAGTACGTTATCGATAAAAGTTGTTTGATTTTCGTGCCTGCCGGCATGAAACATTTACCCCTGATTTTCCGCAGAGTGGATAGTCCCATTTTCTTCTGGACGGCAAGTGATAGCAAGGTTTATGGGAGAACATCCGGTAATGAGTTTTAGAGAAAAATTGTAATACTGTGAAAATAGCCCCACATTGGTATTGACATTGCGCTTGAAATTGTATACATCTGAGTTCAGACAAGTACCTGAAGGAATATTTGATTGGATATTCCAGAAATGGTATTTATTAAGATATCAAGGGTACCAGAGCTGCAATAATCGTATCAGCTCTAGGTGCCTTTTTTTATTAATGAAATGATAGTCGATAAAGCAAGGTGCGGGAGGTGAGATATAGAAAATAACGATTATTTGACTAGGATGTTAAAGAGGAGGTTGTGAAATATGGCTAAAAAAATCCTATGGTTATTTATAAGTTGTGTCATGGTTTTATCTTTCGTGATATCGTCATGTGACACAGAAACAGAAAAGGAAAAGATAGTAGAAGATGAAGGTCCCGCTGAGGTGAAGATTATCGAAACTTCATCGGGTACCGGGGCTATGGAGAAAATTGTCGAAGAAAAAGGACTCCGTGATCCTGATGAACCGAAGTACGGAGGTACATACAACTTTATAGCTTTTGGTGATTATAGGGGATGGGATCCGGTCATAAACCTTACCATGGACTGTACCGCCCAGCACTACGTCGGAGGTTACCCGATGATGGGTGACTGGAAGAAGGGCCCGGCAGGAACCAATGAAATTGAATGGGTCGGTGGTTTCGCGGGACGTGGTGATGTGTGGACGGGTAACCTTGCCGAGAGCTGGGAGATAGTCGGTGGTAATAAAATCATCTTCCACGTTCGACAGGGTGTCCACTTCCATGATAAGTATCCGGTAAATGGCAGGGAGATGGATGCGTACGACTTTGAATACAGCATGAATCGGACCTGGTATGATAAGAGAGCCTATCATCAGTATAGTGTTGATCGGGATGCTATTCCGACCGCTATTTACGCTGAAGATAAATGGGCCTGTGTGATGGAAGTCCCGCCAAAGCAGATCGGTGTTATCTGGCTGCTGACCGGTGCAATGTCCTGGATTTATCCTCACGAGGTTATCGATGTATACGGTGACATGCTTGACTGGCAGAATCTAGTTGGCGCCGGTCCATTTATACTGACGGACTATGTGACCGCCAGTATGATCAAATACAAGAGAAATCCCAACTATTGGCAGAATGATCCGTTCAACCCCGAGAATCAATTACCCTACGTAGACGGATTGAAATCGCTTATCATTGCTGATGCTTCAACCAGGCTGGCTGCTTTCAGGACAGGTCAGGTAGACAGAATGGGCGGTATGACCTGGGAAGATGGCGAGCTCCTGAAGAAACAGTGTCCTGACCTGCTATACATCACAGGTTATGGCGGTATTAACTTCCCATGTATGATAGTAAACAATCCTGATTTGCCATACTACGACATTAAAGTGCGCCAGGCAATGAACCTTGCTGTCAATCAACAGGAGATTCTTGATGATTACTACAGCGGCCATGCAACAATTCTCGGCTGGCCTTATCTGCCTACTCCTGCTTATTCACCATGGTATGTACCGCTGGACGAACAGTCCGGAGTTGTCCAGGAGTTATTCAGCTATGACACAACCAGAGCAAAGCAGTTACTTGCGGATGCCGGTTATCCTAACGGTTTCAAATGTGATATACAGTGCGTGCAAGCCAACGCGGATTTCCTTTCCATCATCAAGGAATACCTGGCAGTTGTAGGTATCGATATGAATATCGAACCCCTTGAATCGGGCGGTTTCTACAGCATCACCAGGGCGAGGAAACATGAGGATATGATATATAAATTCTGGACAAACCACTGGCCGGCAAGGATGCTTGACTCGCGTATGGAGAGTTTCGATAACCATGCTTTCTTTGAGACCACACAGACCAGGGCGTGGTATAACGATATCATGGGGCATTACTTTGATCCTGACTATATCAATCCATTACTCAAGCAATATGGTTCATACATACTGGAACAGGCTATTGGAATCTGGCTGCCTGTCCCGTATGCCTATCATATGTGGTGGCCATGGCTGCAGAACTACCACGGCGAAGGCAACATGGGCTTTGTCCAGCCTGAATTCTTTATCTACTACAGCTGGCTTGATACCGAGATGCGAACAGAGATGGGATACTAGTTAAACTCTACCTGATATCATATACTTGATAATTAAGGGTCGAAGAGCGTTAACCTCTTCGACCCTTATTCTTTTTCTGATTGCCTAATGATCATCCCAGATTAATACCGGATTAGGGCTAGACGTGTGAAAAATAGTCATTTTACTTGACATTCGACTGTAAAAAAGGTTACATTCAATAGTGTTGAGAGTAATCTGTTGAAAAACAGTAATCGGCTTGTGTCACCTCTATCACTAGGAAGAAGGGTACCGGAGCTTATAAGAGATTCCATGTTTTCTGGTGCCTTTCCGTGTGCTTAACATAGTTATACTTGATATATTCGTGTGCGTGGAACTGAAGTCAATCGTTTTTCAGACCCTTGCTCAGTTTATATTCATTCGGACTTAACCGTGACCGGAATGATCCTTAAGGGATAATCAGGTTTTCAGGACAGGTCCAGTTCAGGAGGTGGAATATAGATTAAAACAATTGAATATTGCATCAGTTATTACCAGATAAAAATATAGTATCTTTCATAAATCTTCTATGAAAGAAAACACGAGGAGGAAACGCTTATATGACAAAAAAATTAGTTTGGTTATTGGCCAGCTGCCTTATGGTCATATCACTCCTTATCGTATCTTGTGGTGAAAAAGATACCGGAGGAACGGTAACCACCCAGGATAAAGGACAGACAGTAACAGTTGGTGGCGGCGAAGAAGACGCTGGTACCGGACCCGGAACAGCAAGCACGGTCGGTGAAGAGCAAAACAGGCCGAAATATGGGGGTAAATTAACTTACCCGTCTATTGCTGCTCCTGCTGCCTGGAATCCAGGAGCGGTTACCGGTGCATCTGCTGAACAAGGTTCGATAGTCATCGAGCAAATTCTCGGTCGTAACTGGGAAGAGGGAGAAGCGGGTACAGGTAAATATAACTTTGTCGGCGGTGTACCTGAGTGGAGTGCCGTTGGGGGCAACCTTGCCGAGAGTTTTGAGATACTTGGAATCGGCGAATGGTTACTCCACATACGTCAAGGGGTCTATTTTGGTTACAATCCGAAATTCGAAGCTTCCAAGCTGGTAGGCGGTCGTGAGATGACTGCCGAGGATGTTGCCTACAGCATCGAGTGGATGAGGGACACCCCGGGTTCAGCTGGTATAGTTAGTGAACCATCCCTCTTTAAGAATGCGACCATTGAACGTATAGACAATTGGACCATCAAGTTAAACACACCGGAAGCCCCGACCACGGGATACCTGTGGATGCTGGGTGGTGGAGGTGTCCAGTATGTATGGGCGAAGGAGCACCTTGAGAACTACGCAAAAAGTAACGAATGGTACGATACGGTCGGTACGGGTCCATATATTACGGATGACTACGTAACGGATGTGGCGATCAAGTACATCAAGAATGACAACTACTGGGACGTCAATCCGGTTGGTCTTGGTCAAGGTGACCAGCTACCCTATATCGAGTCAATCAATTACCAGATAATACCAGATAAGTCGACAAGGATGGCGGCCTTCAGGACGGGTAAACTCGATCGATTAGGATTTAGGGAAGATCTGAATGCTGAAGAATATGAACAATTACTAAAGACAAATCCTGAAGTGGAGCACGCTGTGGTAATAGTTGATCCGATGAAGATCAATGGCAGAGTCGATATGCCGGAAGATCCTTATTCGAACCTGAAGGTACGCCAGGCGATGATGCTCGCAATCGATCATCCGTCGATCGTCAACGATTTCTATAATGGCAACGCGGAACTGCTTGATAGCCCGGCGCGAAAGTGGTATCCGAGTATCTATACACCGCTTGAAGAGTTTTCACCTGAGGTACAGGAATATTACGGATACAACCTTGAGAAGGCAAAGCAGTTGATGGCTGAGGCCGGATATCCTGGCGGCTTCAAGAAAACAGTGTATTTTGCTAATAGCCCGGCTTCCGAAGAAGCCTCGGCGATACTCAAGGAATACCTGGCGAAAATCGGTATTGAGCTTGAGTTGCAGCCGGTAGAGTTTGGTATATGGCGGGGCATGTTCTGGGGTGGAGATATACAGGAATGGATAATCGATTCCTGGCCTGGTGGAAATGGTGCGCTTTTTGTCAGGTATAGTATGGGTTACTTCCGCGGACCGAACGTATTCAACACGGCTCATGTCAACAATCCAGTAGGAAGTGAACCGGTTATCGAGGACTACTATCAACAGCAGTCGAAGTACGTTATGGTCGATTATGCGAAAGCTGACGAAGTAACCAAAGCGGCATATAAATATTGTGTCGAACAGGCGTTCCTTGTCCCGATGCCAGCACCGTATGGATACAGGGTCTGGCAGCCCTGGTTGAAGAACTTCTATGGCTCCGATGACTTGAAGTTCTGGCTGAGATGGGCATGGATAGATGAGGATCTGAAAGCCGAAATACTGAAATAAGCTGAGTGATATAGATCACTGTAAATCGGCATAGATAAACACGAATCTGAAATAGTAGAAACGATATGTTTATGGAGGAAGCCGCTTTTCTAAAGGCGGCTTCCTTTTTTATATCTATTAAATCGTATTCCTGACTTGAAATATTGCATAGGAATTACTATTATTTTTTGACTTTCTTTATCATTTGTATCAGTATGATATACCGAATGAATTTATCCATGGAGGTTTAGATGAAGCTTGAAGGGAAAATCGCAGCCGTTACGGGAGGAGGAGCGGGAATAGGTGAAGGTATTGTAAAATGCCTGGCGGAAGAGGGAGCTGACGTCGCGGTAATAGATATCAGAAAAGATAATGCTGAAAAAGTATCAGCAGATGTCAAGGCAAAGGGACGCCGTTCACTGGCGATAATTGCTAACGTTACAGAAAAAGATCAGGCTGATTATACTTTAAAACAGATACTGGATACCTTCGGGAGAATAGATATCCTCGTTAATAACGTTGGGGGTGAATCCAAATTTTACTATGAAGAACCTGGAATAGACTATTCCGAAGAAAGAGAATGGGATGATACTATCAGACTAAATTTGAGAGCAACCATGTTGATGACCAGGGCTGTAGCACCTTTGTTTGTTAACCAGAAAAGCGGGAAAATCGTAAATATCTCTTCCATCGGAGGAAGACCGATGGCTGGCGGTCCACCCCATGGAGGAGGAATGTCTGGAAATGAAGCTACACTTTCCCCGATGACAAGTTACGGAGTTGCGAAAGCGGGAGTCATTCAGTTTTCAAGGCTAACGGCTTTACAGCTGGCGCCGTATAATATCAACGTTAATTGTATATGTCCTGGAGTCCTCTATACACCACTTTATGAAAGAAGTGCACCCAGGCGTATCAAGTCAACACCCGGCGCGGAAGGATTATCTTACCGGGAATATTTTGACAAATACGTAGCTTCACGAGTACCGCTTGGGAGGGAACAAACTCCGGAAGATATAGGGAGAGTCGTGGTTTTTCTTTCCTCAGAGGAAGCAAGAAATATTACGGGTCAGTCGATCAACGTAGATGGTGGACTGACGCCATAATACACACAGGATAGTAGGTGATACCAATAAAGAATAAATACGTCTCATAGGGGGAAAGACATGGAACAATATACTGGAGCAGAAGCATTCCTGGAAATTTGTAATGCGAATGGTATTGACAATATATTCTTTAATCCTGGTGGAGAATTCGCTTCAATCAATGCAGCGGTGCTGAAATATTATGCCCTTGGTAAACCTGCCCCAAAGCTGAGTGTCTGTTTGCACGAGTCCGTAGCCTTAACCGCCGCTTACGGTCACTATATGGTTTCAGGAAAACCACAGGTAGTCCTGGTACACAGCGAACTTGGAACTCAGCAGGTGGCGGGGGCCCTTCATAATGCACAATGGGGGAGAATACCGGTAGTCTTGATGGCCGGGGTTGCCGCTGCCCCCAGCAGGATGAATTGGAAAGGTGAACCTTATTACCAGGGATTGATGACACGTAATTGCGTGAAATGGGATTATGAGATTAAAATAGATGAAGATATCCATGAGGTACTTCAGAAGGCCATAAACACAGCACTTACTGAACCCAGAGGGCCGGTATATCTGACGTATCCGCGCGACATCCTGATGAAGAGAACGGACAAGCGTGAGTTCGACTCATACAAAGGGACTATTGAGTCACTTCCACATGCAAGCTCCGAGGACTTGGTAAAAATAGCCAATAATCTGCTGGCGGCAGAGAATCCGCTGATTGTAGCAGGATATATAGAAAGACATCATGAATCGGTCAGGAATCTTGTCGAACTGGCAGACACTCTTTGTGCTCCGGTTGTTCCTGGATTAACCCGGATGAATTTTCCTACTAATCATCCATTATGTGCCGGGATGGAGGAAATGGGTGGTGGGATCAGAGGGAATGAACCTTTCGCGACAGCTGATGTTATCCTGGCGATTGATTATGACATGCCTTATGTACCGGCTGGGATTTTCCCGAAAGAAGATGCTACCATTCTTCATATCGATATTGATCCGATGACGCAGGGCAGACCGTTATGGGGTCGCGGTGCCGATATTTTCGTGAAAGCTGATTCCAGGGAAGCGATTCCTTCTCTGACTGAGATAGTAAAAAATAAACTGACACCCGAATTAACGACAATAATCCAGGAAAGGTACAAGATGCTTGAAGAAAAGTACAGAAAGCAACGTGAAGGGAATCAATTATCGGCGAAAAATAAAGCATCTGAAACACCGATCTCACCCGACTGGGTGGGGTACTGCCTGAATGAGATTTTGGATGAAGATACCGTGCTAGTAAACCACCTTATCAGTCAGTCGTCATCGGTAGCGGCGCAGGTAGACAGAACCAAGCCGGGAACTCTTTGTGCCTGTGCTGGCGGTTCTATCATGTGGGCTTTAGGCGCAGCACTGGGAGTAAAAACGGCTCTTCCTGACAAAACGGTTGTCAGTGTCATGACTGATGGTGGATTTGTGTGGGGTTGTCCTGTTGCTTCTCTCTGGTCTGCCAATGCTTATAAAACTCCATTCATGTCTGTTGTTTTCAATAATCAATCGTACGGAGCGATTCGTACCATTGTAGAAAGGCTGTCGGAGACTCCCATGACTGCAGAAATGGGGTATATATCAGGAATCGATATCTCTCCTCCTCCGGATTATTCCCTTATAGCTGAATCCTGTGGTGGTTACGGTAAGATAGTAACCGAGCCTGAGGACGTTCTGCCTGTTCTTAACGAAGCTCTCCAGGAGGTGAAAACCGGCAGACTGGCTGTAGTTGATGTCAGGTTGGAGTTGGGATTAGCTGGAGTATTATAAGAACTTCAAATTAACATCTGAAAAACCTGTCGGGTAGCAGCAAGTTCTGGTTAATTTGTGTGAATATATTGACAATACTATAAAAAATAATTACACTTTAGCCTAAATTACTTGTTACAACCGAATACATCTTTACTATCTCACTTACGCCTTCCAGAACCGGAGGTGGAACTGAATGATAAGGATAAGGGTACTAAAGCTGCCAAAATAGTACGGCGGTTTTTAGTGCCCTTTTTGTTTCCCTGGAATTATCCGGGTGATAGTTATTAGCAGCGTGCGCGTGTAACAATGAAATACAGGTGGTTAGGAAAGAAAAAGCTGGCTCTGCCGGGGGAAACCAGGGTGCTGAATGTTGGCAGCTCATATCAGCTTAAATAATAACCACACCCCTCCCGTGTCCGGAGCCCTGGGGGTAATCGGGCGGCGCGGTGGGGCCAGATAAGGAGGTGGAATGTTGACGTGATTTAAAAGGAGATTACGATTATCAATCTTTACTACGGTTTGAAGGATTCTTTCACAAATATGATGTGAAAGAATACATGAGGAGGAAAGGCTTATATGACAAGAAAAATAGTTTGGTTGCTGCTTAGCTGCCTTATGGTGCTGACACTTGTCCTGGCGTCCTGTGAAGAAGCTGACACTGGAGGGACTGTAACCACCGAGGATAAAGGACAGACAGTAACGGTAGGCGGCGAAGAAGATGTTGGTACTGGTCCTGGAACAGCTACCACAGTTGGTGAAGAGCAAGACAAGCCGCAATACGGTGGCAGACTCACTATCGCGACTATTGCTGCTCCTGCCGCTTGGAATCCAGGTGCGGTTGCTGGGGGGTCTGCCGGACAGGCAGCAATTGTCCTCGAGCAAATTCTCGGTCGCAACTGGGCAGAAGGTGAAGCTGGTACCGGCAAATACAACTTTGTCGGTGGTGTACCTGAGTGGGGTGGTGTTGGTGGTAACCTTGCCGAGAGTTGGGAGATACCGGGAGTAGGAGTCTGGGTACTCCACATACGCCAGGGAGTCCACTGGGCTTATCATCCGGAATTTGAAGCGTCAAGGTTGGTAGGCGGGCGTGAGATGACCGCCGAGGATGTTGCCTACAGCATAGAATGGATGAGGGATAACCCAAAATCAGCCGGTATGGTCAGTGAGCCAGGTCTTTTTACAAATACCACTGTCGAACGTAATAGCACATGGAC
>DUFA01000023.1 GCA_011191975.1 Dehalococcoidia bacterium
CAGGCTGACCATCTCTACGAGACAAATGATGATGACCCCCGCCCCAAGTGGTATGCCCTGACCATGTTCCCCTATACCTCGGGAGACCTCCACATCGGTCACTGGTACGCCATGGCGCCCTCAGATGTTCATGCCCGCTTCATGCGGATGAAGGGCTACAATGTGCTGCACCCTATGGGCTTCGATGCCTTCGGCCTTCCCGCGGAAAACGCCGCCATCAAACGCGGTATCCATCCCTTCACGTGGACAATGGACAATATCGACAATATGCGGCACCAATTGAAAACTATTGGCGCCATGTACGACTGGGATCGCGAGGTGATCACCTGCCTGCCGGAATACTATAAGTGGACGCAGTGGTTCTTTTTGAAGTTTTTCGAGAACGATCTTGCCTATCGGGGAAAGGCCCCGGTGAACTGGTGTCCTTCCTGCCAGACAGTGTTGGCCAACGAACAGGTAGTAGGCGAGGGCGTTTGCGAACGCTGCGGTGCGGCGGTCATTCACCGTGACCTTGAACAATGGTTTTTCCGTATCACCAGGTACGCTGACGAACTGATGCAACACGAAGGCATCGACTGGCCAGAGCGTATCAAGATAATGCAGCGGAACTGGGTGGGTCGCAGTACCGGCGCCGATATCTCGTTTGGACTCGACCATCCCGGAGTCGAAGAAAAAGAAATCCGAGTATTTACCACTCGTCCCGATACTCTCTACGGTGTCACTTTCATGGTGCTGGCTCCGGAACATCCGCTTGTGGAGAAAATCACCTCACCGGATAAAAAGACCGAGGTTGATGTGTACATTGCCCGTTCGCAACGGCAGACCGAAATCGAGCGCCTTTCGACGGAAAAAGAAAAAGACGGGGTTTTCACCGGAGCTTATTGCATAAACCGGGTTAACGGAGAAAAAGTGCCCATCTGGATAGCTGATTACGTGCTGCTGAGCTACGGTACCGGCGCTGTCATGGCAGTACCCGCCCATGACGAACGTGACTTCGCATTTGCTAAAAAATACAACATACCAATACGAGTGGTAATAGCGCCTGACGGATATTCCGGAGGAGACCTAGAAGAAGCCTATATAGAACCCGGAACCATGATTAATTCGGGAAAGTTCGATGGTACACCCAGCCAGGCGGGTATCGAAAAAGTAGCGGAGTACCTGGCTGAGAACAGCTGGGGAGGTCCGACGGTTACCTACCGAATACGCGACTGGCTGATTTCCCGGCAGCGTTACTGGGGAGCACCGATTCCTATGGTTTACTGCGAAAAATGCGGCATTGTACCAGTGCCGGAAAGTGACTTGCCGGTGCTGCTGCCCAAGGATGCGGAGTTTAAACCTACCGGCGAATCACCTTTGAAACACGCCGAGAGTTTTGTCAATACCACCTGTCCCAGGTGCGGAATACTGGCTAAACGCGAGACAGATACCATGGACACCTTCATGTGCTCAAACTGGTATTTCCTGCGCTATACCAGCCCTCACACGGATTCAGCACCTTTCGATGACGCAAAAGGAAAATACTGGCTGCCGGTGGATATCTATACCGGCGGCGCCGAGCATGCTGTGATGCACTTGCTTTACGCCCGTTTCTTCTGGAAAGCATTGAGAGATATGGGACTGGTAGAGTTTGACGAACCGTTCACATGTTTATTTAACCAGGGCACCATCATCGCTGATAAGCAGAAGATGAGTAAATCACGCGGTAATGTGGTCAACCCGGATGACTATGTCAAAGACCTGGGTGCCGATACAGTCCGTGCCTACCTGATGTTCGTTGGTCCCTGGGAATTGGGCGGCGACTGGAATGACAGTGGTATTAGTGGTATGAGTCGCTGGCTGAACCGCCTTTGGAATTTGATAACCGATATGTATATCGAACAGTCCGCAGACAAGAAGATAGAGACAGACCTGGTACGGTCGACTCACCAGACAATTCGGAAAGTAACTGATGATCTTGAAAAACTGCGTTTCAATACCATGGTGGCATCATTAATGGAATATTCGAACTACCTTTCTTCGATAAAGAACGAGGGGAAAGTAAATAAACAGGTATGGAGTGATTCAGTTAAAACACTGATGTTGCTGCTGGCTCCTTCTGTTCCTCACCTGACTGAAGAATTATGGGAGAGAACAGGGAATCATTATAGTATTCACACGCAGGACTGGCCGCAATGGGACGAAGAATTGGCGAAGGAAGAAGAAATTACGCTGGTCGTCCAGGTAAACGGGAAACTTCGCGACAGGATATCGGTCGCAGCGTCTATCACGGAAGCTGAGGCTATTGAAACAGCACGAGCAAGTGAAAAGGTAAAGATTCATATCGAGGGGAAAACAACTGTAAAAGAGATATTCGTACCGGGTAAACTGGTGAATATTGTAGTGCGTTAAATCTTTATATAGGAAGAATATTGTGAAAATTGCATTCATTGGCGGCGGAAACATGGGTACGGCGATTCTCTCAGCGCTTATCGATAAGGACCTGGCAGAACCTGGCGCTATAACCGTAAGTGACATAATGAAAGAAAGACTTGAATACCTGAAGAGTACGTATGGTGTATCGATTACAATTGACAATGCATCTGCAATAGATGGGAAAGATGTGATTCTGCTCTCAGTGAAACCACAGACGGTTCCTGAGATAATGCCGGAACTGAATGGGAAAATTAAAGCCGGTCAATTGGTAATATCGATAATGGCTGGCATCAAGATTTCGACAATACGAGAAGGTTTGATTCACAAATCGATTGTCCGTGTTATGCCGAATATGCCTGCCCAGGTATTCGAAGGTATGAGCGGCTGGACAACCACACCAGAAGTTACGGATGAACAAAAGGAACTGGCTAAATCAATATTACAGGCGATAGGACGAGAGATATACTTTGATGATGAAAAGTACCTTGACATGATCACTTCTGTAAGTGGGAGTGGCCCTGCCTATTTTTTCTATTTTGTAGAAGCCTTAACTGAAGCAGGCGTAAAGATAGGCTTCACTCACGACGTGTCATATGAACTGGTACTTCAAACAATGATCGGTGCAGGCAAATTAATGCGTGAGTCAGGAACAGATCCAGCTGAACTGAGAAAAATGGTTACTTCGAAAGGAGGGACCACCGCCGCAGCACTTGATGTTCTGGAAAGCGCCGGGTTTAAAGACCATGTAATCAAGGCTCTAATGGCTGCTTACAACCGGTCAAAAGAACTTGGCGGGGAGAAGTAGTGTCGATAGTATTTGTCATCCTGCAAGTAATCTGTGAGATCCTTACTGTCTGTATCTTTATAAGAGCTATCATGTCCTGGATATCGCCCGGACTGACAAATTTTTTTACCGATGTCTTATTTCATATTACGGAGCCGATCCTTTCGCCTTTACGACGTATTCTCCCGGCAACCGGTAGTATTGATTTTGCTCCTCTCGTGGCGATAATCGTCCTGCAGGTAATATCATTTCTCCTTACAAGGTTAAATACCGCCATAGCTTAAGGCAACCATGGCGGTATTATTGCGAAATTCCATTATCCTATTGCTGATTTACCATACTCTTAACACAGAACAGCACTAGTGATCGGATTATCTTTATTCGATTGTAATAATTTATTCGTAGCTCTTTGTCTAATATTATCTATTTTATGAGTGAAGTTTATCGTACTTAGCCTGAAGTTCTTCTTTGTTTTCCTGTCTGTTCGGATCAGGCTCACAGGCTCCAACAGGGCAAATATCAGCGCATTTCGAAGCGTCAGCTGCACCAACACACTCGGTGCATCTATCCGGGTCGATTATATAAGTAGTCTCACCTTCGCTAATCGCACCGTTAGGGCATTCAGTTTCGCATGCTCCGCAGCTTATGCATTCCTCTGAAATCTTGTACGCCATCTACTGTTTACCTCCTTATATTTACCTGGATTTTATTTTTTAATCAAGACAACTTTATCTATTTTCTCTCTTCTTCTTTAAGGCCTTAGCAACCGGTTCAGGCACAAGATCGTATATATCACCGTCAAGTCTGGCTACTTCCTTGAGACGACTGGAACTCAGATACTGGTATTTGAGACTTGCCATTAAACAAACAAGTTCTATTTCCGGGGAAAGTTTATTATTCATGAGAGCCATTTCACGCTCATATTCGAAGTCGGCTCCTATTCTTAGTCCCCGAACAATTGCTTTCGCGCCAACCTTTGAAGCAAATTCAACGGTTAATCCATTGAATGGTTTCACTTCGATGTTAGTAAAACTTTTAACAGATAATTCCGCTAACTCTACTCTCTCTTCAGTATTAAACATCAGATCTTTAGAAGGAGTGTCATATACTCCGATAACTACTTTTTCAAATAGTCTGGAGGCTCTCACAGCAATATCCAGATGACCGTTCGTTATCGGATCGAATGTTCCAGGATAGAGAGCAATTGTCACGCTGCATCCTCCTTTCGGTATACTGATATACAGCTATCGCCGTGGCGATGTTCTTTTATCAATTTAAGCGAAAGATATTGCTCTGATAGCGGTTGACGAGGTGAATGAGTCACAACTACAGTCGTATCTGGGCCAATAAGCTTTGTACCGGCAAGCTGAGTAATGGTATCACCAATTGATATATCAGGATAAGGTGGATCTATCAAAATAATATCATACTCCTTGTCGAGAAATTTCAGAGCTTTGTTTACTGTGCTGCAATGCACGCGTGCAAATTCTGATAATTTCGTTTTGTCTAAGTTTTCTTTGATTATAGCACAACACTGTGGGGCATGGTCTACAAAATCTACCCAGCCTGCACCGCGGCTGAGAGCTTCTATCCCCAGTCCGCCACTACCTGAATACAGATCCAGTACATTTTCCCATCTATCTGTTATATTCTCAAGCATTGAAAAAATTGAGCCTTTTACCAGATCTGTTGCCGGTCGTGTAGCCGTTCTCTTAGGGGCTTTAAGCCGGTGCCCCTTGGCTGAACCAGCAATTACTCTCATCGTGCGTACTGATAATAACCAGTGTGAGGTTTTATTGTCAAACTTCGTCTCTGTTAATCAAGTCTAGTATCCTCGGTGTTACATCTTGATGAAGCGGTAAACCGTGTCCGAAACACAATATCTCTATGTCGTAATGCGAAATTTTTTTAATCGATTCAAGATTCTCATCTATATCGGAACATACCATTTTAGGTGGTAATAATAGCTTATTTCGTCGTTTTCGTATCAGATCGCCGCTGAAAAGCATTTTGTGTTTTTGAGAATAAAGGCTAATACTTCCAGGAGTATGCCCAGGAGTGTGGATTACATCCAACCCACCAAGGCAATCCAGGATTTCACCACCTTCAAGAATTATATCTACGTCTTCCGGTAACACAGAAAAAACAGACCGTAATTTACTCTTTATCTGAGCCAGCGGTTCACGATACCTTCCATCCGCTGCCGGAGGATGTTCTCTTATTCCTACATCATCTTTATGAACAGCTACCTTTGCTTTCGAATGTTCTTGAATTTCCGCTAAGCCACCCATATGGTCAATATGATTATGAGTAAGTATAATCAGGGATATTTCTTCCGGAGAACGACCAATATGCTTTATGAATTCGAGTATGTGCGATGCACTGTCTCTTAAACCGGTATCGATCAAGGTAATAGTGTCTTCAGCAATAATCAGCACGTTTGCACCCCTGTGAGTCACTTGAAAAATCCCAGGGATAACCTCAGTGGCATTGTATATAAAACGTCGAATTCTCGATATTACCGACATATCATATTCAGAATACATAGAAAAGTAGAGTTAAATAGATTTGGGAGCCAGTTCGTTGGACTCAAATTTACTGATCGTATCCTGCCATTGTGATTCTGTAAGACCTAAACGCTCAAAGATTTCATCGACATACCGCAGGTAGTAATCATAGTCAAACAACTTTTCAAGCTCTTCTACAGACAGATATTGCATAACCTCTTTATCTGACTTAAGCAGGGTGAGAAAATTTCGACCTCCCTTCCATGATTTCATGGCGTTTCGCTGAACAATCTTATAGGCATCCTGCCGGCTAAGGCCTTTTACAATAAATGCCAGCAATACTCTCTGGGAAAACACCAGCCCTTTGGTTAACTCCAGGTTACGTTTCATATTTTGCGGATATACGAGTAGCCCTTTCATTACCGAGGTAAGGATTGAAAGAGAATAATCCAGAAGGAAACAGGAATCCGGGAGTATCACTCGCTCGGCAGATGAGTGGCTTATATCACGCTCATGCCAGAGTGACATGTTCTCCATTGCAGTAATTGAATAACCTCTAATTAACCTGGCTATTCCGCAAATCCGTTCGCATAATTCGGGATTTCGTTTGTGCGGCATAGCTGATGATCCTGTTTGTCCGGCACTGAACGGTTCTTCAACCTCTCGCGTTTCTGTTTTCTGGAGTCCTCGTATTTCGGTTGCGAATTTCTCAAGAGAGCTGGCAATTACTGCTAAAGTTGTTACAAACTGTGCATGACGGTCACGTTGTAGAACCTGATTCGATATTGGTGCCGGCGTCAATTTGAGCCTGGCACATGCTTTTTCTTCAACTTCAGGCGATAATGTAGCATAGGTGCCCACAGCACCAGATATTTTCCCAACTGCTATATTCTTTATCGCTTCGTTCAGTCTCTGGCGGTTTCTACTCATCTCTTCAAACCAGACGGCAAGTTTAAGCCCAAACGAAGTAGGCTCTGCGTGGATACCGTGTGTTCTCCCGATTATTGGAGTATATTTATATTTTATGGCTTGTTTCGCAAGCACTTCTATCAGTTCTTTTATATCCTTAGACAGTATTTCCGCTGCTTCAAGAAGTTGAAGGCTGAGTGCGGTATCGGTTACGTCCTGTGACGTAAGTCCCATATGGATGTACCTTGACTCAGGACCAAGGCTCTCAGCTACTGCTCCCAGAAACGCCGTAGTGTCATGATGTGTTTCCTTAAGAATTTCTTCCATTCTATTTAGATTCACCCTGGCCATTTTGATCTTAGGCACTTCTTTTCGGGGTATTACGCCCAGTTCAGCCCATGCCTCACATACCGCTATCTCTACATCAAGCCATTTTTCAAACTTATTTTCATCTGACCACACCTTCTTCATTTGCGGTCTTGAATATCGTTCTATCATTTACTATCCTCCCTGCAACTCACTGCGGTAATTATCATATGCCTGTTGTATCTCGGCATATTTTAGGCCAAGAATTTCTGCAGCGAGATAAGCAGAATTTTTAACACCAGCTGAGCCGACAGCTACGGTTGCAACCGGTATTCCCGCAGGCATCTGGACAATAGCGTACAATGCATCAAGTCCTTTTAATTCACTGCCCGAAAGAGGAACACCTATCACCGGCAGGGTAGTCCAGCTTGCAAGTACTCCCGGTAGGTGTGCAGCCATACCTGCTGCGGCTATTATTATCTCTATTCCCCTGCTCCGGGCTTCTAGGCCATATTGGCGAGCTTTTTCAGGAGTCCGGTGTGCTGAAATTACGTTCAACTCGCAGTCGATTCCCATTTCCTTGAGGATATCGACAGCAGGTTGGACTGATTCCATGTCTGATTTGGATCCGAGAACTATACCTACCTTCGGCATTTCAATACCTCACAATCAAGTAATTCCAACTTATTTTATATTAGGAATGTTAAAAGACAGTATATTAGATGACAGGAGAGATTAATGAGATTCCTGATTATGTATGAGGGCGATATCTCTGCGGTAATAACAGCCTTCGAAACTAATACGGGAAATATTTTTATATACTTTTTCCCTTGCTTCATTCAGGTCTTTGCCTGCGGCAACAACGGTCAATACACGCCCACCATTAGTAAGTACTTCCCCATTGTCACCTACTTTAGTACCAGCATGAAATATCATTACTTCATCATCAACATCATCTAGTCCGTATATCGGGAAACCGGTTTTGTATTTCCCAGGATAACCTCCTGATGCCATAACCACACCGACGCAGGCTTCATCACTGCATTGGACAGCTATTTCATCAAGATTACCACGTATCACGCTCTCGGCTATTTCTACCAGGTCGGTTTTTAAGCGAGGTAAAACAACCTGTGTTTCAGGATCACCGAATCTCGCATTAAACTCGATTACTCGCGGTCCTTCTTCTTCAATCATCAATCCACCGTATAGTATTCCCTTATAGGGTCTTTTTTCTTTATCCATAGCTTTAATCGCAGGACGCATTATGGTTTTCATAACAGTATCTCCCAGTTCAAGAGTGTACTTGTGAGGCGGACTATAACTACCCATCCCTCCTGTATTTGGACCTTTGTCTCCGTCATTAATTCGCTTGTAGTCACAAGCATTTGCGAGAAACGATACGTTCTTCCCGTCAGAGAAAGCAAAGCAGCTCATTTCCCATCCGTGCATGCTTTCTTCAATTACAACGGTATCACCAGCGTCTCCCAGAACCTTTTCCTCCATTATACTGGCTAGGATATCAATTGCAGCGGCAATAGAATTGGCAGCAATGGCACCTTTCCCTGCGGCAAGCCCGTCCGCTTTTATCCATAAGGGTGGAGTTTGCTGTTTTACATATTCCACCGCATGCCGGAAATCAGAAAAACTACTGCTTTTCGCACAGGGAATAGTATATTTCTGCATAAGCCCTTTTGCGAAAGCTTTACTCGACTCTATCTGTGTAGCGCCTTTAGTAGGTCCAAATATGGGTATACCTATCGTTTGAAAGCGGTCGACGATCCCATCAGCAAGTGGAGTCTCAGGTCCGACAACTACCATATCTATGCCCGTTTTTTGACAGGTCTTTGCCATTTCTTCGAAATTTGCTGGATTAAGATCCAGGTTTATTCCGATCATCCCTGTACCCGCATTACCAGGAGCGATGTATATCTCTTCTGTTTTTGGACTCTGCGCGAGTTTCCATACGATTGTATGTTCTCTCGCACCGTTCCCGATAACAAGTATTTTCAGCTTCCACCCTCCATAATCAATGTATTAGCAACTCTCTTAATTATTCCCATTCAATCGTTGAAGGTGGTTTGGAGGTAATATCGTATACCACGCGGTTTACTCCCGAAACCTCGTTAACAATTCTGTTGGAGATTCGAGCAAGCAGATCATAAGGAAGTCTTGCCCAGTCAGCGGTCATAGCATCTTCACTTGTTACAGCCCTTATTGCAACAAGGTATCCATAGGTCCTGTAATCACCCATTACACCAACACTTTTTACATCGGTAAGTACTGCAAACGTCTGCCAGAGCTGGCGGTATAGTCCCGCTTTCTTAATTTCATTCATAACTATAAAATCAGCAGAGCGAAGTATTTCAAGTTTTTCTCTGGTAATATCGCCGATAACCCGGATCGCCAGACCCGGACCAGGGAAAGGTTGACGCCAGACCATTTCTTCCGGCATACCG
Source organism: Dehalococcoidia bacterium (assembly GCA_011191975.1). GTDB lineage: Bacteria > Chloroflexota > Dehalococcoidia > Dehalococcoidales > UBA2162 > MGML01. The sequence continues at coordinate 9,378 of DUFA01000023.1, forward strand.
AGTTGAAGCCCAACCTTGCGAACCTCATCTTTAAACAAGTAACGTAAAGGTTCAACAAGTTTCATTCGCATCTTGGCCGGAAGACCTCCAACGTTATGATGACTTTTTATAACTGCGGAAGCATTACTGCCGGAAGCGGCGCTCTCTATTACATCGGGATATAAGGTGCCCTGAGCAAGAAAATCGACTGTTCCGATCTTATTTGCCTCTTCTTCAAATACCTCAATGAATTCCTCGCCAATTATTTTGCGTTTTTTTTCAGGATCTGTTACTCCCCGAAGACGATAGAGAAATCTGTCTGAAGCATCTACAAGAATTATGTTCATGCCAAGATTTTCCTTGAAGACTTTTGAGGTTCTTTCTACTTCCTCCCTGCGTAAAAGACCGTTATCGACAAAAATGCAGGTAAGTTGATCGCCGACTGCTTTATGAATAAGCGTGGCAACTACTGCTGAATCAACACCTCCGGATAAAGCGTTTATAACCTTACCTTTACCAACACGCTTTTTGATTGAATCAATGCTATCGATAATAAAATTACTGATCGTCCAGTTACCACTGCAACCACATATTTTGTAGGCGAAGTTTTTCAGTATGGTTTTACCCTGGGGAGTATGGGCGACTTCAGGATGAAATTGGATACCATAAATTCCATCGTTATTATTCATAACAGCGTATGGAGAGTTCTCTGTGTACGCCAGAGAAGTGAATCCCGGAGGCATTTCTTCGACACGGTCGCCATGACTCATCCATACCGGGGATGAATCGTCAATACCATCAAACAATGGTGATGAGGTGTTGCTAAAATGGAGAATAGAATATCCGTATTCCTGCTTGGCACCGGGAGAAACCGTTCCCCCGAGTTGTTTTGTGATTGCTTGCATACCGTAACATATTCCAAGTACGGGAAGATGACTTTCATAAATGTATGCAGGTGCCAGGGGAGCATTTTTCGTATAAACACTTGCTGGACCACCGGAAAGTATAAATCCTTTAGGGTTGAGGGCTTTTATTTTTTCCCAGGAGGTGTCGTAAGATACCAGTTCACAATAGACATTGCATTCTCTGATACGCCTAGCAATCAGTAAACTGTATTGAGAACCGAAATCGATAACGACAATGGATTCACTTTCGGTGATAGGAACATCCTCGGATATTACATCAGCTTTTTCACCACCTACTCCTTGGGCAATCTCAAGATAAGTAGATACCTCAATGTCACCGCTGGTGGTTACCCGATGGATATCAACATTAATTTCTTTCTTTTTTGTACGTTTAGGCACGTCCTTAAACTTGCCCTTCGTTAATTATAATATCGCCATTTTTGCCCCGAGTGCTTTGCATTGGTCGAGGGCTTCGGCTGAAGGTTTCCTCTGGGCACCAACATTGTCGGCTGATTTTTTTAGACCGAGATTATCACAAAGCTTCGCCAAACTTTCTATCGCAACTTCGCCACCACCACCATAGCTTCCGAACACAGCATATGGTTTGTTATCGACTTTACCCTTTAATGTAAAGAAAGTACGGTCGAAAAAGTCCTTCATCATGCCAGCTTCATAGCTGAAATAATTGGCTGTACCCATAATAACCGCATCACAGTTAATGAGATCATCAGCACCAGCATCAGCTGCTTTTTTCAATATCGCATCGGCTCCGGTGGAAGCTACGCCTTCCTGTACAGCTATCGCCATTGCTTCAGTGTTTCCACTTAAAGAGTGATAAAGAATCAATACTTTTGACATATTATTGATTTCTCCTTTCGTTAGGATACTCTATTATACATCAATCGACCAAATATCGTAATATCTTCAATACGGATCAATACGGATTTTCAATGTTCTGCCTTAAGTGTTCCTATGATATACTGAACTCGGTGATAGGATAACAAAACAATACGGGACGATGAGTACTGAACTGACTATTGATGTCAAGGCAAAAATAAACAAGGGCATCACTATCCTCACGAACGGAGGGATTATCGCCTATCCTACCGATACAGTTTATGGACTTGGTGCCTGCTCCGACAATCCAGAAGCGATTAAAAGAATATATCAAGTTAAACGTCGTCCGTTGGATATGCCACTCCCGTTGCTTCTTGCTGACATGATATGGATAGAACGACTAACGATAACAATTTCTGATATTGCCCGCAAGCTTATCGATAGGTTTTTACCAGGAGCTTTGACTCTGGTAATGAAGAAGGCTGATTCTATTCCGGATATCATCAGCGGTGGGAAAGACACTATTGCTCTGAGGATTCCCGACCATCCCGTAACTATCGCATTGATATATGGTGTTGGAAGACCTTTGATAGGAACAAGTGCAAATTTGAGTGGAAAACCAAGTGCACTTACTGCAGATGAAATCAACAGCCAACTTAGTGATGAAATCGACTACATAATCGATACAGGACGTTGCCAGGGAGGAATTGAGTCGACCATTGTGGACGTGACCGGAGAAATACCGATTATCCTGCGTGAAGGCGCAATCCCACGAATAGAAATAGAAAAGGTTTGCAGAGTAAAAGTTATGGAGAAGGAGAACGGTTCATGAAAATAGCTATCGGTTGTGATCACAGGGGAATTAAGTTTAAAAAATCGATAATCGACGTTGTTAAAAATGCTGGGCATACCGTCAAGGATTTCGGTAGCTACTCAGAGGACGCAGTCGATTATCCTGATATAGCGAAAGAAGTCGGAGAAGCTGTTGCTTCCGGTGACTATGATTGTGGCATCCTGATATGTGGAACGGGGATAGGTATGTGTATCGCTGCCAACAAAGTCAATGGAATACGAGCTGCCCTGTGTCATAACGAGTTCTGTGCACTTCGATCACGCCAGCATAATGACGCAAATATACTGTGCATGGGTTCGGAGATTGTCAAAGAAGAAATGCCTGCCATAGTAAATACTTTCCTCACAACCGAGTTCGAGGGCGGCAGGCACCAGCGACGCGTTGAAAAAATGAAGGATATGGAATCGTAGATGCCTGATTATCCTTATCGTTATCGCGAGGCGATCCTATTCGACCTGGATGATACTATTATCACGGGTGCTGTCGGTACTTATGAGTTATGGAAGACGCTCTGTTATCAGCATGCTGAGCTTATCGAAGGCCTAAGCGGGGACGTTCTTTTTTCAGAGGTAAACAAAGCGCGGGACTGGTACTGGGATGATCCCGAACGCCACAGGATCAAGCGTCTTAACCTGATACAAGCCAGACGGGAACTGGTTGAACTCGTCTTTTCGAAGCTGGGAATTGAAAATGAAAAGGTGTGCTATAGTCTTGCGGATTCTTTTACAGCAAAAAGGCAGGAGATGATTACTCTTATCCCGGGGGCCGTCGATACACTTGTACATTTCAAGAATACCGGAGCAGCAATGGCATTGATCACCAACGGCGCCTCCGATTTTCAAAGACCAAAGATAGAACGGTTCGAATTAGCACAGTATTTCGATTATATCCTTGTTGAAGGAGAGTTCGGAGCAGGCAAACCTGATAAATCTGTATTTACCCACACCCTCGGTATCCTTGGAGTATCTCCTGAAAACGCCTGGATGGTAGGCGATGATCTTAAAAGAGATATACTTGGCGCTAATGAGACCGGGATTTTCAGTATCTGGGTCGATTGGCAGAATAAAGGATTGCCTGATAATACTCCTGCTCAGCCTGACAGAATAATAACCACTATATCTGAACTCATATAAAGAAGTCATAAAAAATAATATTTAAAACATTCAAGCATAATTATCTCTAGTAATACCTGATTTTTTGACTCTAGCTTGACAATAAATTTCCGCTATGTTACTCTAACATCACGATGAAGGAAAATCAGATTATTTTAGTACTCGTTATTTATCCATAACCCGGTCTGTGGGAAGGATCAGCAAGGGCCGTCCCCACGGGACGGCCTTTTTTATAGATTAAAAAGCTGAGTTATAAGGAGAAAAAATGAGAAGTGATGCCGTTACAAAAGGTATAGAGCGAGCCCCGCACCGTTCTCTTCTTCATGCCCTTGGCTGGAGTAAATCTGACTCGGGAAAACCCATGATTGGAGTGGTAAACAGTTTTACGGAGATTGTTCCAGGTCATATTCACCTCAGACAAATATCTGAAGCCGTTAAAGAAGGTATTTCAGCAGGTGGAGGAGTCTCTTTTGAGTTTAATACTATAGCTGTATGCGACGGGATAGCGATGAATCATCCCGGTATGAAATACAGCCTTCCTAGTAGAGAGTTAATTGCTGATTCTATCGAGATAATGGCTGAAGCACATCAATTCGACGGACTGGTATTTATTCCAAACTGCGACAAGATAGTGCCGGGAATGTTGATGGCGGCGATAAGAATGAACATCCCCTCTATCTTTATCAGTGGCGGTCCGATGCTTGCCGGTCAACAGTACAAGAATGGTAATTTTGAGAAAGTAGATTTGATATCGGTATTCGAATCTGTCGGTAAGGTGACAAGCGGACAGATGACCGAAGAAGAGTTGATCGAACTGGAAGAAATCGCCTGTCCGGGTTGTGGAAGCTGTGCAGGAATGTTTACGGCTAATACGATGAACTGTGCCACTGAAGCAATGGGAATGGCTTTACCCGGTAATGGTACTATTCCGGCGGTTGACGGAAGAAGGCGACAGCTGGCAAAAGAAGCCGGTAAAAGAGTGGTAAAACTGGTCAATGAAAATGTCACGCCGTCAGATATAATAACTTCTGATTCGATCCACAATGCGTTCAGTGTCGATATGGCTCTCGGCGGCAGCACAAATTCCGTTTTACACCTTATGGCGATAGCTAACGAAGCAAAGATAGACTTCGACCTGGCAAAGGTGAATCAAATAAGCCAGAGTACACCCCATATATGCCTGTTAAGTCCGGCAGGTCCGAATAGAATCGAAGACCTGGATAGGGCGGGTGGTATTTCTGCCGTAATGAAGCAACTTGATAAACAAATGAAAAAAGACACCCCAACTGTTTCAGGCAAAAAGGTTTCCCAGATAATAAGTGAAGCCGTTATTGTCGATAGAGAAGTTATCAGACCAGTCACCAATCCATATTCAGCGGTAGGTGGTATTGCTATTCTGTTTGGTAACCTTGCTCCCGAAGGAGCAGTTGTTAAACGTGCTGCGGTCGCACCCGAGATGATGGTACATGAGGGACCTGCCAGGGTATTTGATTCTGAAGAAGACTCAATGCCAGCTATTATGAATAGCCAGATCAAGCCGGGTGAAGTGATTGTTATACGGTACGAAGGTCCCAAGGGTGGTCCGGGAATGAGAGAAATGCTTACACCAACCTCATTATTGAGTGGTGCCGGCCTTGACAGCGTAGTAGCACTCCTTACCGACGGACGCTTTTCTGGTGGGAGTCGGGGTGCAGCTATTGGGCATATTTCACCTGAAGCAGCCGCAAGAGGACCGATTGCAGCCGTTCAAGATGGAGATATCATAAAAATAGATATCCATAACTGTAAACTAGATGTCGATTTGAGTGAAAAAGAGATAAAAGACCGCCTGGCTGAATTACCTGACTTTGAACCCAGGATAAAGACAGGTTATCTGAGTAGATATACAGAGAAGGTATCATCAGCCAGTACCGGTGCGGTGTTCGTGTAACAGGAGGATTTTTATATCATGAAAATGACCGGTGCCCAGATAATATGTGAATGCATGGTGAAGGAAGGAGTGGAGGTTGTCTTCGGCATCCTTGGTGGTGCCGTTTTACCGTTGTACGATACCTTACCGCAGTATCCTCAACTTCACCATGTCCTTGTCCGGCACGAGCAGGGCGCGGCTCATGCGGCTGATGGGTACGCACGGGTTACTGGAAAAGTAGGCGTGTGTTTCGCCACTTCTGGACCTGGTGCGACTAATCTGGTTACCGGTATTGCGAACGCCCACCTGGATTCTGTACCAATGGTGGCTGTAACCGGTCAGGTTGCCAGACCATTTATTGGCAAAGATGCTTTCCAGGAGGTGGATATTACCGGTATTACATTACCCATAACTAAACATAATTATATGGTACGAAACGCTTCACAGATGGCGGAAACAGTAAAAGAAGCTTTTTACCTGGCCAGATCAGGAAGACCCGGCCCTGTCCTGATTGATGTTCCAAAGGATGTCTTCGCTGAGGAAGTTGAGTTTAATCTGCCAAACAGGATAAACATCGCCGGTTATAAACCAACTCTGCAGGGACATCCCACACAGATAAAAAAAGCAGCTAAGGTAATTAACGAAGCAAAAAAGCCAATACTTTTAGCGGGTCGAGGTATTTTAATATCCGGAGCTAGCGCCAAACTAAAACAACTGGCCGAAACCGCTCAGATTCCGGTAGTGACAACATTACTTGGGATAAGCTGTTTCCCTGGAACTCATATTCTAAATTTCGGAATGGTTGGTATGCATGGCTTGGCCGCTGCCAACATGGCATTAAACGAGACTGACTTGATCATTGCGGTAGGAATGAGATTCGATGACCGTGTTACTTCAAACGTAAGTACTTTCGCCCCTAATGCGAAGGTTGTACATATCGATATAGACCCGGCAGAAATAGGAAAGAACGTTCGAGTCGATGTTCCCATCGTCGGTGATGTGAAAGTAGTTTTAAATGAGTTGCATAAACTCATCGAAACCAGGCAAAATCTGGGATGGTTTGAGCAACTGGAAACCTGGCGTAAAGAACATCCTTCAACCTATATAAGAGAGTCTGAAGAAATCCTGCCCCAGTATGTCGTGAGTAAGATATATGAAGCCACAAAAGGTAATGCAATAGTTACAACCGGTGTTGGTCAAAACCAGATGTGGTCAGCCCAGCATTACCTGTTTGATAGACCTAATACATTTGTCTCATCAGGCGGACTGGGAACGATGGGATTCGGCCTTCCGGCAGCGATCGGTGCCAAAATAGGGTGTCCGGATGAGACTGTGTGGTGTATTGACGGCGACGGAAGCTTCCAGATGACTATTCAGGAACTGGCTACGATAGCTCAGGAAAGGATAGCCGTGAAGATCGCCATCCTGAACAACGGTTTCCTTGGAATGGTAAGACAGTGGCAGGAATTATTCTATGACAGGAGATATGTAGCAACGCCGTTAAGCGGACCGGATTTCGTTAAGGTAGCAGAAGCATACGGCATTGCTGGTGCATTGGTAAAGAATAAAATAGACGTAATTCCAGCAATCGAGAGAGCAATGGCTGAAGATGGGCCATTCCTGGTTGATTTCAGGGTGGAACCTGAGGAAAATGTTTATCCCATGGTTCCACCGGGAGAAGATATTAACGCGATGGTTGAAGAACCTCGTGAGATAGTTAAAGTCGATTCGAAAAAAATAAAAACTCGTAACATGTAGATAAAGGGGTGACGGTATGGCACCTACGAAGCATATACTTATAGCGCTGGTTGAGGACAAACCTGGTGTCTTGAACAGGATGGCAAGTCTGTTCAGACGCAGGAGTTTTAATATTGAGAGTATTGCTGTCGGTAGAAGTGAGGTACCCAACATATCAAGAACAACCATAGTTGTTGATGGAACCACCACATCTGTCGAACAGGTCAGGAAGCAACTAGATAAAGTTGTAGATGTCGTGAGAGTGGTTGAACTAAGTGATGAAGATACCATAAGCAGGGAACTTGCTCTTGTGAAGGTAAAATCTAGTTCAACGACTAGAAGTGAGATCATGCAGATTGTAGATATTTTCAGAGCCAATATCGTTGATGTCGGTTCCGATTCGTTGACTGTCGAGGTTACCGGCGATGAAAACAAGATCAACTCTTTACTTACCTTACTCCAGGGTTTTGGCATAAGGGAATTAGCCAGGACTGGCAGAATAGCAATGACTCGAGGATTACTGAGTCCCTTACAAATCGAAAAAGATGTACAGAGTACTCGTACCAATAAGAAGAAGGAATAAAACATCTATTGTGGCATATTGATTTACACTTGTTTCTGAAGTATTATCGTAGTAAATACCAGGAGGCGTAAAATGTATCATCGAATGCTGGTCCCACTGGATGGTTCGGAACTTGCAGAAGTTGTTTTTACTTACGCAAAGGAACTTGCCGGAAGGCTGGATATCGATGTTACCTTACTCCACGTTGCTTCACCTGCCGGTAAAAGCATGCTGCCGATGCAACAGGCCTATATTAGGCGTGCTGCTGACAAAGTGAAGAAACAGGCCAGGGAAGTCCAACAGATTACGGGGATCGAGCAAGCAGCCGAAGCCGTAAAGGTAAAAGGTGAAATTGTCGAAGGATATCCAGCCGACGAGATTTTAAAATATGCGGAAGAGAATGAGTTTGACCTTATTCTGATGGCAACAAGAGGCCATTCTGGTCTGAGGAGATGGAGTATAGGGAGTGTTGCCTCTAAAGTGCTTAGTGCTTCAAAAATACCCGTCTGGCTGGTAAGAGCAGATCATACTCCGGATCAAACTTATGATGAGTGGCCGACTAAGACACTCCTTGTTCCGCTGGATGGATCCGATCTAGCAGAAGAAGTACTCCCTCATGTTGAAATACTTGCCAGACAGAAAGGTGAAGAATCACTCGAAGTAGTTCTGTTAAGGGTTGCTGAAACACCCAGTATACCATCTTATTACGGCCCTGAACTTTCCGGTGTATCTCTCAACTGGGGTGAGTTTATGCAACAGGAAGAAGTCAGGAGAAAGAAATCATCGATAGAATACCTAGATAAAATCGAAGAACAGTTAAAAGCTAAGAGTATTAATGTAAAATCAATTGTGGTCGAAGGCAAGGCTAACGACGAGATAATTAATTACGCCAACAGTAATCCTTATACCATGATCGTAATTGCCAGCCATGGTCGTTCCGGATTAAGCAGGCTGGTATACGGAAGTGTTGCGGCAAATCTCCTTAATGGAGTTACCTGTCCGATTTTTATGGTTAAACCTAAACCAAAGGAAAAAGAGAAAGAAAAAGAGAACGAGTAATTACTGAATACTATGTATCCATTTATTGACATAAAAATTGCTGGGAGGAATATCCTCATCCTTACTTGCCCCTCTCTGAAATAAGAGGGGGGATGATCCTGTACATTCAAAAAATAAAATGAGGAGAAATATTTCTATGAGGAACATCAGTTCAAGATGATCCTCCCAGGAGACAATAATGGATAAAGTAATAATATTCGATACCACACTAAGAGACGGTGAACAGGCAGCCGGAGCTACTCTAAATATCCAGGAAAAGGTTGAAATTGCCAGGCAACTGGAAAAGCTGGGCGTTGATGTTATCGAAGCAGGAATGCCTGTGAACTCTCGAACCGAACTGGAAGCAGTCGCACAGATTTCCAAAGAAGTACGCAATGCTACTATTTGTGGTTTAGCACGCGCACTTCCCGCTGATATTGATAGAGCATGGGAAGCAGTTAAAGAAGCTGAGGATCCTCGAATACATGTCTTTCTCTCTGCGTCCGACATCCATATCATGCATCAGCTTAAGAAAAACCGTAACGAGATTTTGGAAATGGCACGAGCAGGTGTTGCCAGGGCAAAAGGATATCTACAGAACGTTGAATTCTCACCGATGGATGCCAGCCGGGCTGAACCAGCATACATCTACCAGATGCTTGAAGCGGTGATCGACGCTGGAGCTACGACAGTTAACATTCCTGATACGGTCGGGTATGCCATGCCTGATGAATTCGGAAGCCTGATAGAAGGCATTTTGAAAAATGTATCCAATATAGACAAGGCAATAATAAGCATTCACTGCCATAACGATCTTGGTATGGCAGTAGCCAACAGTCTGGAAGCTATCAAACGCGGAGCGAGACAGGCAGAGTGTACTATAAACGGTATTGGTGAAAGAGCCGGCAATGCTTCACTGGAAGAAATTGTTATGTCCATCAAGACACGTCGTGACTTCTATAATCTCGAAACGGGAATCGATACCACACAAATATACAAAACCAGCAGACTGGTCAGCGACCTGACAGGTTTTCCGGTTCAACCTAATAAAGCCATTGTCGGGGGGAATGCCTTCCGGCATGAGTCCGGTATTCACCAGGATGGCGTTATCAAGATGCCTATTACCTACGAAATCATCGAACCTCAAGCAGTGGGAATTCCTGCGAGTACGCTGGTCCTGGGAAAATTGAGTGGAAGGCATGCCTTCAGGGAAAGACTGGCAGAACTGGGTTATAGCCTGACAGAAGAAGAATTTACCCAGGCATTTGCTGCCTTCAAGGAACTTGCCGAAAAGAAAAAAGAAATTACCGATAGAGATATAGAATCGCTTCTTGCTGAAGAGAAACGCACTGTCACTGAAGATTACCGTCTTAAACGACTACAGGTAACATGCGGAGATAAAGGGATGCCGACCGCTGCTGTGAGACTCATCACACCTGATGAACGAACGATCGAAGACGCTGCCTTAGGGACAGGCCCTGTCGATGCGGTATACAAGGCGATCAATCGTCTCGTCGGCGTCCCAAATAAACTTACAGAATTTAGTGTAAAGTCGGTAACCGAAGGTATTGACGCTATCGGTGAGGTGCTAATCAGGATTGAAAGCGACGGTATATCCTATACAGGGCGCGGTGCGGATACCGATATTATCGTGGCCAGTGCAAGAGCGTATATTAACGCCTTGAACCGTCTTATTGCTGCAAAAAGAGCTGCATAAAGACCGTCTGGTAACGAAAATAGTATACTGGTAATGACAGGCAGGCTTATTCCAGAAAGAACATAAGAATATATAGAGGTGTGTGAAGTGACATTAGTTGAAAAAATTCTAGCCGTCCATTCGGGAAAGGACAGAGTAAGTCCTGGAGAATTCATCAACGCCAGGGTCGATGTCATACTGGCTAATGATATAACGGCACCGATAGCTATCAAGGAATTCAGGAAGATAGGTGTCGATAAGGTTTTCGATCCTTTAAAGATAGTAATGGTGGCCGACCATTTTGTACCGAATAAAGATATACTTTCGGCTGAACAGGCAAAGTTCATGCGAGATTTTTGTCTCGAGCAAGGTATAAAATGCTATGACGTTGGTGAAATGGGTATTGAGCATGTGCTGCTTCCCGAAAAGGGTATAGTACTTCCCGGAGATGTGATTATAGGAGCTGACTCGCATACATGCACTTATGGCGCTATCGGTGCGTTTTCAACCGGAATGGGTTCGACCGATATCGCTTCAGCAATGGCAACCGGATATATCTGGATGAAAGTACCCCAAACAATTAAGTTCGTGTATAACGGTACATTGAGTAAATGGGTTGGCGGTAAGGATCTGATACTTCATACTATTGGCGATATAGGTGTGGACGGTGCTCTGTATTCGGCTATGGAGTTTACCGGTAAGGCTATTAGCAGCCTCCCCATGGATGGACGATTCACCATGGCAAATATGGCTATTGAAGCCGGAGCGAAAGCAGGAATATTCCATGTAGACGGAAAAACGTCAGCTTATCTCAAACTGCGTGCGAAACGGGAATACACCATTTACGAACCGGATATTGATGCCGAATATGAAAAGGTTATCGAGTACGATGTTTCTTCACTCGAACCGCAGGTATCTCTTCCCCATTTACCATCCAATGCCAAACCGGTTAGCCAGGTAAAAGGCATAAAAATCGATCAGGCTGTAATTGGCAGCTGTACTAATGGTCGTCTGGAAGACCTGAGACTTGCTGTCGAGGTACTGAAAGACAGGCATGTACACCCGCATGTGCGTTGCATAATCATTCCAGGAACTCAACAAGTGTATCTTGACGCATTGAAGGAAGGTATTATCGAAAAACTCTTAAAAGCAGGTGCAGCTGTAAGTACACCTACTTGCGGACCATGCCTGGGCGGTCATATGGGTGTATTGGCAGAAGGAGAAAAATGCATATCTACAACCAACAGAAATTTCGTTGGTAGAATGGGACACACGAAATCTGAAGTATATCTTGCCAATCCGGCTGTGGCTATGGCAAGCGCTATTACCGGTGAGATAACCAGGCCTGATAACGTATAATGCTGGCTGGCATTCTAAGTACGCCTAAAACGGACGAAGGATCTCCTTTCAAATGAGATAAGATCCTTCTTTCCGAAAACATCGGAACTCAGGATGACATACTCTCAGGAGGTGAAGTTGATGGCTAAACTAAAGAAATCCTGGAAAGAGAAACTGCACGAAGACAGGAAAACTGAAGTTGTCGAGATAACCGGGAAAATGAGTCAGAAATGGGGAACCGGCACTTGTGTGATACCGGCACCAATGGAAGTAGATGAACTTATGAGAATGGTTCCCATGGGAAAACTGATAACGATCAACCAGATAAGAGAGACGCTGGCGAGGAGACATGGCGCTACGATTGGCTGACCTATCACAACCGGCATTTTTGCCGGGATCGCGGCACGTGCGGCCGCTGAAGATGAAGCCGAAGGAATCCATGAGATTACTCCTTACTGGCGGACTTTAAAATCAAAAGGTGAACTGAATGAGAAGTACCCCGGAGGACTTGAAGGACAGGCAGAGCGGTTAGAAAAAGAAGGACATACAATCGAGCTTGACAGGAAGGGAAAACCTAAAAAGGTAAAGGGCTTTGAGAAAAGCCTGATCGAAGTGTAAACACCGAGGAGATTTAATAATGCTGGAAGGAAAAGTACATAAATTCGGCGCGGACGTAAACACCGATGAGATTATCCCGGCTCGATACTTGTATCTCTCCGAACCGGATGAGCTGGCAGAGCATTGCATGGAAGATATAGACGCTGATTTTTTGAAAAAGGTTGAACCGGGAGATATCATAGTGGCTACCACCAATTTCGGTTGTGGGTCGTCCCGTGAACATGCCCCTATAGCCATAAAAGCTTCAGGCATATCATGTGTCATTGCGAAAAGCTTTGCCCGTATATTCTTCCGAAATTCTATCAATATAGGTTTACCATTGCTTGAATGCGAGGAAGCGGTGGATGGAATAGAAAATGGTGATGTAGTGGAAGTCGACCTCGCGAGGGGTATGATAACAAATACCAAGAGTGGCAAGATATACGCAGCCAAGCCGTATCCCGGATTCATGGGAGAGCTTATCGCTGCCGGCGGTCTTATAGAATATACAAAGAAAGAAGTTGAAAAACTGAGGAGGAGTTAATGCAATTCAATATTGCCGTACTGCCGGGTGACGGCATAGGTGTGGATGTTTGTACTGAAGCGGTTAAAGTATTGAGAACAGTAGGGAAGAAGTATGGTCATGAATTTAAACTAAAAGAGGGTTTGGTTGGCGGGATTGCTATCGACGAGACGGGTGAACCCCTGCCGAAAGAAACTCTTAAAATATGCAGGATTTCACAGGCGGTTATGCTTGGTGCAGTTGGCGGTACCAAATGGGACGACCCGAACGCGAAGACCAGACCGGAAAACGGTCTTCTTGAGCTCAGAAAGAAGATGGGGCTGTTTGCCAACCTGCGACCTGTAAAAGTATTTCCCATGCTCATAAATGGCACCAATCTAAAACCGGAGATAATCGACGGAGTCGATTTCATTTTTATCAGAGAACTTACCGGCGGTCTGTATTTCGGTAAGCCGAAGAAACGCTGGGAAACTGCCGGTGGCAGGAAAGCCGTCGATTCGATGCTGTATTCAGAGCAAGAAATTGACAGGATCGTCCGGGTTGGCTTCGAACTGGCGCGTACACGGGGTAAGAAACTGATTTCCGTTGATAAAGCAAATGTACTCGAGTCTTCACGATTGTGGAGAACAGTTGCGATGGAGGTGGCTGGAGATTATCCGGACGTGGAAATCGAGCACATGCTGGTAGATGCCTGTGCCATGCGTATTATCCAGAATCCTAAATACCTGGATGTCCTGGTTACTGAAAATACATTCGGTGATATTCTTACCGACGAAGCATCGATGCTTGCTGGCTCAATGGGTATGCTGGCATCAGCAAGTCTTGCCGGCGTACCACAGGAAGGAAAAGCAATACCGGGGCTCTACGAACCGATTCACGGCAGTGCACCGCGTCGAGCCGGGCTTGACATGGCAAATCCGATAGCAATGATACTCAGTACGGCGATGATGCTCAGGTATTCCCTGTGCCTAAATGAAGAAGCGAAAGCAGTAGAGGACGCGGTTGAGTCAGTTCTCAATCATGGATATCGCACCTATGATATAATGGACGAGGGTAAAACCAAGGTTGGAACAGCCAGAATGGGAGACCTTATAAGCAAAGCCATAGAGGAGAAATAATTGGCTTCCGTAGAAATATACGATACTACTCTCCGTGATGGTGCTCAGAGTGAAGGAATATCCTTTTCCCTGGGTGATAAAATTCATATTGTCGAAAAACTTGATGAACTTGGTGTTCGCTACATCGAAGGTGGCTGGCCAGGATCAAATCCGAAGGACGCTGCATTCTTTAAACGTGTTCAGAAAGTCAAACTCCGGAACGCAAGAATAGCCGTCTTCGGAAGCACACGTCGTGTGGGTATTAAAGCTGAAGAAGATAAAAATGTCATAATGCTGGTAGATTCAGGTGCTTCAGTCGCAACGATTGTAGCAAAGGCATCAGCGCTTCAGGTGAAGCATGTACTTAACACGACTCGTGAAGAAAACCTCAACATGATAGAAAATACTATCAGGTATTTGAAATCCAAAGAAATGACGGTTTTTCTTGATGCTGAGCACTACTTTGACGGCTATAAATCGGATCCTGAATATGCTCTACAGTGTGTTAGGGCAGGTGCTGAAGCAGGCGCTGATTGTATCGTATTATGCGAAACAAACGGTGGAGCTTTGCCCGATGAAGTTGAGAAGGCAGTTAAAGCCGCGAAAAAAGCGACAGGTACTCCTCTGGGCATACATACTCATAATGATGCTGGTCTGGCAGTTGCTAACACCCTCGTGGCAGTAAAGGCAGGAGTAACCCATGTACAGGGAACGATAAATGGATACGGAGAACGCACCGGTAATGCGAATTTGTGTTCTATCATTCCGTCGTTAAAGCTTAAGATGAATATCGAATGCATTTCAGATGAACAGCTGGCAAAGCTAACCGAGATATCTCATTTTATAAGTGAACTGGCAAATCAAGCTCCCGCTCCTTTCGCCCCTTATGTCGGATCCAGCGCTTTCAGTCATAAAGCTGGATATCATATGGACGGTATGCAAAAATGGCCTGAGGCCTATCAGCATATTGATCCGACAAGAGTTGGCAATCAACAGAGAACCGTTGTTTCCGAACTTTCTGGAAAGCGGAATATATCGTTTTTAGCCCAAGAAATGGGTATTAAGCTTGAAGCACGATCACCCGAAACAAAAGATCTTCTCCAGAAAGTAAAGCAGCTTGAGAGTCGGGGGTTTCAGTACGAACATGCTCAGGCATCTTTTGAAATGCTGGTTCGCCGTGCTACTTCGGACTATGTCCCTCCATTCGAGTTGGTAGATTATATGGTTGTTGTTGAAAGCAAGCGGCGTCAACCAACGAAAACAAATACCGAAGACATGCTTTCAGAAGCTATGGTAAAAGTGAAAATAGGGGATGAATTATTCCATACTGCTGCTGAAGGCAACGGACCGGTGAATGCACTCGATGATGCTCTACGAAAGGCCCTGCTTCAATATTACCCAAGCCTGAAAGTAGTCAAACTAGTTGACTACAAAGTGCGTATTCTTGAAGAAAGTACCGGTACTGAGTCTCAGGTACGTGTGCTGATTGAATCAAGCGATGGCAACGAAGAATGGACTACCGTTGGCAGTTCTACCAATATCATCGAAGCGAGCTGGATGGCACTCGCCGACAGCCTTGAATACTGGCTCAACAAAAATGAAAAAACTATCCGGTCGTAAGTTTAATATATACGACCGGACTATAGTTTGCCTGGATACTAATTTTTTAGTGGAGGTGGTCCTGGAGGTCCTGATTGTTTTAACTCAATAACGACACCTCCCACTTTCCTGGCATCCATATAGGCGTATTGTCCCTTTGCGTGATACATAACCGGGACGCCTTTGGCTTCGAGTTCCTCAACTTCCTTTTCCAGTTCATCTACCAGATAAGCAATATGGTTAGCGCCTTCACCATGCTCATCCATAAAAGTCTTGTTATAATTATCTCCTTCCACGGGTTCTGTCAATTCGAAAGACAGTGGTCCGAGATCCAGCATCTTTATCTTGATTTTCCAGGGTGGCGCGTCTGTCCTGTCATAGGTTCTAAGGTGTTCGAAATTAGCGCTGTCCAGCACGAATGCTGGCCTATCTGCCGCTTTTCCTCCAAGTGATTCGAAATACTTTACCGCCTCATCAACACTTTTTACGGATAAACCTACATGCCAGAGTGTCCAGTTTTCAACTCCCATTTCTTTCTCCTTATTATATTAGTTTAAAACAACCGACTCCAGGACGCCGTCTCTATGGACGAGATGAGTCGGGATAGCAGGTATTTCATTAAGTGTATACCGTAGATAAACCTCTGACCATTCTTACTATAAGGTATCAATCATGCACTCCTATGAATTTGCCCACAGGTCCATACTGAGATATTTCCACCCGGCGTCTGCAAGTACTGCTATAATACAACCTTCTTCAATCTTTGAAGCAATTCTCTTGGCCTGGTATATTACTGCCCCTGACGACATACCGGAGAAAATCCCCTCTTTTTCAAGCAACTCTCTGTTAGCGTTAACAGCTTCATCGCTGGTAGTTAACGCTCTCTGGTTTATCAACTTAAGATCGATAATCGGCGGAAGATATTCTTCAAGGCATCGTAATCCCTGGATCGGATCGCCAAGAGGAGGTTCGGCTCCAATTACTTTTACGTCCGGATATTTTTCCTTCAGACGCCTTGCGATTCCCATCAGAGTACCACCAGTTCCGATCCCGGCAATGAGGTAATCGATCCTGTCATAAGGATTATCTTCCAGGATTTCAACTCCAGTCGTTTCATAATGCGCCAATGGATTCAACGGATTGGCAAACTGGTCTGCCTTGAAATATGTACTGTCACTGGCTGCCATTTCATTAACGGTATCAATAGATCTCTGTACTCCATATTTACCGTCGGTCAGTATGAGTTCCGCTCCGTGTAGTTTCATAAGCTGACGTCTCTCAAGACTCATGCTGTCCGGCATTACGATTGTTACTTTGTATCCTTTCAAACGGCCTAACCATGCCAGAGCAATTCCGGTATTACCACTCGTAGCTTCTATTATCGTCTTGTCTTTTGTCAACTGGCCGCTTTCTTCGGCCTTCTCGATCATGTATCGGGCAATACGATCCTTAATACTGCCGCTACCTCCCGGATTCTGGCCTTCCAGCTTGGCAAGTATCTTGACGCTTTTCTTGGGACTAATATTTGCCAGTTCGACCAGTGGAGTGTGGCCAATCGCATCGTTAAGGTTCTTGTAGTACATATGATGTCCTATCCTTTTATTACACCAATCGGGTTTGATTTAAATACTTTCCGTGATATTCCTGCTTTATCAGTCACATCAATCACATCTGATACGTCCTTATATGCTTCAGATGCTTCTTCAGCCAATGACGATATACTTCCGGCTCTCACTGTGATGCCCTTATTGGCCATCAACTCGACTATATTTACCCCTTTGAGGCTTTTCTTGGCTGCCGAGCGACTTCTCAATCTTCCGGCACCGTGGCAGGTAGAAGCAAAAGTCTCATTCATTGCTGTATCTGTTCCAACCGCCACATAAGAATATCTTCCCATATCACCAGGGATAAGTACGGGTTGACCGATATTCTTATAAATCTCTGGTATCTCTCGGTGGCCTGGCGGGAAAGCCCTTGTTGCTCCTTTTCGGTGAACACAAAGACTTCGCTTCTTACTATCGACAGTATGTTCCTCGATTTTAGCTATATTATGAGCGACATCGTAAATCTGTTCAAGCCCGATTTCTCTTTGATTCTTATTCAGCACCTTTGCCAAGATCTCTCTTGTCCGGTGAGTGATGCATTGCCGGTTTGTCCAGGCATAATTAGCAGCAGCGGCCATAGCTGCAAGGTAATCTCTTCCTTCGTCGGAATTAACGGGAGCACAGGCAAGTTGTCGGTCAGGAAGGTTTATAGCATATTTCTTAGTGGCGTTACCCATTAAGGCCAGATAATCGGTACATATCTGGTGACCGAAACCCCGGGATCCGGTGTGTATCATCACTATGACCTGGTCTTTATCGTAAATACCCATTACCCGGGCAGTTTTTTTATCGTATATTTCTTCTACCGATCCAACCTCAAGGAAATGGTTACCCGAACCCAGTGTACCCAACTGAGGTATTCCTCTTTCCCTAGCTTTGGCACTTACCTTATCAGGATTGGCACCTTTTATGCATCCTGATTCTTCAGTGACCGATAGATCTCTGTCTTCACCGAACCCTTTTTCGATCGCCCACCTGCTTCCATATAACATAATATCTTGCAGATCTCTTCCCGATACTTTGATCATCCCTTTTGAACCGACTCCCGAAGGAATACCTTGATATAGCCCATCAACTATCTGTTTGATTTTCGGTCGTATCTCATTGACGGTAAGATTCGTACGCAAGATACGGACACCGCAGTTGATATCGAATCCTACACCACCTGGAGACACAACTCCATCCTTTATATCCGTAGCAGCAACACCGCCTATAGCGAAACCATAACCCCAGTGAATATCAGGCATTGCCATTGAATATCTGACAATTCCTGGTAAAAACGCGACATTCGCTACCTGCTCGAAAGCATTATCTTCCCATATTTTGTCCAGCATGTCTTCAGATGCATAAATCCGGCCTGGTACTCTCATACCCGGCTTGTACTCCATTGATATTTCCCATCGGTATTCATCTATTTTGTTGAGCGTATTACCCCAGACGTTAGCCATCAATCAATCCTATATATCAAAAAGCACCTGTACTCTGCATATATCGTTTTCATTGATTTTCAGCATATGATATGTAGCTGCTTTTATACCGGTTTTTATTTCATGTCTTGAAAGATCGACCTTCTCTCCATACGCGATCGCAGAGAGGGAAGTTTCATCAAGATGGATTATATCAAATTTATTGAAAAGAAGATTATCTACATCAAACAGGTATATGAGTTCATTCAGCCAGCTTATCAGTAAACTATCACGGTCCGACGAATTAATGTTGATCTTCTTGGTCTGATTATCTTTGATACCTGTTAGGTCGGTTATCAAACTGATCATGCCTAAGGCGGCATTTTCGAACGCTCTTTCCAGGCTGTCTCCAAAAGCGATTATGCCTGTATCGGCAGTATGATCAAGAATTTCAAACTTTGTAGCCATCGCGGATAATTCCTCTGTGCGTAAAGAGAATGTTACTTTATTTTCTGAGCTTCCGTTTTATCTTGGTAATCGTTGAAAAAAAGTGAACAAGAATGCTGGCTTTGTGTTGTGATATTCTTCCGTGTTTCAATACCTCAATAAGCTGGTCAGGGGTATCAAAATCATCAATCTCTACAAAAGTACGCCCGATTTCACCTAGTGTGTGGGAATCGCTGCCGGCTATCGCGGGAATTTCATGTCTTAAAGCATAATCCAGAGCTTTATCCGCTGTAGAGTTCATAGGACTCCTGGCATTAAACACTTCTACAATATCAACGCTTGGTGCAAGTTTATCAACTTCTTTCAGGTCCATAGTAAGTCCCCTAAGAGGATCGAAAGGATGAGGTAAACAGACAAGTCCATCCTGGTCCTTAATTCTTGATATTGCTTCATTAACACTGATATTACTGGGTATAGTATCCTTGAGAAATATACCCATTATCTCTCCACATTCGGTCAGGATCTCCTCTCCAACAATAACCTTGAAAGGGGCAATTTCCTGCATTTTCAAGGCACCTTCAACAGTACCGTGATCGGAAATAGCGATACAATCTATCTCCATCTTCTGGCATCGTTCTATGATATCTTCCAGCTCCATTTCACAATCCATTGAGTAGCGGGTGTGAATATGAAAATCAGCTTTCAAACCTTAAGCCCCTTTCCTGAGTAGATACTTTGATAGTTAGGCTCTTTCTATATAACTCCCATCACGCGTATCGACTTTGATAATGTCGCCGGTGTTGATAAACAATGGTACCTGGACGGTGATGCCGGTTTCAAGAATAGCCGGTTTTGTTCCGGCAGTAACCGTATCACCTTTAAATCCGGGCTGAGTATCGGCTACCTCGAGTTCGACATTCAGTGGCACTTCAATGTCGACTATTTTTTCTTTGTAACTGGCGACTTGCAGTGTCATACCTTCTTTAAGATAATTAACCGAATCACCCAATATATCGTTGGTTACTGGAATCTGTTCATACGTCTCTTCGTCCATCAGGTAGTAAAGATCACCATCATTATACAGGTACTGCATCGGTCTGACTTCAAGACGCACTCTCTTGAATTTTGCATCTGACTGAAAACTCTGTTCGATTGTATGGCCGCCTTCAAGATCTCTCATTTTAACCCGGGCAAGGGCCGTTCTTTTCATTTTAACATGATGATACTCGATAACCTGATAAAGCTTCTCATCATGTTCGATAATCACACCTTTTCTTAGTTCACTTCCACTGATCATACCTTTAACTCCGTTACTAATTATTTCGTGCCTTTTGAAAGGACATTGATAACTCCGTTTTCAATAACAGCTAGATCCTCGATTCTCACTCCACCCCAGCCAGGAATATATATACCTGGTTCAACAGAAAACACCATGCCATCAGACAGGACATCTTCCGAATTCGGACCAACACGCGGGTTTTCATGAGCGGCAAGACCGGTGCCATGCCCAAGAGAATGGCCGAATTCTTCGGCATATCCGGCTTCTTCTATAACTATCCGAGCAAAACCGTCGGCTTCTTTCCCGGTCATTCCGCCTTTTATCAAGGATATAGCTGCAAGCTGAGCACCGAGTACAATGTCGTATACCTTTCTATAAGTGTTATCCGGTTTACCAAGGCAAATGGTCCGGGTGAAATCGCTGCAATAATGACCGACTCTCGCTCCCATATCAATAACGATGGGTTCACTGGATTGTATTTTCTTCTCTGTAGGTTTGGCATGAGGTAAGGCAGAATTCGGTCCGGAAGCTACGATGATCTCAAAGGGCATTGCTTGACTGCCGTTTTCCCGTTGAAATCGTTCCAGTTGCCAGGCAACTTCAAGTTCGGTCATACCCGGTCTGATAATGGATTCAATATATTCGAAAGCCCTATCTGTGATAGACACTGCCTGCTTGATTAACTCGATCTCGGCTGCATCTTTTATAGTTCGCAACGATTCGACAAGTCCTTCGACCGGTATAAGCTGAATCGACAAATCGGTATTTTTTATTGCTTCTGCCAGCTGGCGATACATTGCGTGAGTGATATCTCCTGATTCGAATCCGAGTGTACTAATACCTGTATCTCCTGTGAGTTTGGGAAACCATTCGGATACTCCGCCGGTGATTCGGAAAAGGGTATATTCCGGAGCTTGCAGCTTTACCTGCTCCAGATAGCGAAAATCAGTAGCAAGCAACGTATCTCGTTGAGTAATTAACAGATACCCGGCTGAACCATCGAAACCGGATAGGTAGAGCCTGTTTTCCGGTTGGGAGATGAAAATGCCATCAAGGTTCTGTTCGACTAGAGTTTCTCGTAATCTTTTAAGTCGGCTATTCATCCTCGCCCTTATCCATGTCATCCGTTTCCCGTGCCATAGGATGAGCTGAAAGATAGACTTTCTTCGCCTGGCTTTTACTGATGTGCGTGTATATCTGGGTTGTCGAAAGGTCTGCGTGTCCCAGTAATTCCTGGACTACACGCAAATCTGCGCCACCATCCAACATGTGGGTGGCAAAAGTATGTCTAAGCATGTGAGGATGCACTTTTTTACCGATGCCAGCTTTGTCTGCATATTTCTGTAATATTTCCTGGACGCTTCTCTCTGTGAGAGGAAAACCTTCGTGGTTGATGAACACCGCTTTGGTTTTCTTTTTGTTTGTCCTGCTGGTCAGCCTGATTTTAGGTATCAGGTCTCTGGCTTCATATATATAGACTTGGAGTGCTTTCGCGGCTGGTTCACCCATTAG
This sequence comes from Dehalococcoidia bacterium, assembly GCA_011191975.1. Lineage (GTDB taxonomy): Bacteria > Chloroflexota > Dehalococcoidia > Dehalococcoidales > UBA2162 > MGML01. The sequence goes on from DUFA01000023.1 coordinate 31,408, forward strand.
GACGACTCTTTCCTTAGAACCTTTACCTATGACCCGTATTTCACGTGTTTCAAGGTTAATCTGGTCTAACTTCAAACTCGCTAATTCACTGACTCTTAATCCCGAAGCATAAAGTAACTCCAGAAAAGCACGGTCGCGTCTTCCGTAGGGATCTTCGGCATCCGGTACATTCAGCAAGCGAATAATTTCAGTATTGGTGAGGAAAGACGGCAAGCGTCTGTCCAGCTTTGGGGAGGATACGTACTGCATTGGATTAGTCGTAATAATACCTTCTCTCTCAAGATATTTATAAAACGATCGTATCGACGATACTTTACGTGCGATACTCGCTTTCACCACCTTTTGTTCTGCAAGATAGGCAAGATAATCGCGTATATCAAATCTGTCCGCTTTCTCAGGAGAGCCTATCCCTTTTTCCTGTAAAAAAGGAAACAATCCCTGTATATTTTTTGATCCTTTCAAGTCAGTAACGTAATTCCGTATCGTATACGGAGAGAAGTTCCTTTCTGCTTCAAGGTAGGCAATGTATCTCTGAAATAAATTCTGCATCTGCAAAATTACTCCTGCAGTTTGTCCCTGTTTCCACATTTTATGCACCTGGCGTAATTTTGCCTGAAGGTAGTGGTCAATCCTTCGCACTTTGAGCATTTCTGTTTGAGAGGTTTGTAGTTGGTAGCAAACGTACAGTCAGGATAATTACTGCACCCGTAAAATTTCTTCTTCTTTTTATTTACTTTCTCTATCAGTTCGCTGCCGCATTCCGGGCATTCCACGCCGGTCTTAATCTGGTAAGAACGGGTTGTCTTGCATTCGGGATATCCACTGCAGGCAAGAAACTTGCCGAAACGTCCCGTCTTGATCACCATGGGCTTACCGCAATTCGGGCACATTTCTTCGGTTACCTCATCAGGAAGTTTAACTCTTTCCAACGATTCAGTAGCCTTAGCCAGGTCTTTCTCGAAAGGCGTATAGAAATCACGTACAACACCAACCCAGTCTCTCTTTTCACCGGCTATATCATCAAGTTCATCTTCCATTTTGGCTGTAAATTTAATATCGACGATTTCAGGAAAATATTCGCTGACAAGATCATTTACCACAAAACCAAGTTCAGATGGCTGGAAGTAATTGCCGTTTTTTATCACGTACTCACGTTCCTGGATGGTTGAAAGAGTCGGTGCATAGGTACTCGGTCTACCTATACCGTACTGCTCGAGCATTTTAATCAGAGTAGCCTCGGTGAAGCGTAACGGAGGTTGAGTGAAATGCTGTTCGGGATACAATTCAATAAGGTTGAGAGGATCACCTTTAGCTAACGAAGGCAGCCTTGATAATTTTTCTTCCTCTTCCTCGTCTTTTTGTTCGATGTATAATTTCGTGAAACCGGGAAACCTGTTGACGGAATCAGATGCTCTAAACAGATAGGTCTTTTTTGAATTCTTGCATAAACTGTCGATATCTACTGTTGTATTGTCGTATATTGCAGCAGCCATCTGGCTGGCTACCATTCTTTTCCAGATAAGATCATATAAACGGTACTGATTATTGTTCAGGTATTTCTTTAGCTGCGATGGTTCGCGTTTTATCCGTGTAGGTCTTATAGCTTCATGGGCTTCCTGTGCTCCCTTGACTGCTCTTGCAAACGAACGGGCATGAGGTGGGACGTAATCCTTGCCATATTTCTTTTCGATATACTCTCTGGCTTCAACTACTGCTGATCGTGCAACACGGGTAGAGTCGGTTCTCATATAAGTGATAAGTCCAACACTCCCCTCATCACCAATGGGTAGTCCCTCGTAAAGCTGCTGTGCTAGTGTCATGGTCTGAGCAGCGCTGAATCGCAACCTTCGTGACGCTTCCTGCTGAAGAGTACTGGTGATAAATGGTGGAGCCGGTTGTCTTGTCACTTTCTTGGTTTTTATTGTATTGACACCGTAGGCTGCTTGCTTAAGTTCCTCATTGATTATATCGGCATGTTCCTGGTCGGGTATATCCAGCTTCTTTTCTCCAGCAAGTCCGACCAGCAAAGCTCTGAACGGCTCTTTCCCGTTTCCATTTACTTTTTTAGAGAGATCGGCTTCTATAGACCAGTATTCGACCGGTATGAATTGTTCGATCTCTCTTTCACGGTCAACGATGATTCTTACAGCTACTGACTGGACTCTTCCGGCGGATAACCCTCTTCGCACTTTCTTCCACAGTAACGGACTCAGTTTGTAACCGACCAGTCTATCGAGAACACGTCGGGCTTGCTGGGCATTTACCAACTGCATATCGATATCCCTGGAATGTTTAAAAGCATTGGTTATAGCTTCTTCGGTAATCTCGTGAAATACCACTCTGCGGTATGGGGTTTTCGCGTTTTGCATTACTTCAACTAGATGCCAGGAGATTGCTTCTCCTTCACGATCAGGATCTGTAGCCAGAAAAATTGTCGAAGCGTTTTTCGAAGCATCTCTCAGTTCTTTCGCAATCTTACTTTTCGCTCTTGGCACCACGTATTCAGGAGAAAAACCGTTATCGACATCAACTCCCAGTTTACTTCGTGGCAGATCTCTGACATGGCCGAGAGACGCCTTTAATTCATAATTTTTACCAAGTATTCTACCAAGTGTTCTTGCCTTGGCAGGAGATTCAACGATTACCAGGTTCTTTTTGGTACTCTTCTTTTTACGTGTTGTCACTCTACTTTCACCCTGTATTCTTCTCTGGTTTCCCTGGCAAGAGAATAATGCATCGCTCCTACCTGTTTGACCATACCTTTCAGTTCCATCATTGCCAGCGTACTACTTACCGTCGATACGGGTAGTCCACTCGACCGGCACACTTCATCGATATGAACCGGTTCGGCACCAAGCTGCTTGATTAACACCGCTTCCGTATCGGTTTCAGGAAGCAATTCTTTTATCTCAATCTGTCTGGCAACAGCGGTTAAATTCAGTTCTTCCAGTATATCCGTATAGTCCCGGACAAGTTTCGCACCTTCCTGTATCAAACGATTAGTTCCTTTACTTGCCGAAGAGAGTATACTTCCCGGCACTGCGAATACTTCCCTGTTCTGTTCCAATGCGATATTTGCCGTAATAATAGCTCCACTTGACTCACCCGCTTCGATAACGAGCACTCCCAGACTCATTCCACTCATTATCCTGTTACGGCGCGGGAAATAATCCGATCTCGGTTTTATGCCCAGTGGATATTCACTCATGACCGCACCATTCTGGATAATGCGCCGGGCAAGTTCCGCATTTTCAGCAGGATAGACAATATCCAGACCGCAAGCGAAAATCGCAATTGTCCTGCCGCCGGCTTCAAGTGCTGAACGGTGCGCTACCGAATCAATACCTCGTGCGAGGCCGCTGACTATAGTGATCCTGTTCCTGGCTAGATCCGCAGTAATTTCTTCGGCAATCTGTCTTCCATAAACCGTCGCTCCACGTGTGCCTACGATAGACAGACACCACTCGTCTTCGGGAAGGATTTCTCCCCGGACATAGATAACGGGAGGATAATCATATATTTCTCTTAATCTTTTTGGATAACCATCATCCCTGTAAGTGAAGGCTTTTACGCCTAGGCGTTCCATTTTTTCTATCTCTGAATCTAGAGAGATGCTATCGCGTTTCTCAATGATCGATGTTACCAAACCACTATCCAGTCCCGCCTTCCTCAACTCGGATGGCGGAGCTTGCCAGGCATCTTCCATATTCTCGAAGTAGTTTTCGAGCAGACCAAACTTAACCCGCCCGATTCCCGATATTAGACTGAAACCAATCCAGTATTTTATGTCGTTCTTACTCATAGGTAAATTAATTTCATTCTAGCATAGGGTTATGTAACTGACAATTTAGCTTGTTGCGAAACTCTCTCGGGTATATCTTGGTAGTGTATCATTTTGAAATGCTTGAGGGGCAATATACCATTAAGATATGGCAAATAAGAGGAAAAGGAAAGAACACGATTTCGCCATAACAGCTCTTATAACAGCATATAAGGCAATAGGACAAGATAGTATTGATTACGTTGAGTTAGGACTTAAGATGGCAGGGTAAGAGTGTCTCGGCCATCAAACAAAAGGTGTTAAGATATAGCAAAGAAAAGCAGCTCAAGCTAGGCAGTTTAAAATTTAATATCACCCTTTTCATATAAGTAGCTACCATTTCCAGTTGCTGCATATCCTATTTCAGCTAATCGTCCCATTATGACATATAATTCAATTGGGTTGCTTTCTTTTTTCTCGAAATGCAACGCTAGTTCGTTAGCTAAATCAGTTAATGCCGTAAAAACTAAATCATGGTTAATAGGATGCGTATTTAAAGCTGGCGGATTAGATAAGGCAGTCAAAGTATTGAAAACATATTGGCAAACGACAAATAATAGCGTTAGATCCCGATCCCACTCTAAGTTAATGATACGTTGTGGTTCTCCATAAAATATACTGAAATAGTATAATTTTTTTGAAGCTGTTGGCGATTCTTGCATTTTTGTTGCAGCATAACGATATTCTTTTGCCAGGCGTTTGTACAACTCTTCACCATACATTTAACATTACTCCTTATAGTGTTGCTGTAGATGGCTGCTGATATTTCGGTACATCTTGAACAGAATCAGCGGCACTTGCATTCCTACCTTCATTTTTATCGTCGAGAATCTTGTTTACTTGATTCTCTATATATAACTGATTCCTTTCTGCAGTAAAACTAAGTGGTGCAATATCATCAGGATTTAAGTCAATAGTCCAATTCATCAAAGTATGAAAAGATACGAACCTAACCAATAAACCAACATCAAATGCTTTGGCTAATTTCTTTAGTGTATTCAGAGAATATTTACCGTAATTAGGATTTTCCCACGCTGAAACCAAAGGTTGTTTTACTCCTAGTTCTTGGGCAAATTCTGGTTGGGTTTGTTCTTTCTTATTACGAAGTGAACGAATCTGGAAAGCAATACCCTCATCAACGTGTGCATCAATGAATTGATCACGGAAGTCCTTCTCTTTTAAGTTTTCCCATAATTTATCTGATTTATAGCTCATGATCCCTCCTATACTTGTCGGGATTATTCAGCATTTGATCTACTCTTTCTTTAGCCGTTGACGGAGTATCAGCGGTGTTCCAACCTTTACCATCATGATACCCCCAAGCTACCAAAAGTATATCTCTGTCTACTTTCTTTCCGATTAATCGGTATTGATTGTTATTTGCCTTTACTCGTATTTCGACAAATCCTTCCCATTGCCCAGTAAGAGGTGTAACATAAGGATATTGCCAAACCGAATCCACAAAACCGCGAGGCGGAGAAGCCGCTAAAAGTTCTATTCTGATAATGAAATTTGCTTTTGCACTTCTTCCTTCATTATTGAGCCAATCCTCAATAATGTTATTACCACCCTCATCAATGTAGTCGTAAAATTTATGTTCACCACTCATAATATCAGTTTTTTCTTATATAGTCAATTCTGATTCTGTGATATAGTAATAAGCGACGAGAGGTTAATATTATCTATATCAATCTTCCTCTTCACCATTTATAATTTGAAGTCCACCCTCATTTCTCTCTGCCCTTTCTTGAACCCATGATCCAAAATATTGCCAAAACGTTAAATATAATTCATTATTAATATCATTGATTTCATTAACGAGTTTTTCGATCTCCTCTGTATCTGTAATTTTATAATCTTCCGAAGGCCACCCGGGTGTTTTTCTAGTTTTATTCCATTTAATTCTATGTATTTTTTCTTCGCGTTCGTTGTAAGTTACCCAAGTTGAATGAACAATCTTGTTTCTTTGTGTTATTACTCTGTCAATTTTATCGAATAATTTTTCGACTGCGCGTAGGTTTTTATCATGTTTCGTGTTTTTACCAGATCTTATCAATTCAGCAGAACCTAATCGATAAGAAAAAATGTGAAAAAGAATATCACAACGTTCCCTTGTTGGAAGAGCATGCGCAATTATTCCAGCTAATTCTGGTTCGCATCCTAAAGTAAGACTGAAGCATATCGACATCGTTTCTTCTAATTTCGTAAAAGCAATTATCGTTTTACCAATTGATGCAAGAAGTTTTTCATTTGATATATTATCGCCGAGTACATAATCTGGATTGTCAGGGTCATCGCCTATAGCAATATAGTGAAATTGTCTATCATCATTATATTCATTCATATGAAACCTCCAGTGCAATTTCCTGGTGCATTTTATGTCTGAGATGAATTAAGTATATGTATTATACTATAAATATAATAAACCAACCTATATCAATTCGTGATCGTGCTCAAATACTGCACCTGAACAACCATCATTGACAAGTAACAATGTATCGTTACTTTCATCTTTCCTTTGACCGTAATGTTATCAATACGCCTTGTGATATAATACGTCAATGAACCTGCCTGATTTCGACAGATTACCCGATGCCATCGCCCTTGATCTCGATGGTACCTTATTCAACAATAATGAGGAAATCTCGCCGCGTAACCGTGCCGCCCTTGAACGATGTATTGATTCAAACATCCCGATTATCCTGGCTACATCACGACCTGCACGCAGTTTTCACAGATCTTTTCCCGCTGACCTTAGTGACCGGTGTTCACAAATACTCACCAACGGCTCTGTGGTAGTAGGAAAGCCGCCGTTATCGGGTAGCATTAAAGAGTCGATTCCGGAAGCTATTACCCAAAAAATAGTTGGGATAGTCTCGAAAGTATATCCCGATGCATGGCTTTTAGTTGAAATCGAAGGTTATGAATTCGGTGCAAACTGGACCGCGTTTCCTGAAACACTCTGGAAAAGAAATTCGGCTACACCCGAGATGCTGCTTTCTATTGAAGAAGCTATCGTTCAAAAACCAAGCAAAATAGTCATTGGTGGTATCGGGGATGAAACGCTTCCGCTTTTAGATAAACTTATGGCGGATATAGGTGATTCTGTATCTATTGTTCCCGCGTTAACGTGGCATCCAATACTGAATATCACCCGTTCCGGTGTAAATAAAGCATCCGCAATTCACAAACTGATAGCACCGGCGGGAAAATCACTGGATAACGTGGTTGCCTTTGGTGATGATTTGCCAGATATGGATATGTTGACGGAATGCGGAATACCGGTAGCCATGGGGAATGCTATTACTGAGTTAAAAGCAGCCTGTAGATATTGCACTGCGTCCAATGAAGAAGATGGTGTAGCATTAGTTCTTGAAAGGATATTCTGTTAAAAAACCTTGTACCAGAATAATGCCGTTTCATGGGCATATTTTTCAGTTGCTCCATATAATTTTTTATCTACGCCACCAAGTATATACCCCGCTTTTTCATATAACCTGCATGCAGGCACGTTAACATCCTGGGTTTCCAGCATGATTCCGGGCATTCCGCCTTTTGTTGCCCATTCTTCCGCCTTGTTCAATAAAGCAATTCCTATTCCTCGTCTCCTGTAATCACTACTAACTCGTATATCCTCGATATATGCGAAAATATTCCAGTTTTTTCTTAATACAATTTGACCTGCATGTTTTCCATTTATGTACGCCAGGAAAATCACTTTGTCAGGATTATCGATATACGAAGTGTGATCGATATCATCTTCTTCATAAGTTTTTAGATAAGCCGGATATATTTCTTCAATAGAATAGGAAATAACATCGTTATTGATTTCGGGCACTATTCGGGCCTTAATTTCGTAAGTGGTATCGGATGTATTTACGTCGCCGATATTATCTGACGTAATCTCAAAAATCTTTATCGAACCTTGTATATTAACCATTTTCTATCCTTGATTAAAATCTATCGAGAAAAGACTTCCAGACTTATTTCGAATATCATCTCAAGGCCTTTTGCGGTCTTTTCCGAATGAAATTCCGGTCTCCATTTCAGATCGGCCAGTGAATCGCTGATCGTGAACAGAGCACCAACTTCGATATTTCGGTACTTTCCCAGAGCGAACAGAGCTGATGCTTCCATCTCTACTGTAAGAACTCCTTCTTCCTGGTATTTCAATACCTCGGCAGCTGTTTCGCGATAGGGTGCATCGGTTGTCCAGCTTGGTCCGGTGAAGTACTTAGTCCCGCTATTATCGAGAGTTTCTGTAATCTGTTTTATCAGACGAGAGTCAGGATAAGCATATGTAACCGGCTGAAGGTAATGGTAGGATGTTCCTTCATCTCTTATTGCTTTATCGCAAACGACAATATCACCGATGTCTATATGCTTCTGCAACGTTCCTGCCACACCAATATTTATTATTTTTTTCACGCCCATTGCTATCAGGACTTCAGATATCGTCACAGCCGCTGGGGCACCAAATCCGAAATTACCCAATATCCCTACTGAATCCGATAACTCGGTAAGACTGTATAGGATCCCTCCTGCTAGGCTCCTCTCGTCAACTTCGTAATTTTCTCCGACGTAGATCATCAAACCCCGAGAGTAGCACAGGATTATATTTTCCGGACAGTCAAATATATTCCCGGCGTCTCTGAAATCCCGATAATTCTGGAGATCTTTGGGTGAAAATAAAGGTTTACTGTTGTATTTTTCCGGATGGTTTGGGAATTTCATAACTTTTTAGCTTTCTCTTACGAATGAAATCAAGAACAGTTAGTAATGAACGATTATACAACAATATGAACAAGGAGAATATATCTGAGTTTATAAATTAAGTAAATTAGAAATGACTTACAATATACGGATTTTCAATCCGGGGCTGGTTTGTCAGCCGAAGCTTCAGCGCAGGCTGGCGGAGAGGGTGGGATTCGAACCCACGGTAGCTAATGCTACACACGCTCTCCAGGCGTGCCTGATAGGCCACTCCAGCACCTCTCCGCGTGTATATATACTATACCAGATGTTAAGATTGTATAAAGCTTGCATATCGTGACAGTACAAATGAAACTGACCTGACAGCAATGATATCGACTAAGCCTGGTTGACTAGCCGAAACTTCCGCGTAGTCTGGCGGAGAGGGTGGGATTCGAACCCACGCTCCGGAATCACCGGAGACTGCTTTTCGAGAGCAGCACCATCAACCACTCGGACACCTCTCCCGGCTTCAAAATTCTACCATAAAAGACATGAATTTAAAAATTTGTCGCCAATTTGTCGCCAAACGAAATTTCCTCATTTATTTTTAGCATATCATCGAATGATCTGGCAGCTGCTTCCTGCAATCCCGGTACAACGTGTGAATAGATATCTAATGTCATGGTAATACTTGAATGTCCTAATCGTTCCTGTACTACGCTAGGAGAGGTACTTTTTCCAACTTGATAGTGACTTGCGTATGCTACGAATATCTCTTCTAAAAGAGATTACAGAGTCTGCACTCTATTACAGAGGTTTGGATACGCAAGCACTAAATATGAACCGTTTTTACTCAATTTTTGATACTTCTGGTACTCCCTAATAGTTGTATCTGGATGTAAAAATATACCATTCACTTTTTACTCCTTTTGGAGAGTAGCGGAATATCTCTATGAGAACCGCGCACAAGGTTGAACCGGGGAGACGGACACTTCCCGGTTCTCTCGTTTCCAGTGATCCGAGATTTTTTAAACATTGTTATAAATACTTATGAATATTCTACCAGTATTTGTTCGGCTTCCAATAATACCTTCGCTGTATTTGAGTTCAACTCACTTAAATATTTATTAGCTTGCTCATCGCTTATTCTCTTTGTTTCTTCCTCGGTTAATTTGAGCTCGAATTCCTGGCCATCTTTAAATCCCGATATATAGGCATTTCTTATCAACTCATTAAAACCTGCCAGTAATGTCAATAATACTTCACTTGGATTCTCGGTATAATCACTATCCATATCATCAACCCTCAGTTTATCTTCTGTTAATTACAGTTTAGTTCTTTAGTTATGGTTCTTAAATATCTAAACCAATTTGTTTATGGTGCGGTTAGGTACCGATTGAGTAGAGAATTTGTAGAATTCCCAATTTACATAATACAGGAAAAATTTAAACACGACACCGCTGTTAAATCAATACTTGGGTGCTTCCACTTGATTTAAAGTTTGTAAAGTATTCGACTTGATTTCTTAAGAAATGTATTAGCCACGAACAATCTTCATAATCTCGTGCATGCTGTTGACATTAGTACCTCGAGGGACTTCCCATTCTGAGGAAAGGAATAATCCTGAGTCACCGGCCTTAATAGCTAGTTTTATTAGATCGTCGTTTCCCGCGTCAGTTCGTAAAAATGCCGTATCAGGAACAGTAATTGAAAAGTATATATTATTCTCACGAGCTTTTTCCTGTGCATCGGCTATATTAAAACCTCCGGATAAGGACACGGCGTCCGCACCCAGGCGACATATCGAAATAGCTTGTTTATCATCACTTATCTTACCGATAAGGATAGAATTTACATTATAGAACCTGGAAACGTTGAAGATACTTTTCAGGGGTGATGCCAGCACTGACGAAACGTTCGGTATGACCAGGTCCTGCATATTTTCGGCGATTACAATAATATCAACGCCCAACTCGCAGTATGCCCGGCATAATTTCAGACATATGCTTCCGGTATCTTCAACCAGATCCAACGCTTCCTCATCTTCTGATTCAAGTTGCCTGGAAAATGCGTCTCCTTTCAGATGCTTTGCCAGAGTCAATGGACCGGTTATCATAGCGGCAATCGGGACTTCCTTCTTTTTTGTGAGTATAAGCCGTTTCGTGGCTTCAATGACTATCGGAATCCGTCCCTTTTTTTCAATGCCTTCCGTTTCAAGGTCATAGAACTCAGTCATATCCTCCAGTGGATGACCGGTTACTACCGGCGGCCAACTATCTTCCTGCCACTTGATCTCGCAACCGAGTGCTTCAGCTTCAAGAGAGGGGTCAAAATGATTTAAAAGAGTGTCATATCCAAAAAGCTTATGGGCATTCGAGAGAGCCCTGGATAGAATCCCCGGATCTGAAAGCATTGATTTGACCTGTACTTGCTCCAGCTTCGCTGCGAAACTGCACACCCAGGGACAAAACGGAGGTCGTTCAGAAGCTTTACCTTTGAACAGGTTTGTAACCAGTTCTCTGGAGTTCTGTGCCATTTCTTATTCCTTTCAATTAATCGAGTTTTAGCTGACCGATTATTCTGTCTTTCCTTCGTAAAGAGCCTTGGTATTTCGGTTCAGTTCCTCCAGAACCGGCAGGGCTTCTTTCAGGTCTTCAAGCAGGGTTTTTTCACGCATAAAGTTAATCCCTTTCCAGAGTATTTCCTGCCCATCAATATATGCTTTTTTCCCCTTTTCCGTCAGGCAAATTCTTTTTATTCTCCTGTCGTTCTCGTGGGTAACGCGGTTTATCCAGCCACGCTTTTCAAGCGAGTCACAAATAACCATCATGTTTGTAGTATCCGTTTCATTTAGATCAGCAAGCTCTCGCTGGCTGATAGCGTCAGTTCGATGTAATAGCATTAATACTGCCATTTGCGGGTAGGTCATATTCAGAGGCTTTAAGTGTCTTTCAACATGCCTTCGGTTATAAGCAGAGATTGAATCAATCAACTGGATCACCCGAAAATATAAATCATCTTCGAGAAACACATTCATTAGTAAATACCATCCTGTTTGGTAATAAAATATATTCAGGTTATATTGAGCTAGAGTCTTATTATCCTGTTAATCATCCTGGCGTCAGGCCAGGAGCCATAGAGTTCAAGTTGATCATCCGGAGGTCTCTGTTCGAGCCATTCCTTTTCAAATTCCTCATATCTCATTCCACGTTGCAGGCGGTCTTCACGCTCTTTTTGCCTTAATTCAACGGTCTTTTCCTCATCGGCGGTCCATGTTTCGGCATCATAGGCTACATGGTATACATTAGTTGCCGTCCATTCCGATATAATTTCAGCTCTGATATCATCGACTACCGACTGCGGTTTTCTTTCCAAAACATCACCGTAGCCCTGGCCGCCTGGTGTGCCGAATCCCGATAATGAGCCTGCAAATACCGTTCTCGCCGGACGTTGAGTTCTTCTGGACGGTAATAAATAATCGCCATCCAGTATTCTATCCGTAATTATTTCTCGGAAAGAGGTAGGGATATTTTTTTCACCTTTTGCCATGAGATCAAGAATATTGCTGTTTTCAATACTGACACCAGGACC
>DUFA01000024.1 GCA_011191975.1 Dehalococcoidia bacterium
CAGACTGACTAACTATGATTGGGCAGCTGTTCAGAAGATTGCAGAATATATTCTTTCAACTGCTCGTATTCTTTAGGAGTACCCTCATAACTAAACGGTTCATTATTCATTCTCGTAATTGTGTTGAAAAGCTATTGTACTAGACAACAACGTGGTGATTTGTCTGTCATACCTCTATTTCTTGTTAGGAGGCTTATCTACAATAGCAACTTATAGTAAATTGTCGAAGAAGTAACTAAACGCCTGATTGAAGTTAAAAAACCACAACCCTACGGCTGTTGGGGTGATTGAATAGTGATAAATAAAGTATAGGATTCTTTCTACCCTTTAATCGCGCCTGGAATTATCAGCAAAGACTGAAATGTCCATATTTGTTTGAAATGCCCCTTGTGCCAGGTAACGCAATGCCACACACCCGTTAGGTACCAACGGTATTTTCTTGCCATAGATTTAACAAAGGACAGTGATGTCATTAGATCCAGGATAAAGGATTTACTTTATTAACGGATATCGGTTACTATGGTTTATCGACAAAAAAGGGGGATTGAGATGGTAGAGAAGTACCTGATTTACGGCGAAACATCGGAAAATCCTGATTTCTCAAGGAGGAAGTCAGGGGTTCGAGTCCCCTCAGCTCCACCAAGGGTATCAGTAGGTAGAACCTTCAATACATCGTTACCAGTATTCGGCAAAGGCAGCTTTTACTCTATCGTACCTTATCACCGTCTATAATAACCCTCTTGATAAATGCCTTAAAGTGTTTCTTTGATTTAGCTCTGTGACCGGTCATGGTATATCCACAGTCAAACCTCAGTAGTCCACTCAGAAAGTAAAAGCTTAAGACAACTCGAGGGTGTACTACTTCAAGTCGCTTTAATTCAAGTTTATGCTGAACGATATCGAATGTGTCCGGATCAATGATAGCTGGCTAGCTGTTATCAACCCGTATTGGCGACTCACCTCTACGCATACGCCCATGCACTATTCTATCTCCCCAAACCAGGATGCCCTTGTATACTTCATTCGTAAGAACCTTATATTCAGTTGTTTTTCCCCATTTCTTGCCTGTAGAAGTACGAGAGCCGTCACGGTTCATCGTCTTGGTGATTTCTTTGCATCCCGTTTCCTTCTCTTTGTCATCGTTGTCCTTCTTTAGCCAGCTATTTTATTCTCTTACTCAACTTCCTTTCTTAATGAGGTGCAGTATATTTATTTAATAAGTATCATATATTTTGATATGTATTTATTTAAATATAGACTGAAATAATATCTGCTAGCAGGTAATCAATAGAAATTGTGAAGTTGGTTTTCGATAAAATTTAGGAGTATCTCCGGCAAATAGTGTATACGGTTGCACATACACAGAAGTATACTCTGAGCTGATCAATCCAAGGTATTAATTTATCTCATGTTCATCTTTGTTAATCTCGTGGTGTGTATCTGAAATGCCGCTCATGTAATTCTCAACAGCTTCACTGATTTTCCGCTGAATTCCAAGGGGATCACGGACATTCTCCCATTTTATGGCGAATTTACTGTTGCTTGCTGTGGTTATACGAACTGTTCCATACCCTAACATTCTTCCCAGGATTGAAATGTTTACCATTGTATTCTGGATTCTACCAAGTGAGCAGTCAATATATGAGTGCCCAATTATCCCAGAACCTTCTATCACTCGTTTATTGGTTACGATATAGATGCGGAAGTGCCACCTAAACCATCTTGCTACTAGTGCGATTGTACCAATTACCAAAATGCCTAATCCTAACCAGCGAAGAATTATCCAGAAATCAACCATATCAACCTTTCCAACTTCAGGGAACGTTTCGCTCAAATAGGGCAATACTAAGAGAAAAACCAAGGCTATGATAACAGCTAACAGAGGTTCACCTAGTTTAAGCCACGGGATTGGCTTTGCTCGAAACAGGATTTCCTCATCCTGTATCAGAACATCACGTTCAAGGCTATAACCTTTAAAGAACCTTCTTCCTTGCTTGTTATTAATATTATTTCCCACAGTTTATCTTCACACAACCAATAAATAATACTCTACCAATGAATTTTACTATTATAAAGCATGAATGGTTATACACCGTCAAGCATAATATCGATGCTTGAGAGCAATTCATCACCAGTCCAGTATGATATTCGCATTGGTATATATATTGGGTAAGTCTTATTACAATACTGCCCGGAAGACATCTTCGTTACTTCATCACTCAGATCCTGCGATTGGGGTGTTGCACTGATATTATAGAAAGGGAATTATCAACCGATCGTTATTGTGGCTGATAGTGACCTTTTCGATCGAATACAACTCCTATAAAGGCTCTCTGATTGCGTAATAGATAGAGACTACTTGCTTTACTTAAGAAATAAACGCTTCAATACTCCGAAGACCATCCAGCCTAAGACTCCAACCGCGAGAATTATTGCGGCTATACTCAACCCGCCGGCAGGTCCCATTTCACCGGTCGGACCAGGAGGTCCGGTTGGCCCGACGGGTCCGGATATGCCGGTTGGTCCGGTTAAATCATCCGTAGTAAAACTACTTCCATCCGTTAGGAATAATGTGAAAGTGCCATCCCCGTTACCTTCAATACGCTCTATACCTACTCCTGGAGTACCTTTCTCACCAGTGGGGCCACGAGAACCAGCTGGACCCGCAGGCCCCTGAATTCCTGGAAGACCATCAGCTCCACTAGGGCCAGGTGGACCTGTCATATCAATCACTGTGAACCTTGCAGCGGCGGTTTGTGGTTTACCTCCCAGAGCAGGTGTGATACTCATAGTTACTGTGTGTATACCCGCATTAAGAGGAGTTGGAATCGGTATAATTATGATTGTATAAGGTATTTCTGAAACACTATAGCCAGTTATTATTTGTAAAGGTGTAACAGGCAACCCATCAACATTAACTGCGAGTATGCCATTATGGGAAAAATCAGTGGCATGGATCACGATGTTAACTGGATCGCCAGCTGCAGAAATAACAGGAAGGTAGTTTGGTACTATGGTAATTTTTTCATTTTGCGCCTGGACTGTACTGGTGCTTCCTGCAAGAAAAAGAAACACCGCCATGGTCAAGCCTAATAATAAACGAATCTTTGTCATAGTGTCTCCTATTGTTAATGTCATCAAGTTACTTTGAAAACCAGCCGCTAAAAGTATCGACTATGTTATCCACTAATTGATTCCACCAGGTACCGGGATTTGACCTGAGGAGCCCAAAACCACCTCCCCAATGTATCAGGAATCCTATAAGCGTACCTATTATACCGATGAAAATAATTAGCCTGACAATGCGAAAAATAGTTTTCCATGAACCGAAAAGCGGGTTATGGTGTAATTCACAGTTTACAGTTTGAGAATTCCCGGAGATTTCATTGGACATTATGGTTATATCAAAACGCTTTTTTTGTCCAACCGAGGCACCTTTCTTTGGCTTGGCTGTTACCGGTATTTCAATAGTATTCCATGCGGGTACTACTAGCTCATTCTTTTTAAATTTGAATTTCAAACCTTCATCTAAGTCCGTAGCTTCCAGATCAATATGCGCATCACTCGTTCCTGAGTTGCTAAGACCGACTCGAAATTTACCCTTTCTTCGACAGGAAACACGATATGGAGCAACCTTGAGTTTATATTCCACCAAAGGGAGTACCTGGACTTGCCCGGTAATGATAGTAACTTCATTCGGGGCGTTCTGAGAGTGTACTGTAACTGCAAATGGATATAACTTTGATTTAACTCCCCTCTTTTTAGGTGGATGGAACGATATTTGCACCTGTTCACTCGCTTCAGGCATTAATGCCATACTTGACGCCGAACGGCTATACCACGCTTCATCCAATCCCTCTAACTCCACGGTAAACTTATCGACTGTCTCTCCAAGATTTTGCATCTGTACTGTAATGACTTCTGGTATACCTCCAGCCTGACAGGACAACTCCGATAAGGATAGAGATGCCCGGATCCGTTCTGATGCCTGCGCCTTGGGAACAAGTCGCGGCTCAACCTCAATCTCTTTGCTTACGCTTCCATATTTGTTGGTTGCTGTGAGAGTATAGCTACTGGGTGCGGCCGGTGACACAGATACCTCTCCATGCGATCCAACAATCACGTCATCCAGTTTTACTTCCTTGGAGCGTTTGACGGACCAGTTTAGCTCAAAATCGATTCTGTCATCGCTTTTCGCTTCGAAAGTACTAATCTCCGGTGGTTTCTGAAGTAGAGAAGACAGAATTCGAGGTAGCTGTATACGAGGTAACCTTATTTGCGATATCATTCTGTGCCAGGCAATGCGTGACAGTGTACCTTCAACGGTCTTGCCTTCCTCATCCTCCGGTTGTATCGCTAGCACCTGAAACGAAAAATCTTTAGCTCCGCCAAAGAAAGATAACCATTCCAGGCTTACTTCGAGGGAAATTTGGGAATGGCGATTAGGAAGGATGGTCAAATACTCCGATTGGAGATAATATTTCAACGCTCCATTAGGGTCGCTACACTGGAGTTGTATATTAACCTCGCTCTCTCCGGGATTATTAATCTCTATGTGGTAAATACCTCTGCTGCCGGTAATACTCTGTGGAGAGATGCTGATTTCCAGCTCTGGAACCGCTTGAATTTCCAGGCTCATGTCTATGCTGTTTATTTCTTCCGGATTCGTCTGAGAACTTACCTGTATATGGAAAGTGTATAAGCCTGCCCTGATTTTATCAGCCTTCGGCGGTTCCAAGATGATTTTTAGATTATCTTCGTCATTGGGAAACAGGGCAACACTGGAAACCGGAATAGCATACCAGTCAGCATCCAGCCCTTCAATGCTAATAGTCAACTGGTCGATGGTTTGCCCCAGGTTACGCAGGTTAAGATTAGTCTCGACCTTGTCTCCTACTTTGGTTACCAAAGAATTAGGTGTTGCAGTCACTTTTATTTTATTCGGCATTTTTGCCTCCCGTACTGATTTTATCATAGCCCCTACAACTAATAAGGCTATTACGTGGCTTTCATTATTTCATTGTGAGAGCATATGTGATGATGTTCATTCCCATTTCAAAGGAAGCACGAATGATGTCACGCGACAACGGTGTATCTCGATGTCCACCCTGCCATGCGCACCCATAATCACTCCCACTATATATCATTTTACCTCCCGCAAGGAGCATTGCCGGTTCCACTCCTTGGGGAACTTCCGCAAAAACATGGCAAGCTGAAAGTAATGGGTGACCGCGTGTAACAATCTCCAGCTTGCACTTAAGTGTGCTGGCAAGCTGGTTAAAAGCCAGACCAAACTCTTTAGAGCCTTTTAATGATGTCCCTTGTTGCTCTTCAGCACATCCTTCTCCAAAAATTATCCCACCTGATTGTAAAAAATCGCTGAGAGCGGCGTCCTGCTCGTCATTCAACTCAAATCCACTGATCCCAGTCATATATATTATGGAGTGTTGTTTAATGTTCTTGTCTATCGCGATATTCTCGACCAGCTTAGCTACGTAGTTACCTTGTTGGTTTACTCCTTTAGCAAGGTTCTGCAGCCCGGCAATGTGCAGACTCTCATCATCTCCCGATAGAACTATATGCCCGATGTTTATATTCTCTACAGGATGGCTGACAGCTTCTTTAGTTTGAACGGGAGTATTTTCATGAGTAGACGGTTTTTCTGCTGGCGGTGATGGTATCTGTGTAACTTCTAGCCGAAAACGAAGGTCTATTTCGTTCTTTCCAGGCTGAGCTGCTTTTTTGGCATCTCGGATACTTTTTTCGGCAGGATCAAAGTTTATACGACATAACTCAACGTAAGGTTCATTGGGTAATTTTTCCCTTTCCTGTATTCGATACGCTTCTATAATTCTTGTCGGTTGTCCGCCCTCTGGAGGTTGGTACGGCTCAGCGGGTACCTCTCGAAACTGGATGATGAGATAGATTGTTCGATTCTCTCGACTTTGAATTTGGTAATGCTGGACTTCTGGAACAATTATAATATTACCTTCTTCATCAACTGCCATCCCAGATTGAATACTTACCGATAGGTCAGCAGGCTTTTTAGCGACTACCTTTAAACCACCAACTATACCAACATTATGGAAAGCCAACATATGAAGTCTCTGCTGACTGCGATGATACTCATGCGCATCATGCCAGGTGTCACTGTCGATCACCAAACCTTGAAACGGGTTGACACGTTTTAACTGGAACCTGGCGATATCCTTAAAGTCCATTTTCTTCTCCTTCCTCGGTTATGAGCGTTTCTTCACGCAGGAGAGAGGTTTGATGCTAAATATATTCGTCCCTGAACACTTGTTGATATAAAAGAGTCATTTCATTTTCAGGAGTAGCATCCAGCTCTGTCCGCATTGCCTGACAGCAAATTTCGTACCAGCGCATAGCTCGATTTCTATTTCCCAGGCGGCTATAACAGCGCATCAATCGTTTATATGCATCTTCGCGGCAATTATCCTTAGCAATAATCTTCTGATTGTAAATAATGCTTCCCTCGTAATCTTTAGTATGTAGTAAGTAGTCGGCTATTTTCCCAAGAATAATAAGGTAGATATCCTTGAGTGTTTCCCGGCGTATCAGTATACGGTCATCATAAGGTTCGTCTTCTAGATAATCGCCCTTGTATAATGCTTCTGCCATCTCATATTCTTGAATTGCGGCAGTTAATTCTCCTTCTTTCTCCAGTTGCCTACCTTTAGTCCAGTGATACTCAAACTGCTCTATATCTATCCATAGTTCGATTTTGTGATTTAACTCATAGCCCCCAGATTTATATACGACAGAGGGGAAATTCTTATCTTGGTCAAGAAAGTGATTAAGTATTTTTCTGAGGCCATGTATCGCCACTTTCAGATTGTTACCCGCTGTCTGAGGATTACACTCAGGCCATAAGTACTCTATGATCACATCCTTGATAATGGTTTCTCTCGGTCTGGTCATGAAAAGTCTGAAGAGTGACTTGGCATTCGTATTCTGCCAGTAGTCTAATTTTCTGGTACCGGAATATACCTCTAATTTTTCAAAACAGCACACTTCAAGCTTTGACGAATCGAGGACTTTCTTATATGGAACTACTTCACCTAAAAAGACTTTACCAATTTGAGCAGAACTAATACCCGAACTGACCGAGGTAAGACAAAGGGTTTGATACCCTCCGCATAGTAGAAGAGCCTGTGCAAGTCTTCTGTTGGCTACACGTTCTCGTTCAGACAAGGTCTCATATGCAATTTCAAGTTGTTTTCTTACCGACTCATAATCATTTTTAACGAGTCTCAACAAACTAACAGTATCTTGCCAAGGGCTATCGTTATTTATGTCCATTTGGTCTTGCCACACCTTACTAGATTTTTCCCCTTTAATGAACTGATAGCAAAATTGAGAGTTATCTTTACATTAGGAGTAGCTTTTAACTTGACCAGTCGACTTTTTAAATACCTTAATGTTTTCCTTTACTGCCTGAATATTCACGATTATACACCAGTATCTTATTGAAAACCACTATTATCTATAAAATTCATAAAATAAATCCTATTGCTATTTCTATACTGTACAAACGCTGTATTTACAGTCACAAGCACTTAATTATACCTCCGTAATACTTTGCCCGTAAGGTTATGGGAGGTTTATTCGGATATACCGAAGAGGAGAGTTCCGTACACTTTACCTGTTGGCATCTACTAATAACTGGGAATTAATTCATGATTAACTTGGCATTTACCAGAGTATGCTACTATATACCGGGTCTATACTAAGCAAAGTTTGTTTCTAGTCGAAAATTACATGCGGGGCATTTACCGGCTAAGATTAGCAAGAAAACAGAAGAAAAGAACATATTACGAGAAACTATGTAAGTGAATAATTTAGTAAATTATATCCCATAATTCCTGTAATACATGAGTACTATCAACTCAGGAGGGCGGAGATGAAACAAGAAAAAATTTCAAGAGAAAAAAAAGAACTAAAGCAGGATCACCATTTTAAGAATGATCCTGAATTATTTTTAAACAAACCTTCTTCACAGAATGAGACCGATAGGGTGAGTTTAGATACTCCATTCCATCCAAGGACAGAAGAGCATGCGACGTTACTGGAAAAAGCAACGACTGGTGAACAGGTCAAAAAACTTTTATTACACTTGCAGCGTTCATATGGTAATGCTTATGTTCAGCGTCTAATTAGAGACAGCAACATCCAGACGAAACTCACAATCAGCGATCCCGGCGATATATATGAACAAGAAGCTGATAGAGTCGCTGATGAAGTCACCAGGGAGGTAAATGTCCAAACCCAGAGGCAACCAGAGGAAGGGGAAGAAGAGGAACTACTTCAACCGATGCCGGATCTTCAGCGCCAGCCAGAGGACGAGGAGGAAGAAGAGGAATTAATTCAGCCCAAGCTAGACGTTCAAAGGCAGGAGGAAGAAGAGGAGCTGGTTCAAATGATGCCAGACCTGCAGCGTCAACCAGAGGAAGGGGAAGAAGAGGAGCTGGTTCAAATGATGCTAGACCTGCAGCGTCAGGATGAAGATGAAGAATTATTACAAAGCAAACTCGCACAACGGCAGACACCTGAAGAAGACGAGGAACTAATTCAGGGTAGTCTTGATATCATAAGGCAGGCACCAGAAGAAGAGGAAGAGTTTCAGATGCAGCTTCAGGATGATAAAGTTGCGACGGTTGCAGATAGCATTGAAACACGCATCAACAACGCGCGTAGCAGTGGTCACCCCTTATCAGAAGAAGCTAAACAACCCATGGAGCAGGCGTTCGAAGCCGATTTCAACAATGTCAAGATACACACTGATGCAGAAGCAGATACACTCAACAAGCAACTAAACGCAAAAGCTTTTACTACCGGGCAAGACATATTCTTTCGTGATGGAGAGTACAGTCCCGGTTCCGAAAGTGGGAAAAAGCTGATTGCTCACGAACTAACTCATGTTATGCAGCAGAGGAGTCCAGACGGTACCTGGCGACAGAAAATCCAGAAAAAGAATAAAGAAGAGCAAAAAATCACTCAGACTCATATGGCAAGAAATATCTCAGGTATTCAAAGAGTTGAGGAAATTACTATGGAATTGAGGCAAAGAGCTGCCGAGTCTGCCGCTAAAGTTCTTGATTACTATGCATGGAACTGGTCACTGGCAAGACAGAAACTTGTTTATGAGTCTGAACCAGCAGATGATGGCTTACTGATAATGAATCGTTTGATAGATTACCGACGGCGTAACGTGAACTCAATAATAAACGACGTTGTTTTAGATTTGATAAAGAGGGAAGGAGGAAGCGATATCGAACAAATAAGCACTACTACCGGTAAAATCTTCAAGTTTGGAGGTAAGAGTATAGTAGTTAGCGCTCCGGGAAGTACGGAACCTACATCTGATTACGATATTACATTCATTGTCGAGTATAAACCGGAACTCGAAACTGAGCTGGTTAAAGAATTTAACAAAAGGTTCAGCGAAAAATTTGAAGGTAAACCATCCGCGGTCGTATTTGATACCAATGTATATACCAGTGGATTTATGAGTAAAGAAGCCCGAAAAACATATCAACAGGAATTGGGTGAAAAAGCTGAAATGGTGGAGAGTGGTAGAATGACTTTCCAACTAGCACTCTCATTACTACCAGTTTGTCAATATATTATGAGGAACGCAGGTGAAGATGCAGAATCATCCTGGTTAGCTTTTAAAGCCGCAGTTGAAGCAGATTTGGACGAGTATATAGACAGACAAGTTGACGTCCTTTCTCCAAGTCAGATTGGACCAGCCCGTAAATTCACGGCGGATCTTACCAGTACAGTACTGGATCTAACAAAAAGAATCTTTGACGGGACCGAAACTAACATTACTAACGCAAAGCAACAAGTAGAAGGAACGGAAACTGAGAAAAAATCATCGGAAATAAACAAATTAAACGAACTATATCAAAAGAAACTTGATGAAGTAAAAAAACTTCTTGAGGACAGAAGAAAAATCCTGGATGAGTTAAAAGTTACAATGGCTGGAGAAAAACAAAATGTGCTGAAACAATCTTTAGCCGATAATATGATCCAATTCGAAGAGGCACAAGGTGAGGCACTTGTATATGCCCAAGAGGCTTACTACAGCGCAGGACCGGCTATCCATGTTGTTGAAGGTATGCAAGCTGGTGGGAAGGTAACTTTACTCCCGAACCAGAAGCTTCAGTCTATCTTGATGAATGTTGGCTATAAATTACAGCATTATACGGAACAAAAGGAAGAAGAAGGAGAAGAAGAAAGCGGTAAAGCCGAAATGGCAACTGCCAAATATGCCCAGAGAATTAAACATCAGGCAGTTTGGAACGAAGCTCATTACCTAGAAGAGGTAGAACCATTATTAAAGACGGAAGAAGACCTGGTTAGTGTGAAGAAAGAAAAAGGGATAAAATCACCCAGAGAAAAACTGAAGAAAGCGGCGAGTCAAGGGCTTTCATATGAAAAACTATATGGACCCAGACCAGATAAGGTATTGAAACCTGAAGATATAGCAATGGAAAAGTATATAGCAATAGCTGTCGAAACTATTGCACCATATCTTATTAGTGAGTTTAAACAACGTCAACGTGATTAGCACGGTACCGTCTCTGACTTCTAATTCATTCATTAATAATAGTCTAACAGTAATTTACCTGTTTAGATTTCTATAATAAATATTTTCATTTTTCTAGTGCTGTTTTACCTGTAATGTATAAACGGTGTGAGCTGGTTTTTGTGATTCTATTATTGCTCTTACCGTATCGGCATCAATTTCATCATCCTTATCAAGTTCCAGTGTGACGGTAAAATGGTTTCCCGTACCGGCGCTACCAATTTTGGTATTAACTCCTAGTATAGTTTCCTCACCGAGGCTCATACCAGGTATATACTCTGAGATTTCAGGCACACTGCCCGTATATATCCTCAAGTACTCGGATAATCCTCGTTTCGTCCCCCGGAGACGGTGAAGCAGAGCAGCGGACTTTATCAATTCCCGCCATCGTTTCTTCGTCCAACCTGGGCCAGGTTTCAAATCGAGCCAGCTTGCCAACCATGGAACCAGAGATTCTGGTGTTATCATAGGATCGAAGTATTTTTCCAGGTTATCAACGGTACGTTCAAGAGGGCCCATGATATCTTCGAATAGATTGAGATATTGCCCCATGAACTGATCATCTCGGTAAAGTCCCGGCAGGTAGTTCAAATAATGACTCTCCCGATTATTTCCATTTTTACTATTTACAGTTGGCATAACTGATTCCTTTACTGTTTACTTGATTACTCTCAATCATCACCATGGACGGTAAAAAGCAACTACGCCCTTTATTCTATTGGGATAACCTCATGTTTATACGAGCAAAGCAATCCATTATAAGGTATGGAAATTTTACTACTGGCATCCTGCTTCTCTCCGGTATCAGGATCGACGGGAAAGATTCTAACCTCATCAATATAGTCCACATTTGGGATGCCCTGAAGACAGGCATGAATTTCGGACTGGGTCAGGCTACGCCCGAACGACCATCCGGTGCCGTCCGCTCCGCCACATATCGGATTTACATACCGGTAAAGCCGTTTTTCTATATCAGCAATAGCCTTCTGTTGAAAACCCCTCATTATCCTGGCGTGTACTTCTATAGTGACGTATAAATACTCAGGATCTCCAATTTCAAGTCGAGTGCCAAGCAAACGGCGTTCATCCAGAAAGGCAGCGACTTCTTCACTGACTTTTTTGGGTAATTCCAGTTGTTCAGGAGGTATATATCCTTCGAATTCTATTACCCGTGGTACCAGTAATACACGTACTGTACCGGCTGTAAGATTCTTAGATTCGGTAACATCACTTGGAGTGATACATTTCGCTCGGAAAATATTTCGTGACGCCTCGACTGCCAGATACTCGAAGTCTTCCTTGGTAACTGCCGCGGTGTTAGATCTCAAGACCTGAGGTACCCTCAATTTCGCCAGTTCCAACGTTTCGGCATCAACGCCATCTATAGCCCTTTCATAATTCTTTACCGAGTCGATATAAGGGATAGAGGATTTCAGCACGGTGATGGTGCCTTCACCGACATTGCCGATGATGCCACCACCGGATCGGTAAGAGGAAAAACGAATCAACCGCCCGGAAGGGGGTATTTTACCATACTGACGTTCTTCGCCTGACGGTTGCTTTATTGAAGGCCCGAACCGGATTTCCCCGGTATTATTATCCAGAGTAAAATGCTTGTCTTCAGGATGTGAATCAGCGAAATCAGTTACCTCCTGCCATAATTCGTATTCCTCTTCATTCTCCGTCTCTACTTGTACTGTCTCTCCGTTCTCCCGAGCCATCACCGGAGTATTAAGTAGCTGAAATTCCTGCCCGTACTCACCTGAACTGGTCCCCAACATCTCATCAGTAATTTTGAAGGATTGACTAGCAGGCACAGTACAACCGATACTTACCGAGACAAGACTTCTCACTTTTGGAGAACTGCTGTACCCACTCTGACCGAGTCTTGGTTGAACTGCCCGACATCGTATCCAGCAGGCATGCCGCCCGTTTATCTCTCTCATGGTGCTGCTGGCAGGGATGTGGACTATCACCTGACCATCGGTGTTGAGGCCACCCGTGGTATCCGATTCCAGTCTCATCGGTGACCATCTTTCATAATCACCGTCCCAGTATTCCCAGGACCATGGCGGATCCTGGGGGTTAACGCCAATGCCTTCCAGGCTACTCTGAAAGGTCAACGCCAAAGTGTGTGAAGCAAGATTTTCAAGATAACCCAGATAGAGAGCGTTGTTTTCTTGCGGCACTTCCTGAAATATAGGTACCACCTTATCAGGATTATTTAGTACGGAATAAATGTCAGAAAATTCTTCGTCGTTGACTGTGGTTAGAGCATAAGCTAGGTTGGGCAGGACAATAGAAAAAGCCTGGTCGGTAGTAAAAGAAACAGCATCTTGAGTTTCTGTACGCACGGTAGCAATCTCGGTTCCCTGCGGAATAGTAATCTGTTCCGGTTGTGCGGTGGAGAGACGGAACGTCACGTTGACTTTCGCCGGTTTCGGTGGCTCCAGACGGATACCAACCATCTCCATGAACTTTATATAATTTTTCTCGGGAACACGGTTTAAACGATAGAGAAGCATATCGACTATCCAGGCAAACATCTCTATCAGGGTTATCCCCGGATCACTCAGGTTGTAATCCGTCCATTTCGGGCAGTACAAAGGGATTCTACTTCTTGCCTCACTGACAATGTCCTGAAATTTACGGTCATCTAAATTGGGCGCTTGTAATGACATAATTACCTCCCCGGAATAATGTAAAACGGATATACAAGGTTCCTTTCATCATTGGTTGCCTTAATACGATATTTGATGTTAATAAGCAGCCGGCTGGTATCGGCAGGATCTGGCTGAGGATCTATCTCGAGAACTTCTATTCGTGGTTCCCACCATCCGAGTGCCTCCTCAACGTAATGGGCGGCCAGTCCCCAGGATGTGGCATTGTTCGGAGCAAAGACGATTTTATGAATATCACAGCCGAAATTAGGTCGCATACGCCTTTCGCCTTTAGCGGTGCTCAGGATAATACGAATAGATTCAACAATATCGTTTTCATGCTTTGATAAAGAAATACCCCCGCGGCCGTCAACCCTTAGAGGGAATGACCAGCCTACTCCGAGATTATCCTTAGTTATATCAATGGTCATAACTCATCACCTCTCATATGTATCAGCCGATGAGAACTGTGCTAACGGCTACTATTTTCCCAACCGGCATGTCAGTCGGGTCGTTGCATGTCATAGCTGTATCACCACTACGAGCGGCTGGTTTATTATTAATGAAAACAGTAGTGCTGCCCATCATTATTTTCCCCTGATTCATTGGCGGCTTCTGAAACGATCCGCCTTGGGGAATATGAGCTGGAGTGTTCACGGCAATGCTGTCCGCTGTTGCGGCAGGCATGCCCTGAATCTTTACATTCGTACTTAGCCTTTGTTGCAGAATACCCGTGAAAGGATGAGGTAGAGGAGTAGGTACCGGAGGGGCGGGTGCTGCCGGTATCATGATTACATGGGTATCAGTACCCACAACCTGGTCACTCTGTTTTGCAGCTGGCTGTCCCATATATTTATCCCTCGTTAGTTCAGGTTAATTACCGCTCCTTTAATATTTGTCGGACCCGAGGCATTGACATCCACACCGGCATTACCCTTTAGAGTGGCCTTGCTGGTCGCCTCCAGATTCACATTGCTGTTCGCTTTCATAGTGGCGTTGGAAGTCGCTTCCAGGTTAATATTTTTGCCCTTTATTGTTACATCATCCTTGGTTTCCATGTTTATCGGACCATCGGTCTTAATCGTCAGAGTGTTTTTTGCCGAGTCTATTTCAATAGAGTTTTTACCGGTTTTATCGATAATCGAAATTTTTTCTTTACCGTCACTATCGTCCAGGGTAATGACATGCCCTGAGCGGGAGTGAATTATACGTTTCTGTACCTTACCGCTTTTGACGATATTACTGCTGTCTTCCGGTGGTTTGTCTTTACCATTCCAGAGCGCTCCAAGAATGTAAGGTTTATTAATGTCATCATACTCGAAACCCACCAGCACCTCATCATCAATCTCGGGAATGAACTCAAATCCTCTGCCCGAACCAGCCATAGGTGTGGTCAACCTTATCCAATCACTCTCAAGCTGGTCAGTTATCGTCGGGTATTTTACCTTGACACGGGCAATACCGTCCGGGTCATTGTTGTTGGTCACGACACCAATCACTACTCCGTATGGTTTGTTGCCCGTAGATTCCAGCAAATGGCTCAGCGTATTGGGGCGGTGACCACTGACCTCAAAATCCGTAACGTAGCCTGCCAGATCACGGCGATGAACAGCACGTGTGATACGATAACGTCCGGAGAATCTTTGGCCTACCCCCTTTATCTCTACCTCAACCCCGGCACGAATGTTCGGGTTTCCAAGGCACGAGCCCTCTGCTTCAACAAATGCATGACAATGATCATCAAGGATAGACTGAGCAAGTTTCTCAGCTTCACTCTGGGACCAGACCGGTTGATCGTTCACGATCTCCTTGCCCTGGGTCGACTTTAAACTAAACGCACTTTTCGCAGCTTGCCCACCGTGATTAACGTTGTTGACCCTGGGGGTACCAACGGGAGTGGTCGACTTCCCGACTATGGCCTTCTTTTGCTTGAAATCCCAGCCGTGGACTTCAACGTCTTCAACCTGATCGGCTGCGGTAAAACGGGCTTGAAAATTCATGAGATTTTGACCATATTCCAGAGTTTCTCTTGTTCCTGAAGCGCTGGGTTGCCGGCAGAAATGCAGTTTACCGTCCTG
The DNA here is from genome assembly GCA_011191975.1 of Dehalococcoidia bacterium. Taxonomy (GTDB): domain Bacteria; phylum Chloroflexota; class Dehalococcoidia; order Dehalococcoidales; family UBA2162; genus MGML01. Next base: position 15,354 of record DUFA01000024.1, read on the forward strand.
AAAATAAAGGTAATATCCGGTACGTCTAGCTCGTTCTTTAAGGAACTCTATATCTGTCTGGCAAACCTGAAAAACATGCTCGTGGACAACGCTGGTACTTTCTGTTTGTGCACTAAGACCGGCTTCCGAAGCTATCTTATTGACGATGTCGCTATCCGTACATTGTATAAAGGTCCTGGTTTTTTTACCTCTTTGGAGGCGATGGGTCTTATCATAGCCCCTTATTATTACGTTGGTCGCCCCTTCCTCTGTCATTTCAGGCTCGATAGCGGTAATTTCCCCCTTGGTAATGAGTTCGGTGGCGGGGCGTGACCCTTCTGCCTCTTCCTTCCCCAGAATATCAACTTCTTTTCCAATGGCTAGATCAGGAGAGTCCACCCATTTCAGGATTGTGTCAGCAAGGTATATGGTAAACATATCCGGTAAATGTAAACTGGTATCGACAACAAGTTCCTTCAGGTCGGCCATCATCTCCGTAGAGGCGTTTTTTCCGCCGATCTTAAGATACATCTGAGACATTAATCTTGTATCTGCAGCCATAAAAATACTCCCTTAAGGTATCGGTACAATCGCTAACATCTGCCCCGGCTTGAGTTTCATTGGATTATCAAGATTATTATTATCGGCAATAAAACGCCACATCGCACTGTCACCGTATTCTTCGAAGGCAATCCAGTCAATAGTATCACCCTCCCTGATTGTCCGTTGTTTGTAGCCGGGATTACCCACGGTGGTAGGATTCTGGCCAGGATATTTCCCTTCCTCTTTAGCTTGGAGGAAATCAACATCCAAGGTTGCTCTCACCGGGATACCGTTATCTCGGAAAAGTGTAAATTTCTGTGAAATACTGGTAATAACAGCATTAAACGACCAGGTAGCTCCCCACTGGAATTCGACCATCGGTGGCCGCCCTTGGTTGCTGTTCATGTCTGTCAGGTCGGGGTTTATATTCATTAACTTCCATATCTTATTAGTAGTTGTCCGTACATCTCCACCGGTGGCATAAGTATCGAAGAAGAGCTGCATCTTAAGTGTGATAGAATCGCCCCCACTGAACTCCAGAGATGGTACGTTCTGCCCTTTTACCATTTTACTGGTCCAGGTATTTCTCTTACTGAAGGTATATTCATTCGGATTGAAAAGGCACGGTATCTCTTCATTAGTATCCAGATTTTTCAGCTTCGCTTTTTCCATTTTATACGCCTTATTCTTTCATTATCGGGACAGCGTGCGTTCTCTCTCAATCATTATCATTCGTCTTATGAAAGGATATATTTCACGTGCTATAGTCCTGTAATCTGTAGTCTTTTTTTCATTATTTTGGGTACTGGCTTCATTAGAACCCACTGCAGGACTCTGCGATGTATCGGTTGTCGGTGTCTGAGTCTGAGTGGATTGAGTAGTTTGCGTTAACTGTAAGGTTGCCGGATCCCTCTGTACTGGACCGGTACGGAGGTATTCATCCTGCTGCCGCATAACATCAATCCGGGAAACGGGAGCGAGGGGCAAATCAAGCGTTTGACTGACAGACCTGCCAATCTCAGGTATAGCGCTGGAGATATCTCTGTTTAATGTAACCTCACGACCGGTTTGCCTTCTCATTGCATTGATAACCTGTGGTGTCAGTGGTAATTTAGGCACCGGCTCGTAGCTGCCAGCACCACCTTCGTATAACGGTTCAGTTTCAATATTCTTTTCAGGCTGGTATCGGCTATTCATCTCAGTTTGTGGTCCATCAGCATGAAATTGAATGGATTCTCGAGATGAAGTTTCACCAGCATTATATTGGGTGGATTCCCGGAGAGATTTCTCATCTACATTATATTGGGTGGATTCCTGGAGAGATTTCTCATCTATATGACGTTGGATAGACTGTTGAGGAGCATCCCCTTCGCCACCGTATTCAACAGGTTTTTGAGGTAGCGTCTCTTCGATGCGATGCCGTACAGGCCTTTTTGATAGTAGCCGGTCGGTAGAACGGTGGATAGACTGCCGAGGTGAGGGCTTTTCGACACTGCGCTGTACGAATTCACGAGGTCGAACCACTTTATGCGGAATATTTTCGACGGAAGGTGGTGATTGTATAATCCTACGGGCAACCTGGGGGAGCTTATTATCGAACAAATCAATCACCTGATAGGGGTATCCGTTACTTCCTCCTGTGCCACCATTGCCAATTAATGCCGACTTTTCTCCTGTCTCCGATTCGACTTTCCGGCTTTCGTGAAGTATCTCTTTCGGCTCTTGAGTACTGACATCCCTTGTCTCGATATTGTTTTGATCAGATAATTGGGAGAGACTTGTGATTTCCTGAGTCACTGACGGCATTTCCCTGGCAACAGGTGAATTCTTAAGGCTTAAATGTTTATGAGATTCCTTCTGTTCATTTTGTTTATGCCCGGTATCAGGAGTAAGTGATCCTGGATGCGATGTTGCCCTGCTCTGGTTAGTCTGGTTGTTCTTGGCGAAAGGAAGTGACTGTACAATTTTTCGAGCGACGCGTAAAGGCTTTACATAGAATAGTTCTTTGACCGGATATGTATGGCTGACATCTTTTTCGGCACTGTCTATTTGTGGAATCTGTGTTTTTAACGCGTTATCGTCCGATGGTATTGATCTTTCATGGTACTCGTCTTCTTTCGCGGGCGAAGGACGAAAGGTTGTTTCGTTGGTCTCGACCGGCGCGTTAATATGACTTTCAGACACTGTTCTCCGGTCAACCACTTGCTTATTGATATTCCGGTTAATTACGGATCCAGGATATTGATCGCTGAAAGCATCTGAAGAAGGAAACACCTCGTTACTATACTCGATCTTAGCCGGTATCACTTTCGCAACTAAAGGGCTCAGAGTGTACTCCACGATACTCCGGGTGATTTTTCTGGTAATTGGCGGCGAGGACATATGGTCAAAATATGCTTCAGGAGTCTTTTTCTCTGTCTCGACTTCTTTTTCATTGGCAGGTTCAAGCAGTGGATGCGGTTCTCCAAAATATGGATCCCCGGCATTCATCCCTATGTCTATTTCTCGCCTGGACACAAGTCCTATATTTTTTACGATTTCTTCCCGACGACTTCTCCCGGGTCTGAACCAGGGCAGATTCAGCATCCTGTACAAGCTGGATGTCCCTGTAGCGATTGTCCGGCTGATAACACCAAGCATGGCTTTCGATAAAAGCGGCTGCCTGTCGGTCTGTGATATTGCGGGAGACAGTCCCGCTCTGCTCAACCGGTCGCTTCTCTCTAATAATCGTTGGAAGGGTTGATTCCTTACGACAAAAGAGGTTAATCCGGCGGACAGTCGCTGAGAAGTAAACGGATGCGCTCTTTCCTCCATGCGTTTATACAACCATGGACTAAGCTTCAGTTCGTCCCGATCAATATCTTCCCGGTTGTTAGAAACACTTTCGTAATCTGCCATACTTTATACCTATTGGACTCTTATGCCATGGTGTGCAAATACTAGAGTTTCGATGGCGACCGCTGCCTCATCCGTCTTGAAAGACGGGCCTGTCCATTTGACCGGGAACGCCTTGTCCAGAGTCCATCGCATTAAATCGTCCTGGTTTACCGTTGATCGCAGGGTGATGGTAACCTGACGGAAAGTAAATCCCTTACCCTGCCTGAGGGCGTCTTCCATCTCACGGTACCAGTCATAGAGCTCATTGGATGTAGCAAACCCCCTCTTCAAGGTGACATTAGAGACCTTGGTGCGTACGGGCATCTTGTGGACGTATTCGTTAAGTCCTCCCTCGACATACTCGAACACTTCGGTAGACATCTCGAGTCCGGAGCACTCGGTAAAAGCTGCTTCGGTGATATCTCCAACCTCAACGTAGAACTTGAAGGTTGCGAAAGGATCTACCCGTTGAGCTGTCTTGGTTGAGTTCAGGCTCTGTATTGGATTTGCCATAATTCATCTACTCACAATCAGTATTTACATTTACGTTCTTATTTCCACCTCTTCATAAGGTGTGTTTTTCTGACCGGAGATTTCGGTCTTCTGCCGGTTTATTGAGTCTCGGCCAATCTTCGATTGATACTGGCAACGCTCTCTGCCCACTGACGGCGGTCATGGTGCTCCATTTCAAGAATGTCCCCGAGTGGCCAGTGTAAATAATAGGCGATGTAAGCTACCTCCTCGTGTAATTGCTCGAGGGGGTAGCTTATTATTCCCCCGGCTGGCTCAGATCCACCTCTATCTTTTCATTACACTCAGGACATATCGTTGAGACCATGGTTGTGCCGTTTTCATTTATCTGCCTGTAGAATTCTTGAAGATAAGCAAAGTCAGCTGAGAAAAGGCTCTCAACAATCCCCGTATGCACTTCTGGAAGACTGCCCAACCTCGTGATCACGCGCGAAAGTAGTATAATTGCCAGGTATGCTTGGTTGGATTTTACTCGTAGGTCACGAAGTGGAGCAATCTCATCCATGGCTGTCGATAAGCGCATCGTACCGTTCTTATGGAGGTTGCCCTCACGGTCAACGTAACCACGAGGAAGCGTAAACTCGAATTCCGTTTGCAGTGTCATTTACGAAACCTCCTAGGATACGCGCGTAATATACTCGTGTACCAGGGTTAATTCTTCTACCCCTATCTCATTACTGTCCGCCTTGGGTGCCGGTCCGCTTATTTTCGATGGCCATGCATTATTAAAATTCCATCGAGCTACTTCAGAAAGCGTCTGGTCATACATCACAATCGAGCCATTCATACGTGCCTGGTCCACATCTCCTTCTTCAACCTGTTTACGCCATTCCCACATGTCCAGGTTCGATGTGATACCGCGCTTTAATACAATATCTCCCCACTCAAGCCGACCGGGAATTTGCAGGACTACCGTATGGCCCTTATCATTTACCACTGCTTGCTTTATTGTCTTAGTTTCAGAGCCCAACCCGCTGACCTCGGTGAAATAGCCGCTGATTTTTCCTCCACCGACTTCAAGAGAAAAATTATAACCTACCAACGGGTCCTGTCTTGAGGTATCTACCAAAGTTGCCATTTTTGTATCTCCTTCATATTAAATATAGGTTCCTGTATTTGCCCTTATTCACTTGTCTCCGAGCCGCTGGCCCACTGACTGATACGGAAGATTACAAATTCTGCCGGTTTCACGGGTGCCATACCTATCTCGATAATAACCTGTCCCAGGTCACGTGTTGCCGGTGGATTGTTCTCAGCATCACACTTTACATAGAATGCCTGGGAGGCGGTAGCGCCAAATAACGCTCCACTGCCCCATACAGTACTCAGGAAAGCAGTAATATCACGCCGTATGCGTGCCCAGAGATCAGCATCGTTGGGTTCGAAGACTATCCATTGTGTCCCCATCTGGATGGATTTTTCGACGAAGTTGAAAAGGCGTCTGACATTGATATAGCGCCATGATGCGTCACTGGAAAGTGTTCTGGCGCCCCAGACGCGAATACCCCGACCGGGGAAGGATCGAATGCAGTTAACACCTATAGGATTGAGGATATCCTGCTCGCCCTTGGTAATCTGCGTCTCCAACGCCATGGCTCCTCTTACCACTTCATTAGCCGGTGCCTTGTGAACGCCGCGCTCATTATCGCTTCGAGCATAAATTCCTGCCATGTATCCACTGGGTGGTACAAGAACGCTATCCTTTTTACCTGTCGGATCTGCAACTCTAATCCATGGATAGTAAACAGCGCCATACTTAGTATCGTAACCGGCTTCATTCATTCGCCAGTCTTTCATCTGCTGTGGTTTTAGATCTGGCGGACAATCGAGTATGGCAAAACGGTCTTTCATATTTTCACAATGGGCAATCATTGCCAGCTGTACCGATTTGACCCCGTCCATCGATATGATTCCTGCCTGGTAGAGTGCCATGAGATCAGGGACACATACCATGGTGACATCATCGGCAACCTCAAAACCGGATAGTCCAGTTCGTTCAGCGGCATCACCAACAATCTCATCACTTGAAACAGGTGCCAGAGCGGTAGTTGTTGTCTCAGCAACGGTAAGTTGGTACGTACCTGGATTAGGCGCACGTTCCGCTATGGTTAATTGTGATTCTTGTTCAGCAACCCGTATCAGCTTCGATTGTTTGTTTACCACATCCAACACATTTCGGACACCTCTCGCTTTCCCAAAGCTGAGGTTTTCAAATGTCTCTTCGGCTCCTCCACCGCGTACGATCAGGTTAAACAGATCTTCGGAGACGTCCTCACCTTCAGGCTTTACCACTTCAACAGTGATTTCACCGCCGGCCGGACCGGCTTCGAGAGCAGTGATAGACAAACTCTCGATTGAAGCTTGAGAATGACTTGGCAATGCTACTTTTGCTTTTTCTTCTTCCTCTTCTGCGCCACCCGGAAGTCGGGTAACATAGCAGCGTCCTCCCCCGTTCAGAAAATAACCGAACACCGCGTTAGCCAGGTAGCTTCCTTCTAAAAAGCCACCAAAGGTATTGGTAAATTCTGTCCAGTTAGGGATAAAGGTCGGTTCGTTGACCGGACCTCGTTCGGCGAAGCCTACAAATGCTGCGCAAGCGGTACCTGCTCCTTCTATCGGCTTGGTACCTTTGTCTACTTCTTCAACGTATACACCTGGTGAAAGATATTCTGGCATTTTTTTAACTCCTTTATTAAGTGTTCCTATTAAAATTAATTAAATTCGACTTCTATCGATAGTTCGAGGATGCGTTAAAGGTCCTCCTATCTATCTAATCTATCACCTCCTTTATGATTCAGGTACAGTAACCATTATATTTCTAGGTCGTAATTATCACTGGGTATTGTCACCACCATTTCCTTGAGCTCTTTACCAGCAGCGATAATCTTGAAAGTCTGCGTTCCGATTGTGATATTGGGGAAGGTATAGTATCCTTCGGCATCTATCCTGGCGGTCATACCGACCTCTTTAGCCAGCACTTTAGCATTACTAAGGCCTTGTACAGGTTTTCCGTCCTCCTGTACGAATCCGCCAATCTGTATAATTCGCTCGGCATCAGTGTCCGGTGGCTTGACGTCAATTATCTTTGTCTTGACGGTGGGAGCAATGAAAGCCTGTTCCGTATCCAGTGGTAAGGTAACCACGTAGTTGATTGAAGCCTTTATCTTGTTGTCCAGAGCTGCCCAAAAATCGGCGGGATTATTGAACAGTCCATCTGGCTGGGCAGTACTCGTTTTAATTGGATATATGTGCTCTACAAGATCTCCGTATAACACATCCTCCGGCATTTCAGGATAACGGAATAATGTTGACATGACGTGCCAGAGTAGCCTATGTTCATCGCCAATATCGTTAGCCCAGACTGTTATGAGATAAGAAATGTCAAAGCGACTGGGATTCTTTTTTCTCGTTGCCGTGCCATCATTGTTACGGTTGATTACCCATTCGGTACCACGCAATTGGTGATTTTCGCGGATATCATAGAGATAGATATTCACCGTCGGTTTGGAGATCGATGCCGACCATTCCCGATCCGGCGCCTTAAACTCAACGTCTATCTGTGACGAGTCAAGTTCACCTTTTATACAAATCAGTTTTTTAATTGTCTCATTCAGGTCACTAATCATCGAGAACCCTTTCCCTTACAGAATCTAAATCCTCTTTTCGACAAATCCACTAAGTGTTTAAGATATTGATTTTTCTCATGTTATTTTTCACTTCACCAGGTTTATGTATTGGGCAAATTCATCTTCAGTGCAGAGCTTCCCGATTTTTTGGTATTCCCGTTTTGTTGCCCTGATGATGTTATTCATATTGATAATGTTACCGTTTTGTGCAGCCAGGAAAGCAGCACCCAAGGCTATGTTTTTAATGTTTCCTCCGGTGATACGAAACTGTCTTGCCATGAAAGTAAAATCTATATTGCTGTCCAGCGGTGTCTCAGGCGGGAAGATGCTGTGCCAGATTCGATTCCGATCAGGCTCATCAGGAACTGGAAATTCAAGTGCAAAATGTATACGCCGTGAGAAGGCTTCATCTATGTTCTTACGTAAATTCGTGGCAAGTATAACCATTCCCTCATACTCGTCCATTTTCTGCAGCAGGTATGATATCTCAATATTGGCATATCGGTCGTGAGCATCTTTAACCTCGGAACGCTTCCCGAAAATGGCATCAGCTTCGTCGAAAAACAGAATGGAGTTGGATGTTTGGCCTTCTCTGAAAATACGATCCAGGTTTTTCTCCGTCTCTCCGATATACTTGCTGACAACATTGGACAGGTCTATCTTATACAGGTCGAGCATAAGTTCGTGAGCCAGTATTTCCGCCGCCATGGTTTTCCCCGTGCCGGAGGGACCCGAGAATAGCACATGCAGGCCTTTTCCGAGAGATAGTTTCTTATCAAAACCCCAATCGCTGTAAACTCTATGATAATGCTGGACACAACCGTAAATCTCCTTTAATTGCTCGAACAGGTCCACAGGAAGGATGATATCCTCCCAACCGTATTTAGGTTTTATCTTGCGTGCCATGTTATGAAGGACCTCACGTGACTCGGTACGGCAGATCGAGGATATGTCCTTACCGTTCACTGTCTGGTGTCCCGGCTCACGCAACCGGACCAGGTTCCGGGCATTAATCGTCACGTTGCGTATCTGCTCTCCGGTCAACTTGAACTTACCGGCTAAATCACTGAAGTCAACATCATCTTCCATAGCGATGTTCTTGTCCCAGTATTTTTCCCACAACTCTTTACGTAAAGAATAGGAAGGCATTGGCAGTTCAATAGAAACGAAGGGACGATTCTGCCACGCAACTTTAGGATTCCACTCTTTATTACCCGCTATGAAAATCCATTTCGGATAGTTCATGACTTCTGTTACCAAGTCATCACCATCAAATTTGCTCCCCTCTTCTACCGGGAAAAGTACGTCGTATCCATTCAGATACAGCGCTGCGTTCCACAACATACCTTCTCGTACGATAAGGTGTAACGATGTTTCCGTGTTTTCCTTACCTGACAACATCCTGTTTAGTTCCACGTACAATACCGGCAATCCCAGTTTCTTACAGATAGCTTCGGCAGTTGCTTTTTTACCTACTCCGTTATCCCCGTGCAGGTAACAGACTGGCGCTTTCTTACCCCGTGCAACCAGTGTATTGATAAACTGTCTGGTTTCCCCTGGCAAGATGAGTTCCTCAAAGTCCAGCTCAGGTTGTACTAACTGAGTAAATCTTGATAGGCATGGGTCTAACTGGTCTATCCCCAGAAGGTAGTGAATAATACGCTCGTCCATCTGCAAGGATTTGTCCAACAGGGGAGTTGGTTTCGAAGTATGGTCTTCGCAAAGTCTTACCAACTGGTATTTTATGAGAGGAGCATCGGCTGAAAAAGCCTGGCGGTGTTTGAGCATTTCCGGAAAGGTCTTGCACAGCAGTTTCAGCACCAGGTCTACCGTGGGGCTTTTTTGGGTTACGTCATCTTGAAGATAAGCATAAACACGTTGATATTTCAGGTTTATTTCAGTCAGGAGGCATGCCAGTAGTGTATCTATATCAAAAGAAGACAATCGAAACATCTGCTCCAGAGAGACTAGTCTCAGTTCAATCCCACGTCGTATACTTTCCTCTTTTTTCTCGGAAATATCCTTCTCTAGATGACTCAGAGATTTTGCTAAATCGATAGCCTCTGGTGTGTATAATGAGGATTCTTCCTTTTTATCCTGGTTAACCGCTATGCCCGAGATAGCATCCATTTCTTTTTCAGAAATATAAAGCCCCTGAAACCTGTCAGTCGAGGTATCTTCGTTCTGATTCCGCATGACCGTTAAACAGTATTGCAGCTTTAATTCGATTCGGCCAAGTTCGGCCATAATATGGTCTATATTATTCGAGAAGAATCCTTCCATTGAAAACTCAATCTCTAAACGCTAAGTTTTTATTATTTATGGGAGTATCAGTCCTAATATCACTTATCATCCGATATGGTATCAGGCAGCAGTAAATCTAGGGTTAATTGTCGATTAATTTTAAGTTAACGGGGTTGTTAACCATTGATACCTCAGCTCCACCAACTGATCTCAGAATGAACCACATAAGCTGACAGGCTGAATACCTGGTCAGAAAGAGTGTCCCGATCGTATCGGGTAGGTCAGGGATTCGAATTTCCTTATCTCAACTAAATAATGCGACTAAAAATAGTAAGTCTGAACCGTTTGATACTGTTTTTGATACTTTTGGTACTGTTCAATCGTTGTATCTTCATGTGAGAATATATTTCTCTGCATCTCCTTCCTCCTGAGGAAAGTGGCGGGATATCTTTCACCAAACCGCACACGCCAGAACCGGGAAGATTTGAGCTTCCCGGTTCTCTCATTTCTGCAATATTTAAAAGTATCAAATGGTCTTTGTGGTGTATTCCTGTACACACAACTCTTTATCCACCGAATTTATTTTTTGGGCCAATACTAGTTGATCGTTTTCTCCTGTTTTTGATACTTCTGGTACTACCGGAACATCGATTTTATATATCACAATACACATCATCAATAAATTCCTCATGAAGGCGGAATTTGTTGATGGTATCGTAGCCCTCAAGCTACCTGACCCCTCTGGACCGGGAATCCTGCCATTCCCGGTTCAGCCCGTTTTGAGAGTATTTTTCTATATCAGACTAACATCCGACGCATTGGGTGCATAGTACGCCCCTGGTGCGACTCGATCGCACGACATGAGGTTTAGGAAGCTGCATTCCATATTCTGTTAGTCATCGAAACCGATTCTGAGGGTTGAATATTAGTCCTACGATTATTTCTAAAACTATCACACGCGTACATCAAAATCGTGTCAAATTTGAATCTTACATTCATAGTACAGGTTTATACGTACTCTTGCGTTTTCTTACTTTTGTGAGGATATGCTTAACACATACCAAGGTGAGTACATCTAACAGATGGATGAATACACCTCCTTATCAAATAGTATTGATCTAATACTTTAGACTGATTTTTTTATAAATAGGTTGACATTGAGCTCTATGGTCAATAGAATGAGCGTTATTACACTCATTTGGAGGTAGATTTAAAAAAGAAACTGACTTTAGATCACCAGGCTATCTTACATAGAAAGAGACAGTTTTTTACCATGTGAACTCGCCAAAATTGAGTATTACTCTATCTCAGATCAAAGAATCTCTGACTGATTTTGTAACTTTATTAGGGAGAGTGTTCTGATGTTAAACAATAGAATATTTACACTGGCTAGCCTAATTATAATTTTTTATTCAATGATAATTTATTCAGGCTGTGATAATCCTATAGTAGAAGAACCAACAACCTCAAAAACAGTCCAACAAAAAGCCGACTCTACTCAAAGTGAAACATCTCAACAACAAGCTGATTTGACTCAAATAATAACAATGTCCGTACCTTCGAATTATTTTGAACTGACAATTTCCCCCGCAAACGTTCATGCGAATATCGGG
>DUFA01000025.1 GCA_011191975.1 Dehalococcoidia bacterium
AACCGAAAGAGAAAATATGAGTGATATTTCATCTAAGTGGCCAGTTTTGTCGATAGAATTATTGAAATGTGAGGAATGTAAATACACGAGTAGCCGAAATTGTTTAACTTATAATTTTCGGCAAATAGTTTCAAAATGGGCTAATACCTCATCAATATCTGATGAAGATATCTCTCGATGAGTAACCGCACGAAACAGATTTCCACCGCGTGAACCTATTCTTATCCCTTCTTCCCAAAGATAATCCATAAATTTGCTCGGAGATAAACCTGTTTCAAGAGAAAACATTACGATATTTGTAGGTAGGTTATCCGAATCCGAATTGATTCCTCTTATCCTCTCTAACCCCTGTGCGAGACGTTTTGCTTTTTTGTGGTCTTCGACCAAACGTTCAACCATTATTTCCAGGGCTACTATACCCGCTGCTGCGATAATTCCTGCCTGTCGCATGCCCCCACCGAGCATTTTGCGGATTTTACGCGCTTTTTTTATGAATTCTTTACTCCCGCACAACATTGACCCTACGGGCGCACTCAATCCCTTAGAAAGGCAGAACGATACGGAATCTACGTTTTCAGTCAGTAACTGAGTCGGGATGCCGAGAGCAGTCGCAGCATTAAAAATACGGGCTCCATCCAGGTGGACCTTTATCCCAAGGATGTGCGTCAGTTCGCATACTTTGTTTGTGTACACTTGGTCCAATATGGTCCCTCCACATTGGTTATGAGTGTTTTCTATACAGAGTAGTGTAGTTTTCGGGTAATGTATGTTGTCTCTGCGAACCACTCGTTCTATGTCGTTTAAATCGAGATGGCCGGACCTATCATTTTGGATGGTGTGCATGACCACTCCACCCAGGGCTGCAGCGCCGCCTACTTCGTTTAAAAAAATATGTGAACTGTTACCTAGAATTATTTCGTCGCCATGAACAGTATGTGTGAGAACTGCAATCAGGTTACTCTGCGTACCAGAAGTGGTAAATAGAGAGTCTTCTTTACCCATTTTGTCTGCGGCAATTGATTCAAGACGGTTTACTGTTGGATCTTCACCATAAACATCGTCGCCAACCTCAGCCTCGAACATTGCTTTCCTCATCTCCTGTGTTGGATGCGTAACGGTGTCACTTCGTAAATCGATAGTTTTCATTTCACCCCACCGTAGATAAACATTAACCCGTTTATAAACTATTATTCTATTTGGTTACGATGAAAATCAACTCGAAGAGCAAGGATCTGGTCAGTTTGGTTTGAAAACAGTTTCTTAATTTTTCTTTCAAATAGTGTCTCTAGGTCTACTGTGATAGTCTGCTTATAGTATCTTTCCTACTTAACCCTTCGATTTTCTTGAAGATTCTTAGATCTTTGTAATCTTTTCAATAATAAACATTGCTCGTTAGTAACCCTACCGTGAGTTTTATTTGTTGGTTTTTCTACTTATACCTGCAAAATGGTGTTATCTTTATCATTGTCAACAGGCTCGTTTCGTCCGGTTACGCGAAAAGTTTCGAAACTCAGGCTCAAAATGATGAAAAAATGCAAGAAAATGCTAAAAAATTCCATAATTAGTACGTGGTACAACTTATTCATTTCCATAAATTTATCATCACTGGGCTAAAAGTTTCCTGAAAAAAATTACAGTATACGGGTAATTGAGATTTACCATCATAATACCTGCCTGATTTTGGATAAGAAGGGCTCCTGCTCCTGCCGTAGATGACAAATCCCTTCCACAAGAGTACCGCGAAAATACCGTTACCTATGATAAAGGTGCGGCGCTTTGTACGCTTTGAGGGTCGGAGTACCTCCGGGAATGGCGACATTATAAGGTTTGTACCAAGATTACCCCAAAAATGATTCCGGAAATCACTTCCAGCGGCTTGTACCACTTGGCATGAATGAATTTATAGCGTTGAGCATAAAGAGCAACGTCAATCCGGGCCGTGACGAAGAGAAATATCGTCAAGCCAGGATGTACATCTACTGCATCGTGAATTGAAGTACCGGTGCCCGGAAGTGAATCCACCAGTGACCTGCGTAGTCCGACCAGGCACTTGCATTTGACGGCAGGACGATATTTCACTAACATTCTGATATTTAAAATAGATACGGTTTCAGGAGAGTTGCATGGAAAAGCTAGAGCATGTCTGGGATTCCTGTCCAAAGGCATCAGTAGCAAGATCTCCTGAAACACAGGCGCAGTGTGACTATATAGTGCAGTGGGAGGAAGAACGAAAAGAACTACCCAATTGAGAAGGTAAAAGATGGGTTTAAAAAATAATACGGATTATTGGTTAATTATAAAGATTGAGAACGCTTGTAAACGATACTGGAAGCGGAAGCCACCGACTCTTAACTAATCGTAATAAACCTCTATCTCTAACTGCTCTGTATTCCTACTTTTACACTTTCTACACATCGGGTTAATATCGTCTCTCAGTTGTCCACCGCACCTTTGACATACACCCACTCCGGATTGATCGGTAGGTATCCACTCTCCTGAAGATGATCGCTCAACATCAACCGACTTTGTTCTATCACATTGAACGCATCGATATAGTATGAAGTGAAAACCTCCTCCTACGCTAGCTTTGAATTCATTCCCACAATCCAGGCATCTCCATTTACCAGTTGTACCCATATCTTTCTCTCCACATAGTGGCAGTAGAATGGCAAAGCAATAAATTAGTTTACATGGGTGATTATATAAAAAAATATACGAACATTCCTGTCAATGTTATTCTTTCACTCTCAAACTGTAACTTAATAAAACAATTTTTAATGATGTTAGCTTTATTTAATAACATAGTATGGCAATAAGACATATAGAGTCATTCTTCACGGAGAGAATTGAGTGCTGAGTTATTTATTTCCAGAGATCATCCATTAATCTGTTGATTCTCTTTTTTCGCTCAGCTGTTCCCTCAACATCAATAGAAATAGAATCTCCTTCGATGATAAGGATATCACCTTCTTTCGCTTCTTGAGGAATATTATCTTTGAGGATATTTACCATAGTACGGTCTGCTTGTTCACAAACCGCAAATTCACCTTCAAACCTGTCGATCGTTACCTTCATGGCTATTTCTCTACGCTCACTAACAATTGATCACCATCAACAACAAATTTTATAGTGCCACCGCTTAAATCAGTCCGGTATATTCTTATACCTGCTGCATTTAGCTTGTCCAGTGTTTCCTGGTGGGGATGGCCATAGGTATTATCGACTCCTACGCATATCACAGCATATTCCGGTGATACAGCCTCCAGGAACTCATCCGATGTAGAGCTTGTACTGCCATGATGTCCTACCTTCAGAACATCCGCTTTCAGGTCATATCCTTTAGCGAGTATCTCTTCCTCTGAGTCTACCTCGGCATCCCCAGTGAATAAAAAAGACTTACAATTGTACGTTACTTTCAAAACGATTGAGTAGTTATTCAGGTCTTCATAACTCGCACTGTTTGGTGCGAGGATTAGACATTGTACTTCGTCTCCAAGCGTAAAGCTAGTACCCGGAACCGGTGTGGTCACAGAAAGACCTTTCTCCTGGATTGCTGTGAGTACATCTTCAAAGGTTTTCGTATTGTTCGATACTTTGGGCATGTATATCGTTCCTATATCGAAATTATTGATGACAGCATCGAGACCGCCGATATGATCTTCATGAGGGTGAGTACCAATGACTACATCAAGCCTGTTTATTCCCATATTCTGCAGCTGATCAACAACAAAGGTTGAATCCGCATTGTTGCCAGCATCGATAATCATGGCATTATCACCTTGTTGGATAACGATGCAATCTGCTTGGCCGACATCAAGGATAGAAACTGTGAGTAGTTCTGGTGAAATAGCAGTTGAAGTTGTGTCAGATGGAGTAGTGGGAGTGGTTTGAGAGTCTTCTGAGATGATCGGAGTTGATTCCTGATCATGGGTAACGAGATTATCAATCTCTTTGCATCCCGTAAGAGTACCAGCAGCAACAACCAGTAGCACCAAGAATAAGCTTAGTAGTCTTTTCAATCCTTTACTCCTTTGCAACTTCGATCATCTGCCTATATGATAACGCAAATGTGACTCTAAGGTAACTGTAAAATCATGGAAAGAGATTAAATTTATATGGTAGATAGAGACACATGAATTCTCCCCGTTTTACCATCTTTACTCGCACGTGATATAATGAGTCAGGGGTAAGGGAGGAGGATACAAAATGATAAACGTTGACAAGGGCAATCCGGTTTCGGATGCATTCAGCCTTTTTCTTGAAGCTGCAATAACCACCCAGAAGTACGCTGATTCTGCTTTTTACAAGAAGGCAGGTATTTCCGCTATTAAATTTACCGTTCTGAAACTACTCGCTACGGCTAAGCACCCCGTAATACCTACTGAGATAGCGCGTGAGACGATCAAGGAAAAGCATGACATTACTACTCTGACCAAGAGGATGCAAAGAGATGGTTTAGTTGACGTCATTCCTAATCCTACTGATAGAAGATCGTTACACATAATCATTACCGAAAAAGGTCGAGAGAAACTAGCTCAAGCGGAACCAGTTGCGCAAGAAATTGCCAGTCAGGTCATGTTGGAAATAGGGAAGACTAACATGGCATCAATGACAAAATCTCTAAACGCATTGAAAAAGAATTCCGTTGATGGGATTGGTAAGCTATCTAGATCTTCTCGAATGTAGCAATTAAACTTCTCATTACATACGATCTGTGCTATAACACGTTTTCTGAATTGCTTTTGAGGGGAGGATAGGCTAACCTGCTATTCACTAAACACTCTCACGCTTCACCCTTAACAGCAATCCGTCAACTCCGACGATTTCAACATTCTCATCCACATCTATGTCGTCATCGACAGATTTGGCATTCCAGTACTCCCCATGGATACTGATAACTCCTGTTGGTGTGAGTGGCTTCACGACTCTGCCATGTTCACCTATCATGCCTTCTCGACCGGTAACCTGCTTTCTATGGAAACTGGGTATCACCGCAACGTGCCTAACAAATATAAAGATAAAGAATAGTACCCCTGCACCAATCTTAATCGGTAAGGTGATTTCTACTCCCAGAAAAAATAATATCAGTAGAATAACAGCAATTACTATTGCTTCATCCAGCATTAATAGCAGGACTTTGCCCCAATCTTTGAGTGTTCGTAATATCACTTTTTCATCTTTCTTCGTGTTCATCGTGGTAATTATACATCGAGGAGAAGATTCATTGCCTTGAAAGTGATTAATAACCATACTATTAGTGTTTTTTATTAATTTCTTTCCTTATTCCTGCAATATAATGTTATCTTTATGGTAGCTATCAGGCTCGTTCCTTCCCGTTAAGTGTAAAATAGGGCTATTTACGCTCAAAAAGATGAAAAAAATGCAATAAAATTCCAATAATTTCCTTAATTATTACCAGTTATTCCTCATCGGCATTCACTAATATATCGAAACTAGATCAAATATCCTTTGAACACAACCGGCACGAACCGGGTATTGTTGTTTATCACCAAATTCAAGTAATATCTGAGTGATTTCAGACAATAATGGCTCCGGCTCCTGCTGTAGATGACAAATCTCTTCCACAAGAGCAGTGCGAAAATATCGCTGCCTATGATAAATGTGCGGTGCTTCGTACGCATGAGGGTCGGAATACCTCCGGAAATGGCGACATCACAGGCTCTGCACCAAGATTTCCCCGAAAATGATTCCGGGAATCACTCCCAACGGGCTTGTACCACTTGGAATGAATGGATTTATAGCATTGAGCATAAAGAGCGATGTCAATCCAGGCCGTGACGAAGAGAAATATCGTCAAGCCAGGACGTACATCTACTGCATCGTGATTTGGAGTACCGGTGCCCGGAAGTGAATCCACCAGTAAACCTGTTCAGTCCGACGAGACAGACACTTGCATTTGACGGCAGGATGATATTTTACTAACATGCTGGTATTCAAAATTACGATGGTCGCAGGAGGGGTGCATCTCTGATGCTGCAGTCAGCTACAGTTCAAATAGAGGGAGTGGGACAGGTTTTATTCGAGCGTAGCAAGAAGGCGAAACACCTGAATATCTCAGTGAAACCATTCAGGGGAGTTCGAGTCGCAGTACCTGAAAGGTTGTCCTTCCAGGAAGCCGAAGAATTTGTTACCGCCAAGATAACTTGGATACAAAAAAGCCAAGCCAGGGTGAAACAGTATGAACTTGATTCCACCAAGTTATCCTCTACCTCAGCCAATATCGACAAAACGAAGGATAAAAGGAAAATAACACGAAGGCTCATATACCTGGCAGACAAACACGGATTCACCTACAACAGAATTTTCATCCGTAATCAAAAGACCAGGTGGGGAAGCTGTTCTTATAGAAATAACATAAACTTGAACATAAAAATTGCACGATTACCTGAAGAGTTGATGGATTACGTTATTCTTCACGAATTGACTCATACCTGTATCAAGAACCATAGTGATAAGTTCTGGCAGTCGTTGGGTATGTTGGTTGAAGATGCCAGGAAGAAAGCTAAGAACCTGAAAAAATTCGGTATTGTCTCTTTATAGTGGAACCTCTGAAATATGCAGGGCTACCCAAGATAAAAACGAAGAAAAACTTAAAGAATTAATCCATTGAACGTCAACCAAGACTCGACGCTTCTTCTAATCATAATCGAGTGTTAGAAAACGAGGAGGAGGTTAATTAGTAATGGAAAAATCAAGAGAAGAAATACTGGTCGATGACCGAGAATTAAGAGAAGAGATCCAGAAGAAACACGGCAAATCGGTAGAGGAGCTTTACTACGAAAGGGAAAAGAGGTTGTATGACACAATTACGCTCAAAATACCAGACAGAGTGCCTGTTCTCTTCTGCGGGACCTACCCGGCATGCAAATACGCTGGTATACCTTTCTCAAGCGTCTACTATGATGCTCCAGCCTGGAAAAACGCTCTCAAAAGAATGCTGGTTGATTTTGCGCCTGATGGATGGGGAAACATAAACTCAGGAGCAGGTACAGCGCTTGATATTCTTGATTCAAATTACGAATGGCATCCCGGGGGCAAACTTCCCCCTGATCTTCCCCACCAGATAAACGAGCAGGAGTATATGAAAGAGGACGAGTATGATCTCTTTCTCTTTGACCCGTCCGATTACATAATTCGCTACTGGTTGCCACGGGTATATAACTCGATGAAGCCACTGGCTAAGCTCCCTCCAATTATGGGCTTAGGTACATTTGTAGCATCTATTGTTACACTTTTTGATTCGCCGGATTTCGAGCAATTTGCCAAGGCAATGAAACAAGCCGGTCAGGAAAAGAAGAAATGGGACAAAGCTGTGGGTGATCTTAATCAGGAGATGGCATCTCTCGGTTTTCCCCAGGATCCGTTCTGGAAGATGGAAGGAGGAGTGTCACCTCCTTTCTCCGGTTTTTCCAACAGCTTTAGGGGGTTCAGGGGCGTGGTCATAGACATGTTCCGCCAGCCAGACAAGCTTAAAGCGGCTCTCGAGAAGTTTCTGGAATTCCGGATTGCCCGGGCGAAACCGGCAGCCCACCAGGAAGGCAAGCCGGCAGTAGGTGGAGCCGGAGAATCGCACAGGGTGTCCGATGAATTTTTATCAATAAATCAGTTCGAGGAGTTTGTCTGGCCTTACTGGAAACGGGCTATACAGACAACATTCGATCTTGGATACGATGTCATCCGAATGTTTTTTGAGGGAAGGAGGGACAACCAGCTTGAGTATTTTACCGAATTTCCAAAGGGCACTTTCTATATCCGTATTCAAGAAACAGATATATTTCGAGCCAAGGAAATTCTTGGTGACTGTGCCTGCCTGATTGGTAGTGTGCCCGTTTCATTACTTAGTACCGGTTCACCTTCTGAGGTGGAAGAATACTGTAAGAAACTCATAGAAACCTGCGGGAAGAACGGTGGCTTTATGCTGACTTCTTCGACAACTGGCTACGGGGAAGCCAAACCAGAAAATGTAAAAACTATGATAGAGTCAGTTGAGAAATACGGTCGATACTAGGCGCTTCTTAAATATATCGATAAAAAATTGACTACCTGATGCTACCTGGAGAGAGTTCTATGAAGAAAGGGTATATTGAAATCATAGAGCCCTAAAGTAAATTATCATATGAGAGGAAAGAAAAGATGGCAACAAACCAGGAAATATGGTTGCAGTTAACTTCAGAGGAGCCACTAGAACCTGACCTTCCGATATGTGATCCGCACCATCATCTCTGGGATCGTCCCGAATCACCAGACAGCCCAGGATCACGTTATTTGCTTGATGATCTGGTGCAGGACATTGGCGGCGGTCATAACATAATCAAGACAGTGTTTATCGATTGTAGGGCAATGTACAGGGCGGATGGACCTCCTGAAATGAAAATAGTAGGTGAAACGGAGTTCGTGCAAGGTATCGCAGCCCAGAGTGCCAGTGGACAATATGGACCGACGAGGGTAGCGGCAGGTATAGTAAGCCATGCAGACTTAAGGTTAGGTACTAAGGTATCTGAAGTGCTTGAAGCCCATTTAACAGCTAGCCCCAATCGATTCCGTGGTATCCGACATTCGAGTGTCTGGGATGAAAACATTCAGCGGAACTACATGAATTCACCCAGAGGGTTATTACTGGATGCTAAGTTTCGTGAAGGTTTTGAATGTTTACAGAAGTATAGTTTGAGTTTTGATGCATGGCTCTATTTCCATCAACTGCCCGAATTGACTGACTTGGCACAATCCTTCCCAGAAACAACAATTATCCTTGATCATATAGGAGGACCGTTAGGCGTTGGTCCATATGCCGGTCAGCGTAGTGAAGTATTCAGACAGTGGAGGAAAGACATAGCTAAACTATCGACATGTAACAACGTATACATTAAACTTGGTGGTATGGGAATGCCAATTATTGGCTTCGGATGGAGTGAGTTAGAAGCACCTCCAGATTCTCTCGAACTAGCTGAGGCTATGTCACCATACTTCAACTGGTGTATTGAAAAATTTGGAGTAGACCGTTGCATGTTCGAGAGTAATTTCCCAGTAGATAAGGTTTCCTGTTCATACACTGTGATGTGGAATGCCTTCAAAAGAATCGTTCAGGATTTCTCTTCCAGCGAGAAAGCTGCTCTGTTCTACGATACTGCACAGAAAGCATATCGATTAAAAGATAATTAACAAAGCGTAAGGATATACTGAAGGCATAATAACAACATAATTGTTGATGGGTGGGTACTATAGCTGCCGATAGTGCGGTGGAGCGTAGTGCCTTGTTTTATTTTATAGGAGATAGATTTTATGAGAAAGAATTATCTCTAGGTAATGTCTTGGAATTCATGAGTTAGAACGACTGTTACGGGTATTAGGTAAACGTGAGTTAGAATGTGCCAATCCAAGCGTTGAATATATACACTTTTTCGGGCGATTGACTGAACCAAAACTTGGAAGCGACGATATATATAGTTCTATAACAAATACGAAGGAGCATAAGGGGGTACAAGATGACCTTCTCGACAAAGGACAAAGAAAGACTGGAAAAGAACCCAGGTGAATTAATTTACGAAGAGATTAAGGAATTTGTAGGTACGAGCTCAGAAAACCGCTTGTCATTCCTTGATGGGTATGTAATGTGGGATGAACCACTGGTTGGATTTGCCGATGGTGATGATGAAATTTTTGCTGATTACAAGACGATCATTGAGCCAGAACACCTTACTCCTCGCGAGGCCCTGGCTGAAGCCTATGGGAAATCTCCGGATGATATGCCCACTCACCTCTCGGTGATAAGCTGGATACTACCGGCAGTTGAGGAAACACGAAAATCAAATCGTCTCGAGTCACGAATTCCCAGTCGACTCTGGTCACATACTCGCTGGTACGGTGAGAAGTTTAATGAAAAACTGAGGGAATATATGGTGACATTACTTGACAATATGGGATATCTAGCTACAGCACCGTTTTCACAGCCATATTTTAAAACTTTTACCAATGAAAAAGGCCCTTACTCAAATTGGTCGGAACGACATATTGCCTACGCTGCTGGCTTAGGCACCTTCAGTCTTTCCGATGGATTCATTACCGAGAGCGGTATCGCCATCCGCTGTGCTTCTGTTGTAACTGATTTAGTCCTGCCAAAGAGCCCCAGAGTAGCGGACGGGCCGTACTCGAATTGCCTGCACTATATTGGTGTTAACTGTCTGGCTTGCATTAAACGATGCCCAGCCGAGGCAATCAGTGAGACGGGACACGATAAACTTAAGTGCCAGCAATATTTACATGAGATTGGTTACTCGAGAGAATCATATGCAGGTGGGTATGATAATGAGAAAAGCATAGCTGGTTGTGGTTTATGCCAGACAAAAGTGCCATGTGAATTTGAGAATCCGGTAAAAAGAATGAAGAAGGAAATGGAATGATAAATATTTCACAAACTTGGATATTTATCAATATTCTTGAAAAGAATAATATGTACTAACTCAAATTCATTTGGTAAACGTTGATTACTGCTCGCTGTTTGATCACCAATCATTGGGTTTACACAGTATCTCCTTAATCTTAATATCAAAAAGGTTCTGTGAATAAACTGGACGAAGTATTATTGCCGTATCTGCACCCGCATAGGTGCCAGCAATGGCAATAACATCCTCGTCTGTATTCACCAGTCCGCTATCAGCAGCCATTACTGTGCATTCAACTCCTACTTTTACACCAACTCCCATTAGTCTCAATGTCTGCGCGATTATTTCACTCGGGCTGGTTGTTTCGAATTTCCTGCGTACAGCTCTGGTTACTCCCGCAAAAAGGTGGGTGGTGACCAATACAGTGGCTTTTTCTCTGATCAGCTTTTCATCACCTTGGCTAAAGGTTAGCGATAAGTTTTCCGACGTAGCTTCGAGGAATCCGGCTATAACGATAACATTCATACCCTCAAGGTAATGGACAGCCTTTTCGGCTGTGAAACCGTGATAGGAAGCAACGATAACTGTCTTGATTCCTTTTTCATCAGCTTTCTGCTTGACTATTTCCATTACAGCATCGGTATTTTCTTTGCCAGGTTTTTCAAAATAGGTAATATCAGTTTTCATTGAATTTCCCCCAAGTGATTTTCCAGTAATGGAGTGAAATTGACTCCATGCTTATTTACTTCAGGAATCCGAAATAAAACGAGAGGGTTATGAATTAAGTGTTTCGACGATGGATTTCTATTATTTCAACCAGTACTATCTTTGAGGATTATCAAGTTCTTTTAGAAAAACATCAGGGATTTTTACAGGCTCTTTGAAATTTATCTCTTCAAACTGTTCTCTAATTTGTTCTATATAGGTTGTGATCTGGGATTCGAGATTAGGATTTTCCATGCACAATTTTTTTAAACCATTTTCAAATTCTGTATTTTGTTTTTCGCTTTCTTTTTCCAGATCAGATAAATCAAGGTCAATCCCAAACATATGTCTCGTTCTTCTTAATATGTCATACATTGCTCTCTTGTCAGTAAAGGAGGCTAAGGTTAATGATAACTGGTAACTTGGCGTTCGTGCGGTCATCCTGACCGATTCGATCCCTCTTTTTGCACAATAGTGGTTTATAACCATACCAATAGTGGCATTCCTATCATAATTTGAGAACGATACTGCATAATCTTCAAGTTCTTGTCGCATCTGTTTTAGACTATAGGTACAGCCTATGAGTCTTTCTTTATCGAATGGAACCTCAAATCCTACGCCTGACGGCACAATAATCCTTTTCACCCCCAGTTCTTGAGCGCCATCCAGGAGAGTATTTACATAAACGTCTTCATTTAGATTAGGTTCTGTACCGATGAAAATAACTAGCCCCGTTTCGCCAATCTCTGCATAGTAAAAATCATTGACTGCTTCTTCCTGGTAGTGTTCTTCATACCCATCTACATACTTCACTGGGGGTCTAAACATGTAGTGCCTTCCAGGTATTTGAAAAAAGTAAAAACCAACTTTATGAATATGTCCTATCTTTCTGGCATTAAGCTTTTCAATTAGATACTCGGGAATTCCACTTGATACGTCTCCTGCATTAGCCCATTGGGTAAAACCGGCTACCATGAAAGTCGGTTTCTCTGGTTTGATAAATTTCTTTTCTAAAGTAAATAGATCGTTCGCCATAGTAAGACAATTATAGTTAATCTTTTTGTAAACAGTCTAGTTGTTGCATTATTAACTTTAAGTTCTTAATATTTCGATGAAATACATTCCTGTCTCAGTAAAGTTCAACGTTCTCCTAAAATAATCAACCAAGATTCGAGCCTAAGATCGTATAATTGTTAATTGTTTATTTATTTCTGCTTTAATCTCCTTTTCTTTATAAATTTGAACCGCCTTTTTTATTATCTTGTTTTTCTTTCCTAATGTGGCATATAATCATTGCCGTTATGAAAAATATCTCATTAACGAAACCACTGGCAGTGATTGATTTAGAGACAACCGGGACAAGGTACTACGCTGATAGAATTGTAGAATTTTCAGTCCTTAAAATATATCCGGATGGTACAGAGGAATATAAAAGTAGAAGAGTGAATCCTCAAATTGAAATACCGGTTGGGGCATCAAATGTCCACGGGATTACTAATGAAGATGTTAAGAACGAACCGACGTTCAGGCAATTAGCCAAGGGCATAGTCGAGTTCCTTGAAGGTTGTGACCTATGTGGATTCAATGTACTCGATTTCGATCTACCGCTATTAGAATATGAATTCGAAAGAGCAGGGATTAGTTTCTCTCGTGAAAATCGTTATATCGTGGACACTATGTCTATCTTTCATATGAATATACCCTATGATCCTTCCATGAGCAGGAATCTCGAATCAGCCTATGGGTATTATTGTGACAAGGAGTTAAAAAACGCCCACAGTGCTGAAAATGATGTGATAGCTTGTGCCCAGATCCTTGATGCACAAGTAGCCGTGTATGAGGATCTCCCTCGAGACATACCTGGATTGTGTAAAGTTTGCACGAAATCAAGAGAGGGCTATATTGATCTAGTGGGCAAGTTTGCCTGGGTAAACGATGAAGCCTGTTTTACCTTTGGTAAACACAATGGACGGTTATTAAGAGAGATATCGGAAAAGTATCCTGATTATTTAGGGTGGATGATCAATCAGGATTTTTCACCTGAAGTAATAAGTATTGTTGCTAATGCACTTCAAGGAGTATTTCCAGAAAAGGATTAGATAAATATAATCATTAACAATGTTTATTTGCACTATGCTGATTACATCTATGCGTTTATCCCGATATTTCACAATTAAAAAAAAGCGTTGTTTTCGTGTGAATTCGAACAATTAGTGTAATTTAATTTTTAAGGAGATTGATATGAATGTTAAGGAAGCAATAAAAAATAGGAGAAGTATTCGTGCATTTAAATCCACTCCAATAGATCAACAGACCCTGGATACTATCCTCGAAGCAGGTCGACTAGCTCCTTCATGGGCTAATACTCAAACATGGCGTTTTATTATAGTCCAGGACGACAATATTAAAAATCAGCTAGCTGACAATGCCTGTGCACCTGAAAGTCGGAATAATCAAGTACTGAAGCAAGCTCCTGTAGTAATAGCTACGTGTTCGGAACTCAATAAAGCTGGATTCAGGGATGGAAAGCCGTCGACAGATAAAGAAGGATACTGGTTTATGTTTGACGCCGCGCTGGCGTTGGAAAACATGGTACTCGAAGCACAGGAACTGGGGATTGGGACACTTTATATAGGTGCCTTTGATGCCAAGGGAGCAGCCAGAGTATTAGATGTACCGGAAGGTTATGCTTGTGTTCTTCTATTACCGATAGGCTATTCGGATGAACAACCTGAAGCAAGACCAAGGAAAGATATTTCAGAGATAGTCTTTAAGAACAAGTTCGGTTTGAGATAACAAGATGATCTAAACAAAATACAACATAGGCCAGGTAGAGCCAGGGCTCCAGTTCCATGAAGATCACCACAGTTTTAAGAAGTTGAATCCAAGCTGGAGTTACAAACTCAACCTGCCTGTATATTGCCTGTCACAGACAATCTTTTCACCATCTTTAAAAAGGGTAAACAGGCTTTTTTGTTGAAAGTTTTCTACCTTTATTTGATTATCCGAAGAACCTCCCTTCTGCCCTTTCTTTCTCACCGATAGTGATGGTACTCTTTCCCTGAGTTATGTACTTGGGCAGTGCCTGTTCGTTCAGTTCCAGCCCAAGTCCTGGTCCTTCGGGCGGCCAGAAGTAGCCATCTTTATACTTCATAGGATTATTGACGATGTCAATATCGGTCGGTTGAGTTGTATCGAATGTGCCATATAGGCTTACGGGGAAGAAACTTGCCTGTGACTGTAGCCCGAATTCAGCTTCTGAGCAAAGCCAGTGAGCTTGAGCGGCTGCTTCCCAAAGGCCGTTCATCCCACCGCAATACATTCCCAAGTTAGTTGTCTTGGCGATCTTAGCCCACTGCACCCCGGCGGTAAGTCCACCTGCAGATGATAATTTGGTGCCTAAAATATCAACAGCATCCTTCTTAATTACATCCACCAGACCGGTAACCAACACGGTGGATTCATGTGAGCATATGGGTATATTTAGCTTTTTCCGTAAATTCGCCAGGCCATCGATATCATACCAAGCTACCGGCTGCTCATATTTGAAAAGATCATATTCCTCAACCTGCTGGCCGAATCTCAACGCCGTCCAATAATCCAGGGAAGCATTATAATCTATGCTTAACTCAACATCGTAGCCGACTGCTTCCCTGACCGCTTTCACATTAGCAAGGTCAGTCTCGGTTGATATGCCTCCACCGCCAAATCCCGTTGCCTTCAATCCCAGGCTTTTAACGCCGCCAGCTACGGCTTCCTCAGCCCGTTTTACCCTGTCAGCAGTATCACCACCGGAAAGGAAATAATTAAAGCGTAACTTTTCGACTTGTTTACCTCCCAGAAGCTGGTAAACCGGCTGATTTAAGGCTTTGCCTTTCAGGTCCCACAAGGCGTAGTCTACGCTTGCTACTGCGGCCGGGTAAGACATGCCCCAGATAGCGTGGATTGCTCCACTGAGCCTGCTCATTATCTTTCCTGTATCAAGGGGGTCTGCCCCGATAAGCACTGGAGCCCAGGACTTGACCATCATGGTAACGATATCCTGATTGACAAGACCACCATCACCGATTCCTGTGATACCTTCGTCGGTGTGGATTTTTATCATAAGTAAATCGTTAAGCCTTCCTGGTTGCCCCTTAAGAGGTAAACTGATTGGTACGCATTCTATTTCTGTAATTTTCATTACTTGTCTTTCTCCTTTTCCTTATATTGTAATGATTGTAAAAACCACAGATAAATTAGTTACTATCTAACCTCCTTTCCGGTGTTTTTATAGTTATTCCTCAAATCTGTTTACTCCAGGTATGGCAGCATATATCGATTGGGAAGCTAGCAGGGATTGATACTATTTACTGTTTGGCCGACAGTTCTACTATTTTAGCCACGTTATCTATTTCTTCCAGTTTTTCAACCATTTCTATGATTCTTTCGGCATTTTCTTTACTGACCATTTGACTAAACTCGATCTGGTCCATGAACCTACCTCTCATAACGTCTGGTGACAGTATTAAGGGATCGGTCTCACCCGGTGCTCTGCCGACGTGGACCTCATAGTACTCAGTGATGGTACGCCCGTCCTTCAGCTTCACTTCTATCTCAAATCCTATCGGTTTGTCCAGATCTGAGAGTGTCATATTATTTATTACATTCTGGATTTGAGGGTCGCGTATGGCTTCTTCGGTGTAGTCTTTATTTTTGCCGGATCTCCTCACGAGTCCGTTTGTCACCGAATACTTGTAACTGAATAGAGCGTCAGCCGTTGGATAGTCACCGACTTTGTATGGTCTCATATAATGGAAATGGGCCGCGTGTGCAGGAGAAAGGCGAAGAATAACCTCGTCTATGTCTTCAGCTTGTATATCGTGGTTGGTAGCGAACTCAATAGCAGCATCAGTTGTTGATTGAGTAGGTCCACCGCCAGGATGCATCTTGGCCCGAAGAACATCAACGGTGTACTTTGTACCAATGTTTTTAGTCAGTTCTTCGGGCAAGCTAACACCTTGTCTGGCAAATGCACCAAAATAGCTATTCCTGGGACCAAAGGGATCTAATAATCCTGTCCATCCTGCCTGTGCCAGCTTCGCAGCAAGAATACCACTCCGGCCTGATGAACCTTGACTTAACTTAAAAGTGGCAGTACCGTCCCACAGGCCTGAACCGGCTCCCGAGATCAAATTAACAGCGATACCGAAGGCATTCTTTACCTGGAGGCTGTTCAAGCCAAGCAATCGGCTGGCGATCGCTGTTGTTCCCATTGTGGTAAACGTACCCCAAGGTTCGAATCCAGCGCCAAAATCTATATCGGCATCCCTGCCCCGGAAAGCACGCATAGGTCCTGATCCGGGAGGTCCTCCCATACTGGCTGCTGATATCCTTGATGCAATGTCATCTCCCACTACCAAAGCTGTGATTAATTCTTTACCATCAACGCCTTTACTTTCAGCCAAAGCAAGGGCGGATAATGCAGTCGTCTCACTGGCATGACCTCCCCCTGCCATCACCAGCACACCGTGGTCGAAAGCACGCCCCATGAGACAATTGGCAAAAGCAACATCATGGACTGGGGCTTTAACACCGTGACCAAGTATAGTAGCCTCCTTTTCCCCTCCCCAGCCTTCGATCATTTTCACCATTGCGGCTGTATCAGGTTGAACCGCACCGCCGATGGCACAGCCGATCATATCCAGAATCAGATATTTTTCATTAGATATTGTTACATCATCGATATCTTCAAAGCGTGTATTCAAAACGTTAGAGGTAAATGCCTCAAGAACAGCCTTCCCATCATAGTTATCAGCACACAAAATATTGCCCCCTTTCAATTTCCATATTACACTTTAATAGCGAATATATATTATTTCAATTACCGATAAATTGCTAATTCATGTTTTTCATTCTCCGTGGTGTTTTCTCTTATCAGTTTTTATTATTTTTTTATTCTCTTGTTTTTCTTTTCCTATTTGAAATATAATGTCGGCTGAATTAGAGGGAAAAGTTATTGATTTAACTTATATAGCTGCTGCGTAAAATAGGAGGTAAGGTTAGATGACTAACCTAAGGGAATACAATAGCTATGGGGAGGATCTTAGTAAATTACTAAGATTACGGACATCACCAATAGCCGTCAAGATGCTTGAGAAAGAAGAAGATATACCGGAAGGAGCTATACGACCTAAAAATGACTATGGGTACCATTTGGCTCAATGCCAGGCTTTCGCCATGTCACGCCGAGGCCGAAAAGCTACTATTGCCATGCTGAAAGAGGATAACTGGTGCCCCGGTCCGATATCTGCCTATGGTATCGTAGAACCCCGTGAAGAATATGTTGGTTTTCCCTATATGGTTGAGAGCGAGGTGGCGTCTAAGAAATTAAGTGAAACATCTCCTCAATTTGAATATGGGAAATACATCGGCATTACTCGTGCGCCTCTGGAGACAGCTAATTTTATACCGGACCTGGTTCTAGTTTATTCCAACACTGCACAATTGAGTAGTATGTTACTGGCAATGAAGTATAAAGAGGTGATACTGGTGACTTCTGACTTTGATCCCCTTCGCTCCTGTGTTTTCTCGATCGTACCTGTTATATTAAATAGCCAATTCCGGATTACCTTACCTGATACGGGCGAACAATACCGCACAATGTCCGGAGAAGATGAGATTATATTCTCAGTTCCAAGAGATAAAATTAAAGAACTGGTGATGGGGCTATGGCATTTTGAGGAACAGAATCATGGCTACGTTCATCGTTATAGTCACCTTGACTTCGGAATGCAGCCCGATTTTCCTCAGCCTGAACACTACATAAAAATTTTTAAAGAATGGGGAATAGAGGCATAGGTGATTATCTAATCGGAATAATCTGAGATTATCTCACTTATATTCCAGCCCCGGTCAGTAATGAGAAATCAAGCGAGGAATTAAATGGACATAAAATCCCTGGATGAGCATTTAAAAAATAGGCCGACGCAATTAATGGAGGCAAAGGAAAAAGGGGGTAAGATAGTAGGGTATTTCCCTGGTAATTATGTACCGGAGGAGCTTATTTATGCATCAGGAGCGATACCGATATGCCTTATCCATGGTGGCAATACCCAGTCGGCTGAAGTGGCATTATCACTAGTTCCACAGGTCATTTGCCCGTTTGCACGAGCTCAGATAGGAGAAAGGTTATTACAGCAAAATCCCTTTTACAGGATGATAGATATGTTGGTAGCGCCGGTAACCTGCCAGCATCTGAGGAAAGTGGCAGAGATATGGGAATATCGTAACGAAATGGGAATATTCAAGCTGGGAATTCCCCAGCAGTACGGTAACGATTTCGAGGTAGAATATTTCAAAAACAGGTTAACGACTCTGAAAGACAGGTTACAGATATTAACAAACACTGAAATCACCGACGAGAATCTTGGTAATGCTATCAAACTTTATAACCGGATACGGGAACTTCTAAGGAAGATAAGCCTAATAAGGCAAACAGATTCGCCGGGATTGAATACTCTGGATTTTATCAAGCTGAACCACGCCTCTTTTTACGCCGACCCAGAATTTATGGTAGACGTACTGGAGTCTATTTACCGGGAAATCAAGGATAAACAGCCAACAATCGAAACCAATACTCCGAGGATTCTCCTTCTCGGTCCGAATATTGGTTTCGGTGATTATGCGGTTCTGGAAATGGTGCAATTAGCCGGTGGCGAGATTGTGATAGAGGAGATATGCGAGGGTGTCCGATATTACTGGAATGATATTGACACTCAGGGCGATCTGTTTCAAGCGTTAACAAAGGGATATCTGATCGACAGGCTACCCTGCGCTTTTATGAGAAATTCGGCTAAAAAGAGACTTGACTTTACTATGAAACTAATCAAGGATTTCAATGTTTCAGGAGTAATATGGTATGAATTACTCTGCTGTGAGACTTATGACTCAGAAGCATATTATTTTGCTGAAAAACTGGGTGAACATAATATTCCGTTTCTGATTTTAGAATCGGATTACAGTACCGCCGTCACCGGTCAATTGAAAACCCGAACCAGAGCGTTTATCGAGATCTTAAAAGGAGTGATGGAGTAATGGTTGAATTACTTGAATTATGCGGCTTTGAAGCACAGGAACTCGATTCGGAGTTACCCAGGATAAAAAAGGCTTTCGATAAACTGGGTATCAATGCGGAAGATATCGAACGGGGAAAACAACGACTCAATAAGTATTATGACATCGAATTGACAGGTTTTCGAAAGGTTTTACGGTTAATCATAAAAGAACTGGTGAACGCATTACTGGTGAGAGAAGAAAGTGACAAAAAGGTTATCTATGGTTTCATGTTTCCGGGGATCGATATGCTCGGGTCAGCACTGGTATCGAACTCCCGGGATGTGTTTGTAATACATCATAGCTGGGCTTTCCATATTGTTGTTGGATGCATATTTGGGAAAATCGAGTCAATATTAGAAGAAGCTGAGGGGAAATGGCTCAAAGAAGGACTGGTGGCTCATTGTGCCAACGTTAAAACAATAGTAGGTCCGATTGCTATGGGTTTATTTCCGAAGCCGGACTTGTTGATTACAGCGGGTTATTTGTGTGAAACATCCCCAAAAACACTGGACATTCTGCATGAACTGTATGATATTCCGGTATGGTTTGTCGATACCTGTCAGGATCGTAGTTTCAGTGAATACCCCGAACCATCCGCGAGAATTGCCGAATTGACAGTGAAAAGTCTCCGGAGACTTATTGACAGAATCAGTGAAATAACAGGTTTTGAGATTACGGATGAAATGGTACGCGAGGTGCAGAATGCCAAGCGTAAACTGGATATTCCTTTTCGTAGATTAAGGGATCTGGTACAAAACAGCGACCCGTTACTCATCAGCCCTACTCACGATAACATCTGGATGTGCTTTAATTCTTTAACGCTGGGTATCGATGGTATCGATGAAGCGGTTGAAGCAATCACCATATTAAGCGAGGAATTACAGGAAAAGGCCGCCAGGGGAGAGGGGGTAGTTGAGAAAGGAGCTCCGAGAGTAATGGCCCTTCTTCCAGCTGGACAAACCGATCCAAGGCTGGAACACCTTGCCTGTGAAGTTGGCATCGCTATCGCAGCTAGTGACCTTAATATGCTGGTACCTTTCAAGAGTACATCCGATGATCCTTTTATGGGGTATGCTCTTGGTCTGCAGCAGAGTTCCCTGGGTTTATTACCTTCCGCCAGAATACCAATGATTATAGAAGGATGTAAACGACTGAAAATCAACGGTGTTCTCGATAGATACCATGTCGGGTGCAGGGTAGTTGCCGGAGATGCTTTGCTCATTGAAGATGCTATCAGGAAAGAACTTGGTATACCTGTCCTGTTATTGGAGTGGGAAAATTTCGATCCTCGTGCCTATAATCACGAGGTGTTCAGGAACAGGTTGGATGTGTTCAAATCAATGATGACTACAGCTTAATGTAAAGGAAAAGAGATATGGGGACTAGAAAAGAAATTTTATATTTTGATAAACCAAACAGGGCAAATACCGATGAGATGGTAGAAGTAGCTGCAGAGAGAATTAACATCTCAGGAATACGTAACGTGGTTATAGTATATTCCAGTGGGTATACGATGAAGAAGTTTCTGGAAGTAGCTAAAAATAAAAAGCTTACTCTCGATAATATTGTCGCTGTAACAAATGACCAAAAAGGAACATTTCGACGAGGAGACCGTCTTGTTTCAATCGCTTCGATTTCCGACGAAAAGAGAGACGAACTAGAAAAAGAAGGTGTGAAAGTACATTACGTGCCTAATTGGTTTAACTTCGGAGAACCCCTGGCTTTGAGTGAAGACCAGAATCTTATCAGGTCAAAATTAGCTCCATTTGTGATTCCTCAGGATTTACGCCCGTTAGATATAGATGCAGGTTGGGATTTATCTGTTTTTACTATAATCAGCCAAGGATTTCGCGTTTGTCTGGGATGTACGGTAGTTGCAGTAAAAGCTAACCTTATTCCTGAAAATGAACTTACTCTATCTATTGGTGGAATGGCTACGGCTCTCATTCTTGAGGCCAGTCCAGATGTTAAAACATGTTTGGTTAAGGAAATTATTGGTTTCGAAAGAGGTTCTACCTGGGTTGAAAGAGGGATTACTGACTGGGAAAAAGATCCTTCCGATAACCACTAGAGAGACCGATCTGGTATTAAGTCTTCTTTGGATTATTCACTGATACTCAGATATACACCAATCAATTGATGATAGACAAGATAATTTGTTACTACCTGAACCACACACTGTTTCAGGTCGAGTTTGGGCTTCAGTCATGACTGAAGCCTTTATTATGCATAATTCTCTTGTTTCTACTTATTATTTGACATATAATCATTGCCGTTATGAAAAATATCTCATTAGAAAGACCACTTGCAGTAATTGATTTAGAGACAACTGGAATAGGCTACTACGCTGATAGAATTGTAGAATTTTCAGTTCTAAAGTTTTACCCAAACGGTGCTGCAATATATAAGAGCATACGTGTAAAATTCAAATGGATAGCATTATTCTGGTTAAAATGACCTCTGTGAATCACACATATAATTACAAGGAAAAAGCTGATACTTATTATATACTCTGACCACTCTCAATCTTTGAAAAACTCTAAATCGCCAGATTCATCAATAATTGATAGTGTATGTATTAGTGACTTGACATCATCTATTACTCCGATAGTATTACACATTTGTCGAGCTTTCCGGAAAGTTTCTTTGGTTTGTTTTAAAAGACTTTTTTGAGCTTGTCCTTTAGACAAATATGATAGTCCAGCTAATGCCAATGCTTTGGTGTACTGCGCCTGATAACAATTATTTGTTCGTTTTTGAATATCATCAGAACAGGATATTGCTTCCAGGTAAGTTGATTCTGCCTCATTTAAGCGGTTTAGGCGGTGAACAATTATAGCATTCAATAAGGTAGTCAAGTGCCGATGTGGATTCATTTTGTGTTGCCTTCTTTGTACACTCTCTATTACTTGATACGCTTTTAGTAACTCGTTTCTGTGTAAATATATTCTTGCGAGTATGATACCACGTCGCGGATGGTCACCGGGTGATTGCATTTCATGTGGCAATTTATCTTCAAGATCAGGAGACTCCAAATAAGCTTCAGGTAGTTTTGAAGGTAGTATGAATTTTTCATCCTGGGCAGCATTCTGCAAGGCAATCAATATTGCATTTTCAGATTCTTGATATTTTCCCATTATAAAAAAGGTCATAGCTAAGTCTGTGTATCGGATAACTTGACTATCTAAATGATTATTTTCTTTGACGATTTTTATACTCTCCTGCTGAAGATCATATGCTTTATCGTAATTTCCTAACCGGCAATGAAGAATACCTTCATTTGCTATAATCCAGCTGTATTCTCTCCTCAATCCGATAGTATGAGCGATGTCCTTCGCTTGTTTAAAAGCTTTTTGACTTTCGTCTAAATAACCCATATCAATATAGAGACTACCGATGTAGCTAAACTGAACAGCTTCTTCGCGTCTCATACCACATTGATTTTGGAATATATTCATAGCCTGTTCATGGCTTTTTACTGCCGCCTCATAAAGCCCTTGAGCCCTTTGATGGAAACCCAATCCGCTAAGAAGTTCGGCTTTCCAATCTAACAAGCCGTGAGTATTAGCAACTTTAAGACCTTCTTCCGCGGTATGAACAGCTAGTTCGTATTCGCCCATTTTTCGATAAACCATTCCAAGCCGTACCCAGCAATC
>DUFA01000026.1 GCA_011191975.1 Dehalococcoidia bacterium
CACACCGCTACGATACTACTCGGGTAAGATAGGTCCGGATTTTGCCTGCGGTGCAAATAATAAGCTTGCCTGTGCCTGGGGCGCGGTAAAGGTTATGATGGCTTTCAGCAGGCGGCCGGCAGAAAAGAGAACTGATTTGATAAACCGGGCAATCGGCAGAGGAATAGATTTTCTGCTGGAAATCGATCCTGCTACAGCAGAATACCCCCACGGTTATGTACCTAAGACCAGCGGTAACTGGTGGAAATTCGGCTTTCCTGTGTTTTACATAACTGATATACTTCAGATCGCAGAAGCGCTGGTCAGGCTGGGATATGGGACTGATCATCGATTACATAATACGCTGGATTTGATCCGATCAAAACAGGATACTAAAGGTCAATGGTCCCTTGAGTTCGACTACAAAGGTAAGACCTGGGAAGAATACGGCGTGAAAAAACAACCGAATAAATGGGTGACTTTACGGGCATTACGGGTACTCAAAGCAGTAGAAGAAGTAAAATGATCTGGTATTGACTTAGGTTGATGCTAAACAATATACTCAGTCTGTAATTACGAACTACTAGGGGCTGCTTGGAGGTGGAAAATGGGTATCATTAACGAAAACAGCCTCGCATTAACCCTTAACTCATTGAACGAAGCATTCTTCTTTGACAAACATCTTACTTCAGAAGAAAAAACGGAAACAGCAAAGTGGCTTGCTGGACGGCAGGGAAAACCTGGTTCTTACTGTGAGATGTTTGCTCCCACCAGTTATGATTTTGAAAACGGAGTCCAGGTATTTACAGGCGAAAAGATACCTTCCAAAGCTGCTACCGCCAATATTCTGGGCCAGGAAACCTGCCGGGCACTCCTCCAGTTGAGTGTCTCCGATATTGATATTAGGGGAGCCCTTGACTGCGCTACTCGAGGAATGATGGAACGGTTGAATGAAAGGTTATCTCCAAACACCGGTTACTACTGATGCGGCAAATGTTCGGCGTCCTTGTGGCGCCATCTGACAGCAGGAGGGCTCGACAATCAGGAAGCCAGACTCATAGAAGGACTCAAAGCCTTGAAACAGCGTCGAGATGGATCGGGCAGGTGGAGAAGTTTTCCTTTTTATTACACTCTACTTTCACTATCTGAAATTGATATTCCACAGGCTTTAAACGAGATGAAATATACCGCCAATGTTTGCGAGCGATATCTCAAACATTCGTTAACCGATGACATTATTAACAGGCGTCGCCGTACTCTTGTTAAACGCGTCCTGGAAAAATGTTAACCGATAATCATTCTACCTTAATACCTCTTCCGAGAAACAAATTACAGGGAGGAAAAAATGGAAAAGCACCTGGAAAATCTACGATGGAGCCCTCGTATGGTATCTCACCTGGGCTGTATCAAGGGGTGTCTTGACTACCTGGGAATGGATGTGTCTGATGCCTGGCTTTTCGGAGGTACGGGACACGCTTTTATCATCAATATATGCGAAAGAGGAGTCTGACCAAGTGGACCGACTGCGTGGAACACGCAGAAAATGTTTGATCTGGCGAAAAATATCGGATATGGATTTGTTCATCCGATGAGTGCCTATAAAGATAAACCTGACTTTAAAGAAAAGCAGAAAGGGTGTTGGGATAAAACCAGAGAATCTATAGATGCTGGTATTCCCTGTTATGGATGGGAACTGGAACAACCTGAATTTTACGTAATTACTGGCTATGATGATATAGGTTATTACTTCAATGGACCTGGAATAGAAGGCGAAAAAGGCCCCAAACCGTGGCAGGAACTCGGTAATACCGATATTGGTATTGCAGAAATATATGGAATCAAGCAGGTGGAACCATCCGATACTCTTACTACCGTTAAAGAAGCACTGAAGTTCGCACTAAGACATGCTGAAAATCCTCCTGAATGGATATTCTCTAATTACCGATCAGGCCTTGCAGGGTATGATACATGGATAGAAACGGTAGAGAAAGGCGAAGCGACAGGAATTGGAATGGCGTATAACGCGGCGGTCTGGACGGAATGCCGTGCTCTCGGTCTGAAATTTTTAGATGAAGCGAAAGAACGATTGGATGGTTCAATCACTCCTCTCCTGGAAGAAGCCATTCAGAGTTACTTTCCTGTCGTAGACAGTCTGAGTCGAGTTGTTGAACTCTTTCCTATGATGCCGCCGGATGATGGAATCGAGGAATCCGAGCGATATAAACTGGGACTGGAACAGCTTAAAAAAGCCAGGGAAGCAGAAGAAAAGGCATTAGATTCACTTGGAAATCTATTAATTGCCTTGTAGTCTACTTTCTGTATTATCGTTGTTGTTAATACCTTCAGATAGTATTCATTTATTGTTCTCTCTGTGCTAGTATGTTTTTATTATATCACCACGGTAACTAAAACACGTACAGAACGGAGAAAACATGATCAACAGGATTCTTCCTGCGTTCATGGGCAGGAACAAGTATGATACTTCCGGAAGTTTGCTAAAAGTCCTAAATAAATCCCTGAGTGTTTTTCTTAAAGATGCAGTAAGGGTGGCAGTTATCCGACCATCGCAAGCATACCATTTCTTCAAGATTCTACGCTGGCAGAAACAGGCGGTGAAAACGAGGGCGGACTGGGAGGAAAAGGGGATTCATATACCGCCAATCATCATTTACAGCATTACCAACAGGTGTAACCTGAACTGCAAAGGCTGCTTTCACTGGGCTCTTCATGAAGCTGGTGAAGTAGAGATGAGTGACAAGAAACTGAGGAGTACTATCGCTGAAGCTAAAGATATCGGCGTATCCATCATGGTTATCGGCGGTGGAGAACCGATGATGCGACCGGAAATAATCGATATCACTTTGGAGTTTCCTGAAGTAATCTTCCTGGTTTTTACGAACGGGTTGTTGCTGGACGAGGAGAAGCTGGACAGGATTCAGAAAAACAGGAATTTCGTGCCTGTGATAAGCCTTGAAGGCGACCGTGCCGGAACAGATTTCCGCCGCGGAGAGGGTGTTTACGCCGGACTCGAAAAGATAATCAGGAAATTAAAGAGACGGAACATATTCTGGAGTGTCTCACTTACTCTGACCAGGCTGAACTATGATACCATCATGGACGACACGTTTGTGGGTAACCTGGTAAAGCAAGGCTGTAAACTGATGTTCTTCGTGGAATACACACCGATAACCGAAGGTACTGAAGACTGGCTGATTTCCGATGAACAGCGGGAAAACCTGATCACGAAACGCGACGAATTTCGTAAAAAATATCCGGCTCTATTTATCGCTGTTCCCGGAGACGAGGAGGAAATCGGCGGCTGTCTTTCGGCAGGCAGGGGATTTATTCATATTAATCCGCTGGGTGATGTAGAGCCATGTCCCTTCGCACCTTACTCTGATACCAACCTCCGTGATGCATCGTTGATCGAGGCACTCCAGTCGGATTTCCTGAAAGAGATCCGCAATAACCACGATCATCTATCGGAGACAGAAGGCGGCTGCGCTCTCTGGGTCGAAAGGAAATGGGTGCAATCGGTTTTCCAAGACAGCAGGACTAGATAGAATCCAGAGCGGTTCTTCCGAAGAATATGAGGATGCCGGCAATTGGCAACAGATACCAGTATAAGGCTGGCACCGGACCCCACCACTGCTTATGCCACCATATTTTACCTTTACGGAAATTCCTTATTCCGAAATGAGGATTCAGTACAAACCACAGGAAATCTTCCGTTACCATCATACCTATATAAAAGCCCAGAAGCAGACATTCGAGCTGCCATGTCCATTGAGTGAAGAACACCGGCAGATGAACAATAACGATCATAAAAATCGTCATGTAGAAATGATATCCGGTTACAGGTCGGCCACCGGCAAGTTTGACTGGCCAGCCTTTCTCAATACGCCAACCGGGTGAATTCGCTGCCCAGCCGTCTTTACCCTCTATCTGGATTTCCCAGAGGGCAAGGATGAAGGCCATGAATATCATAAAGGCAAGGTAACCGATCAGCATCTATGTGTCTTTTCTCCGGTAATTAGTCAATAATCGGTAGTAATTACGAATAAGTGTCAACAACCCAGTCTATAATTCTCCTGGCGATGCTGAGTGGAGGAGGTATCTCCGGAAGATTATCCAGGTCGAACCAGTCGGCGTTGGCGATCTCTGTTTCATCGACCTTTATCTCGCCGCTGTCGTATTCGGCAAGAAATCCCATCATCAACGAGTTCGGGAAAGGCCAAGATTGGCTTTTCAGGTACTTGAGATTCTTGACACGCACGCCTACTTCCTCAAAAACTTCCCTGTGTATGCATTCTTCGAGTGTCTCACCGGGTTCCACGAATCCGGCTATTATCGTATGCATACCTCGCCCTCTGAAAGCAGCGTATTGGGACAACAATATCTGTTTATTCTTTATCACGGCGGTTATGGTTGCTGGGGAAAGCCGGGGATAACTCATAAATCCACAGACAGGGCACTTTTTACCTCTTTCTCCGGGAATATATTCGGTCTCATGGCTGCACCTGCCGCAATACTGGTGTGTCTGATCCCAGGTTACTATCTGAGTGGCTTTCCCAGCCAGCAGGTAAATATCTTCGTCCAGGACACTGTACGCGGACATCAGGTCCAAATATTCCGTTCCTTCAAGGGCTTCAGTATCCGGTGATAGTTCCGCCGAAAAGCAATGTTTACCTTCAAGTATACCAAGATATTGTGTCCTGACTGGAGTTATACCAAGTTCCTCAAGGCTTTTATGGCATGGGAGATGTAGTCCATCCGGGGTGACCAGCATCCTGCCCCGACCGAACGCCAGCCAGTAGGCAGGTTCGGTGAGTTCCGAGTCAAGGGTAAAACCGCGTTGATAGCGTTTGTAGATACTCTCTTCTTGATACATAGGCGCATTCACTTTCTGTAAGTGTATTTGGGAAGTTACTTAAGTGGCAATTATACCATCCGAAAATGCGTAGTTACCAGTAAAACTAGATGAGAGGTTGCTGTTTCCCTTCATTTGAAGTGTCCTTGAACATAGGCAATTCTACGAATGGAAGTCCCATCTGTTTTTTCAGGTCGGTAGCATTACGGGGAGCGTAGCCCTGCCAGTGGTTGTTGAACTGGGCGAACATAAGACCGGCTTCACCGGAAACTTTTTTAATCTTTCCTGCCAGTTCTTCGAGTTCTTCTTCCGAATACAGGTACTTATAGCGCGTTTCGTTATTGCCCTTCCACCAGTTATGATAATTCCTGCCGTGAAAACGGAAGTAAGCCATGTCGGAGGTCAGGGGGACATCAGCAGCGATGGATGAACTGAATTTCGGTTCGTCTATCTCCACCCAGCAGGTATTACTTTCTCTCAGCAGTTCTGCGGTATTCTCATCGTCGGTCCAGCTCTTGTGCCTCAATTCAATCGCCAGGCGGTACTCGCTGAAGGTATTGATGACGGCATGGAATATCTGCCGTCCGAAATCATCATTCTTGAAGCTGGGCGGGAACTGTGCCAGCAATGCACCCAGCTTGTCCTGTTCCGCCAGAGGAGTAAGGCTGCGTCGAAAGAGATCGACATCATCCCGGGATATTGCGGCTTCGCGACCAGTGGCTTCCTTGTACATTCCGGGATGGGTGAACTTCTGCCAGAGTTTTACCGTGAACAGGAAATCATCGGGCGTGCGTTTCGCCCAGTTGCGAACATATTCGGGATTGGGAGGGCGGTAGAAGGAACTGTTCACCTCGACAGTATTGAAGAACTGGCTGTAGTATTCCAGTTCGTTTATCTTCCCGGCAGGATAGAAGTAGCCTTTCCAGGTTCCCTCGCCTTTCGGGTAGGACCAGCCCGAGGTGCCGACGTAGATACCTTTGTGCTCAGTCATCTCAAAATCTCCGTATTAGTGATTATAAGACAATAACAATCAAAATAAAACGTGGCACTGATTTCCCCCTTTAAAAAAGGGGGATTAAGGGGGATTTAAAATCCCTCTCAGTCTCCCTTTACGAAAGGGAGAAGACCTGGATTTTTTACTCTTGAGGATAAATTTATATAAAACCTCTTGACAATAGAACAATTGTTCTAATATAATCATATCACTGTCTTTATTGAGGTGCAAGGTTGAAAATTCTCTGTATCCTGCTGCTGAACTTCCCGCTGAAATGCGAAATGGCCAGGAAGCCGGAACTGGAAAACAGCCGTATCCTGGTACTGCACGGCTCCGGCTCAAAAAAGGTGGTGCTGGACTGTTCGCCGGAATTGAAAGGCGTGCAGAAGGACATGCCGCTGCACCAGGCGCTTGCCGTCGATGACAAGGTGGATACGGTTCAGGCAGATATCCCCTTTTACTGGTCTGCTTTCAACAGCATACTGGACGAACTGGAAAATGTCATCAGTCCGATGGTCGAAGGCCCGGAACTGGGCACGGTATACCTGGATGCTGGAGGCCTTCAGCTTATCTATCCTGACGATGCGAACCTTGTCAGGGCGATAAGGGCATTACTGTCTGGTTCATTCGATACCTGGATAGGCATCGCCGACGGAAAATTCCCGGCATACCTGGCCGCCCTGAACAGCCCGCCGGACGGGTACAGGGTCCTGACAGGAGACCTTCGGTTTATGAACGACCTTTCCTGTGATGTGTTGCCGGTGCCGATGAAGAGCAAGACCATGCTTCACGAATTCGGGATACACACGCTGGGACAGCTTGCTGCCTTTCCGGCAGGTCCTCTGCAGTCGCAGTTCGGTCCGGAAGGTGTGAGGATGCGGAAGCTGGCTCACGGTGTCGATGATACGCTGCTGGTGCCGCGCAAGGCAGGAGAGATCATAGAAGAGAATACAATGTTGCCGTCGGTGGCGACATCCATAGATACCGTGCTCGTTGCCATGGAATCGCTGGTTGCCCGTGTCTTTACCCGTATCGGCCTGAAAGGAATGGGCATCCATAGCCTGGAACTATGGACCAGGAGCTATGACGCCGAGCACTGGGAGCGGATCATTCGTTTCAAGGAACCGGCGATGGATATGAAAAATGTGCGCTCCAGGGTAAGCCGGGTGCTGGAAGACTATCCCCAACCGGGCCCGGTAGAGCAGGTCGGGATCAGGGTGACGCGCCTGGGATACCCCCGGGGAAAGCAGAACAGCCTGTTTACCGAGATCAGGGGCAGGAGCCACCTGATGGAGGATATCAGGCAGCTTGAACTGCGGCAGGGTAACCCGCAGATTTTCATAATCAAGGAAGTAGAGCCATGGTCCAGGATACCGGAAAGACGCTACGCGCTGATACCTACCGGCCGGTAAACGTTCCGGAACCGGTGGATGTGGAAGAAGCCTCCTCCTTCAGCCTGCCGCTTGCGGTAAGGGCGCCGCGGCGGCAGGCTGTTGTAAACATCGAGGACAGGTGGCGGATAGACGATGAGTGGTGGCGGCAGGAACCGATATCACGTCTCTATTTCGAGGTGACGCTCGATTCGGGTCAGCGGATGGTGCTTTATAAAGACCTGGTAAACGGAGGCTGGTTCCGCCAGGCATACTAAATGAAGGAGCAAAACAATGAGCGAAACAGTAATCGAAACAAGGTGCGGTCTTATCTGTGCTGACTGCACGTACAGGGAGAGCACGGGATGCGGCGGCTGCATCACGACGAACGGGCATCCATTTTACGGCGAATGCCGACTGGCCGTCTGCTGCCAGGACAAAGGACACCTTCACTGCGGTGAATGCCCGGAGTTTCCCTGCCAGCTGCTGAAGGACTTTTCTTCCGATGCGGAACACGGTGACGATCCGCCCGGGGCGAGGATCGAGCAGTGCCGGATATGGGCAGAGCAGGAGAAATAGCACACTGCCCCCTTGCTAAAAAGGATGCTGTGCATGTCATTACGAGTCCGCCTTAGACGGATGGCAATCTATTAAGCTGTCATTCTGAGCGAAGTGAAGAATCCCGTCCGATAAGAGCAGGAGATTCTTCGGTCATTTCATTCCCTCAGAATGACAGGTAATGTGATACTGGATACCGGCTTCCGCCGGTATGGATATTGAAAATTGTATTAGGTGCGATGAATTACGATAGGGAACTGCCATGGAATATGCCGAACTTCACTGTCACAGTTATTATTCATTTCACGACGGCGCGTCATCGCTGGAGGAACTTATGGTGCGTGCCGGAGAGCTTGGCTACCGTGCGCTGGCTGTAACCGATCACGATAATCTCTGCGGGGCGATGTGCTTTGCCCAGCTTGCCGCTTCTCTCGAGATGAAGGGGATTATCGGCGCTGAGATCACTCTCGAGGATGACTTCCACCTGACTTTGCTGGCGGAGAACAGGAAAGGCTATAGCAATCTCAGTCGCCTGATTACGGCGGCACATGCCAGCGGCGAGCGTAATGACCCGCACTTGCCTCAAGACCTGCTTTCGACGCATTCAGAGGGTCTGATAGCCCTTTCCGGCTGTACCAGGGGAGAACTGGCGCAACTGGTGATGCAGGAGCGTATTCCCGAAGCGCGCGACCTCATCCGGCGGTACATGGACTGGTTCAGTCCGGAAAATTACTTCATCGAACTCCAGCATAACCTTGTCTACGGCGACAGCGAGCGCAACAAGATTTTAGTTGAGATGGCGCGGGAGACAGGGGCAGGACTGATTGCCACCGGGAACGTCCATTATCACATCCGGGAACGCCACCAGCTCCAGGACTGCCTGGTAGCGATAAAGAACTGCAAAAGCTTGGAGGAAACTCACCGTGAACGCCGGCCCAATTCCGAATTCTATCTCAGGCCGCGCGAGGAACTGGAGGAACTGTTCCGGGAATGCCCGGAAGCGCTTGAGAATACGGTGAGGATCGCCGAGCGGTGCAATCTCGACCTTACCCGTGCCCTTTGCTATAACTTCCCGGACTACGATGCTCCGGACGGACACACACCGGAGAGTTACCTTGAAAAGCTGTGTTACGAGGCGGCAGTGAGACGCTACGGGTCGGTAACTCCGAAAGTGAAAAAGCGGCTGGACGAGGAATTCCGTCTGATCCACAAGTATAAACTGTCCGGTTTTCTCCTGCTTTACCACGAGGTAATCAAAATGGGCAGGGAAGTGATGATAGACCTGGGGCTGAGCGATCCGTCCCTGACCGTGGAGGAAAACCCTCCGGGACGGG
>DUFA01000027.1 GCA_011191975.1 Dehalococcoidia bacterium
AAGATATTTCGTGGTCGTACTCAGGCAATAGTGAACTGACGGTGGACATAACCGACCGTGTAGCCACTATCACCGCTCCGAGTGCGGACTGGAATGGTTCTGAGACAATCACCTTTACGGCGACTGACACTGGTCTGTTAACCGACAGTGACGACGCAACCTTCACGGTCACTGAAGGAGAAAATAATCCGCCGGTGGCAGTCATAATAGCAATCGATGATGATATAATACCGATTCCGGTATCAATACGAGTAACACCACAGACCCTAAACCTTGAAAGATTAGGAAATTGGGTAAAGGTCCATGTATGCAATAAGGAAGGAGACACTACGCAAGAATCAATAATTACCCTCGACGGTTCAGGCTCATACGATCCTGACGGTGATAATTTAACCTATAACTGGACATTGATAGGGCCGGAGGGCGAAATAACGGTTGACGATGTTGAAACAACAACTGTAACACTGTCTGCCGGAACATATACAGTAAATCTTGTGGTCAATGATGGAAACATCGATTCAACATCAACTAGTGAGACCTTTACACTCACCTACGGAACTATTGATGAAATAGTAACGGCTGATCCCAAAGATTTTACTCTTAACGGAGTCCCTGGTAGTAAGGTACAGGGAAGTGGCAATTGTATCGTGATTTCATTTGCAGATGAAGATGTTGTTACTACAATCGGTGTTGGTTTGGACGTAGAGATGACACTTATGCTTGAAGGTTCGATTTTAGGCGTAGACTATATCGATGTTATTCAAGACAAGGGAAAAAGTGATCTCAAAAGTGAAATCACCATTGTTGACCAGAATGAGGAACAAATAGGAAGTGCAGATAATGGGAAAGGCAATAAAAAAGAGACAGCTCCAGGCCAAACTAAAAATATATTGGCTTTTATTGAACCAGGAAACAAAGGTAAAGGCGATGCTCCCGGGCAAAACAAAGATCCCAGAGAATCTGCTAATGGCAAAGGTAAAGACGATGCCCCTGGGCAGAACAAGGAGTCAGGAGAACCCGCTAATGGTAAGGGGAAAGGTAAGAATTAATCGTTTCGTTAGTATTTTCTACTTCAATTAGAGTTATTTATTAACCTAAATTGAAGGAAGCCATCAGAGCATTTATCGAATACTACAATTATCGGCGTTACCACGAAGGGTTAGGTAATGTCACACCTTACGACATTTACACC
This sequence comes from Dehalococcoidia bacterium, assembly GCA_011191975.1. Taxonomy (GTDB): domain Bacteria; phylum Chloroflexota; class Dehalococcoidia; order Dehalococcoidales; family UBA2162; genus MGML01. Next base: position 1,193 of record DUFA01000027.1, read on the forward strand.
GGCAGACATCTTGAAATCATCCAGAAAAGGAAGGAGGTTTCCGATGGGAAAAAAATTATTGACTAGTTTCGTGATAGCGGTGGTATTTTTACTCTCTGCTATATCACCGGCATTGGCTAACGATACTGTAATACCAGTAGTAATAGACATTAAGCCCGGAAGTGATCCCAATCCATTCAATGTGAAGTCCAAGGGTAAAATAGCCGTTGCACTTTTGGGCACTGCTGAACTTGATGTTATGACAGTTGATCCGGAATCGTTGGTACTTGTAAATCCAGAATATGCCTTTCCTGCTGGACCAAGCGTTAGCCCATTACGCTGTAGTTTGGAAGATTCAAATGAAGATGGTATCTTAGATATTGTTGTGCTTTATAATAAAGAAGATCTCAGACCACTTACCGTTACCAAGGTTCCACATGGCTATGAGATGGCTATTGGAATGAGAGGTAATTTAAAAGCAGAATATACGAGAGATCCCATATATGGAGAAGATATTATCGTCGTATTGAACAAGATGTACGATGAGGAAGAGTAAAGCGACTAGGGATTGCACGAAAATATGTTAGCTGGGTTGCAGTTATTGAAGGGAGTCTCCGAAGAGACTCCCTCCTGATTAACAATTTATTGATTATATGACAGCACGATGTTAGAACGGCCAGGGAGGTATAACCGGATTCGGGACAAAGTCAGGTGCGGTGAAATAATCATCAGGATTAGGTTTCTCACCTGTTTCAAGCCATTTCATCATAGCTGCTAAGACTTGCAAGTATTGTGTCTCAGTGTAAATACCATGTTCCGTTCCTACTCCAGTATATGCTTGTAACAATAAATCTTCTTTGCCAGCATCAGTCACAGTATTTTTAAAGATCACGGTACCTGCAGGATGATTCCCGTATTCCATTAAACTATGTAATTGGATTACCGGATGTTTCAGTTTTCCTGTTGGAGTATCATAATGTTCAAGCCAGTTCCTGGCGGAGGGATCAGCTACAATATCCATGCCATTCATCTCATCCAGAAGAAGCTGTGCATCTTCGCCTAATAAGGCACTTAAATAGGCTATATCTCCTGCAGATAATTCGTAGTCCTTTAAGTCCGAATTCTGTAGAGGGTTACCTCCTGCCTTCTTTTCAAGATCTGCCCCAACCATCGTGACAAACCACATTAGGGCACCCCATGGAGGATTAGCGCTGTAGAATATTAACGGATCTGTACCTCCCAGTATTAACCTGAAGAATTCAGCTTTACCATAGCCAACAGGATCATAAGGTGACATCCATCCATAGACATCTTCTATAAGATTTGGTAAAACATCAGCAAGCCAGGATATATCATCGTTGAGATCTCCTACGCTACCCCACTCTTCAGGCCAACCAAATATTACATCATAGGCCACCTGAATACCCATAAATTGGTCAAACAGCATTGTGGTTGGAACTCCGTTTGAACTCTCAACAACAACTCCATCAATAAGACCGGCATGTTTCTCGGCAATATCTATTGCGATGGTACCTCCCATTGAGAATCCCCAGAGAATAGTCTGCTTGGGCTTGCCTACTCTTCCATTGAAATAGGTAATTAGAGCCAGGGTATCTTGAATACCTTCCTTCACTGCCCAACCAGCAGCACTATACGACGAACCTGCTAATGCATATCCCATCTCAATAAGTGTTTCCTCTATAGAAATACCACCATGACTGCCGGGAGCTATCATTGGATCCGGAATAACCAGTGCTGGATACCCCATTGAGGGGTCGGCATATAGACCGTGGGCATAGACGATAAGCGTTCCATTCCAATTTTCCGGTACACGTATCTTATACGCGGCACCGGCATGAATCCCTTCATCTAAATATGGAAGGTCAACTTTCGCTTTGTCTACCGGTTCCTTTTCCGGTTTGACAGCCATCACAGGTGTACCCAGTGTTAAAAGCACTACAATAGACAGGGTTAGCGATAATATGACTATAGATAATTTCCGCATTAGGACACATCCCCCTTTATTAAATTTATGTGTTTACAGCTTTTCGCCTGATAGATTTTTGTTTATTATCAATAGGCGTTACCTCCTCAAACTTCGTTAGTAAAATAAAAAGGGCATCAGCCACGATGTAATTAACGAACTCAATGCCCATTTACTCGTATATTCCCCATTATCACTCTTTTTCTCCTTGGGATAGACGAGGTGTTACTATTAAGTTGTGATTGTTATTCTACGTAATGGAGCTTGATTGTAATTCATCAAAGAAAAAAAGTCAAACCAAATGAACTTCCCTCGCCCTTACGGGCGAGGTATTGCGGAGGTATAATAAATTGGTTAATTTGCATACCAATATAGAATTTGTTTTGGAAGTTACGACCTTAGGTCACGTTTTTATGATTATGAAATTATCTACCATAATATGCTAACGATTGAATGAATAATCCGTTATAATCATTGATGAGTACAGAATCAGGTGCTAGGTTGAGAAAGATTTTTTTGATATCTCTTTTGTTTACTATTTTTGTTCCAATTGCTTTGGTTTCCATCGCTTGCACCAAAACAGACGGGGATTCTAAAGAAAAGTTATCTGAAGAGGAATCAGTCTGGCTAGCGCATGACTTCGTGAAAAGCAGCCCAACTTTTACCTTTGATGGTATTGAAGAGACTTTACAGTTGGTAGAAAGGAAATATTCTGACAATAGTAATTCCTGGAGTTTCATATTCCAGTTTGACAGCCGACATCCTGGCTACGGTGACAGAAACGGTCAAATTCTCGTAGAGTTAATTACGCCTCACCAGGTTGTTATCGTTACTAATTATGATGGTGTTAAATCAGCTGTCATGGACGGAAAATGGGACTTGATAAAACAGCAAATTGTTAATGAGGAGACGGTTATGGCAGATACAACTACCAATCCGGTACCGTATGATTCTGATTTGGAGGACCTGGTCGACCAGGCTAAGGAAGATTTATCAATTCGTTTATCAATTTCGAGTCAACAGATTGGCGTGATTGAAGCAAATACTGTAGTCTGGCCTGATGCCAGTATAGGCTGCCCCCAACCGGATATGCGATATAAACAAGTACCGGTAGATGGTGTATTGATACGATTACAGGCTGGCGGTAAGGTTTATGAATACCACAGCGGTGGCACCCGCAGCTTATTCTTGTGCGAGCAACCACTCGAATTACAGAAAGACGTTACCCCCCAGATTGACCTGGTACCACCCGATCCTTCAGATTAGTCCGTGAACAAACTCAGCTCAATATTGTTATGAATGGTATTACGAACTGGTACCAGCTGGATAACTGCAAAGATCCACCCGCAGGACTTAATCCTGCGGGTGGATGCATTAAGTAAATTTGCGTTTGATCAAAACTACGATCTACCTAACGGTTATCGACATCAACCAATGTTAATCCCATAAGACCAACATCACCCGTGTGAGATACGGCACCAAGATGCCACTGACCTGCAGCAGCACCTGTCCATCCGATGTCGACAGTCTCGATCGTACCAATCATCGCCGACGTTGGTGCCGAGTCAATAATTAAATTCCCACCAGGTGTAGCCGAAATAGCCCACGTATACAGGTCATAGTCCGAGTCGCCGCCAGGCGCTGACCAACCGTGTACATAGACACTCCACGTGCCATTCATGGGTAGCAATATATCAATCAACTCATTGGTACCGCCGGCGGTACTGATTGCAGCCAAAGTATTGGTTGGATCGTAGACAAAGATATCCAGGTCGGCACCTGCTTCGGCGGCATCAGGTGGGATAGCAATACGGAAAAAACCAGCACCGGAAAGGGTGAACGTGTGCAGGTTGCTGTAACCATCACTTGGGTCGAAATTTTGGTCTGGATCCTGTACAACGTTGTCTGATGTAACAGTAGCTGGTTCTAAACCGTGTGCCGCTGCTGTATAGGAGCCCGTGTATCCGAAACTTACATCGAAGCTGCCTGAACCACTTTCCCCACTACTGAGAATCTCTTCTGGTGCTTCGAATAGAGAAGCTCTCACTGCGATTGGGCTGTACACTTCATAGTGGCCATTCTTACCCCTATCGCACCAGGTAAGTGAGCCGAAACGCCACTCGCCAATTGGAGCATCAACGTTAGTGATGGTGACATAGTAAGTCGCAGAATCACCACTCTTTAATTTCAGAGTGGTAGGTTCTACGGTTACTTCGTAACCTTCTGGTGCATCCACAGACACAGTATATTCTCTCCAGCCCTTCTCTTTAGCGACACTGGTAACCGTACGCTGTACGGTCAAAATTCCAGGCAATTCATTGATACCGATTGAGGGATAGTTAAGGTTATATGGTTCCATAGGTACTCCGATCGAATCAAGGAATACACAGCTTCCTGGTGTGAAAACTCCCCACTCCATGCCGCAGGTGAAAGCTGCATATTCATACAATCCGGCATCATAGACCAGACCGGGTTCAAAGATAGAACCCTTGTTGGCTTTGCCACCTGCGTTTAGATGTCCACTCCCCATATCGAACGGATCAGCTGGTGTACTTCCATCTTCTTTCATGACATCCTGATAAGCTGTAGTCATGATAGCCGACCTGGCTATAGCCGGACTCCAGTCAGGACGAGCTTGCTTTATTAAAGCAAAGACACCCGTAACATGAGGGCTTGACATCGAGGTGCCACCGATACACTGGAAATACTCACCTGGAAGATATGCAGGATCAGCAGGTAACGGGGATGCGCCAGCAAGGATATTCACACCCGGGGCAGTAATGTCGGGCTTAATGATGTCAGGCGCAACTGGATTAGGTCCGCGTGATGAGAAGTAGGCCATATCAGGTGCTAGGATTTCCGTATATACTCCCCCATTGATCTGAGCAGTTGGATTCAAAGTGCCAGCAATATATTCTTTTATTGCCAATCCATCAGTATTGTTAATATGTACTGTTGGCACCCAGTGAGTATCGGTATTCAGAGCCTGCGAG
>DUFA01000028.1 GCA_011191975.1 Dehalococcoidia bacterium
AGGACTGAATCGTGTAGTGGTTGCTGCCTGTTCGCCGAGAACTCTGGAACCGTTGTTCAGGGATACGCTTCGGGAAGCAGGTATCAATCCGTATTTCTTTGAATTCGCCAATATCAGGGAACACTGCTCATGGGTACATTCCAGAGAAAAGGAAGAAGCCACCGGTAAAGCGAAGGATATCGTAAGGATGTCGGTAGCGCGAGCCCGTTATCTGGAACCTTTGCTAGAGTACGAATTACCCGTCACTAAAACGGCTCTGGTAATCGGCGGTGGACTGGCAGGCATGACCTGCACACTCTCTATAGCCGGACACGGATACGAAGTATATCTGGTGGAGAAAGAATCCGAACTCGGTGGAACCGCAAGAAGGATTTACACCACTCTCGAGGGGATGGATGTGCAGGAATTCCTGAAAGAAATTGTTAAAAAAGTGTATGAGAATCCCCTGGTATACGTATATCCAAATGCAGAGATTCAGCAAACAACAGGATATGTCGGTAATTTCACGACTGTAGTCAATTCCGGGAGAGGAATTTCAGAGATAAAACACGGAGCGACCGTTATTGCTACCGGTGCCGAGGTGTATACCCCGACCGAGTACCTTTACGGCGTTAATGAAAAGGTGCTGACTCATCTGGAACTTGAAGAAAAGGTCGCCGCAAAGGATGAAAATCTGTTAAATGCCGACAGCCTGGTAATGATACAGTGCGTGGGTTGCAGGAATGAAGATCGGAACTACTGCAGTCGGATATGCTGCAGCGAATCGATAAAGAACGCCCTGAGACTGAAGGAAATCAATCCCGATATCGATATCAATATCCTTTACCGGGACATGCGGACATACGGACTGAAAGAGGACTATTACAGGGAAGCGGCGGACAGGGAGATCAGATTCATACGTTACGAGCCGGAAAATACCCCACAGGTTGAGAGCGTCAGTGAAGATGGTAGAGAAATCTTGAGAATTACCGTACCCGACGTGGTTCTCAACAAGATGATCGCCCTGGATGCCGATTATCTTGCCCTGGCAGCAGCCGTACTTCCTTCTGCCGGAACAGAAGAACTGGCAGAAATGTTCAGGTTAACGCTTAATCCGGACGGTTTTTTCAAGGAAGCTCATGTAAAGTTAAAACCGGTTGAGTTCTCAACTGATGGTATGTATCTCTGTGGGATGGCACAATATCCAAAGCATATTACGGAAACACTCAGCCAGGCATACGGAGCTGCCGGTCGTGTTCTTACGCTTCTCTCAAAAGATACGGTAACCGCATCGGGATCTGTCTGCGAGGTTGAAGAATCCAGATGTATCGGATGTGGCGCCTGCAGTACGTCCTGTACCTATGACGCCATCGAGATGCGGGAAACCAAGCAGGGACTAAAAGCTTCGGTCAATCCGATCCTCTGCAAAGGAGATGGCCTGTGCAATGCCAAATGTCCTACTGGGGCAATATCGTTAAAGCACTATACGTACGAAGAACTGATGAGTCAGATCGACACAGCTTGTACCAATGAAATGGTGATGAAAACGTGACTGATACATTGAAAAAAAGAATGAGTAACGCAATAGACTTTACCCCGTCGATACTCGGTTTTGTCTGCTACTGGTGAGGGTACGGCGCTGCCGACCTTGCTGGAGTTTCCAGACTGCAATATACAACCGAGACCAGGCTGGTACGCGTGATGTGCACAGGGAGAGTAGACCTTGAGATGGTGCTCAGGGCTTTCCTGAGTGGTGCTGACGGCGTGTTTATCGGCGGATGTCGGCTGAATGAGTGTAACTATACCACTCATGGTAATTACGATGCATTGAACATGGTACTCCTGTGTAAAAGGATGCTGGAATATATCGGTGTAAATCCCGACAGGCTGAGAATCGAGTTCATGACTTCTGGTGATGGAATCCTTTTTGCTGAGGTTATGAACGGGTTCGGCAGGCAGGTGAAAAACGCGGGAACTCTTGGTATGGGTGAAGAAATAGACAAGGATGAATTAAATTCAAGACTCAATAAGATTATCAAACTGGTACCCTATATCAAGATGAAAAAGAATGAAAAATTAGGGACACGACTCGCATCACCTGAAGAATATGATTCTTTTTTCTCAAAGGAAGAGATCGACCGACTTTTCAGTGAAGTGGAATCCTACCACATCGATCCTGAGAAATGCCAGTCTTGCGGTATCTGTGCCCGAAAATGTCCGGTCGATGCTATCTCAGGAGAGAAAAATCTGCCATATAGCATTGACCAGGAGAAATGCATCCGATGTGGAACCTGCCTGGAAGCCTGTCCGGTCCGTTTCAGTGCGATAAGCACAAACATATCGTCAATATTTGCCTGAATTCCTTAATACCGTTGATTCAATGAAGGTACTATTCCAGGTTTTCACTATTACCTTTTTTATAAATCACCAATGATATATGCTATGATTATACGTACGCAGGATTTTCAGTTATTCACGGGTATACTTACATACTGATAGAGAGTTGGTATGCAGTCAAAAGTTGCCGTAATTAAAGTTGATCCACAAGCACAGATTAAGGAAATATATGATCCCATTGAAGATGCAATAGGTATGCTTGGTAATCTATTCGATAGGTGCCCGGACAACGGAACGGTACTATTAAAACCGAATTACGGGGCAGCGAGGAAAGAAACTGACGTAAATCCCGTGGTTACGCATGCTTTAGCGAAGATCCTGGTTGATAATGGCTTTAAAGTGGTTATCGGGGAAGATCCCGGTTTCAGAAGTAAAAGCGGGTATGAAAAGTGGAAGAGGTATGTATTTGAAACAACCGGGTTAAAAGAATACATGGATTCTATAGGTGCTCGGGTGGTAGAGCTGCGTAGTGGTAATCATAGAACTGTCAAGGTAACAGATCCTTTGTATTTTCGAGAAATCGAGATATCGGATTATGCTCTGGATGTAGACATGATAGTCAGTCTGGCGAAGATGAAACTGGTAAATATTTGCTCGGTTTCACTCAGCATGAAAAACCTGAAAGGTGTCATGCTTCCCGATTGGAAACATAAATTCCATTGTGACAGTTTATACCAGGGGATAGTTGATCTGAATAAAACCGTAAAACCTCATATTGCCGTAATAGACGCGACCTTCGCCTTTGACCAGGTAGCAGGTAAGGCATTCCCTGTTGGTCTGCTTATTATCAGTAATAACTGTGTAGCTGCCGATTCGGTGTGTGCGAGGATAATGGGCCTCGATCCTGCTGAAATAGAATACATTATGCTTGCTGAAAAAGCTGAACTCGGTACGGCGAATATCGATGAAATAGAAATACTGGGTGAAAAACTTGAAAACCTGGTAGGGAAGTACAAATTTTCGAAACCGGTAAATCCGTTCGACTACGCAGAAAAGAGTAACGGTGATATCGAAATAATTCAGGGAAATCCCTGCAGCGCCTGTTTAAATGAACTTGGCAATGAATTCAGGTCTCTGGGGAAATACCGGGAAAAGCTAAAAAATATCACGATACTGGTTGGCCCAAATGCCGAAATACCGGATAATGACAGGCATTTGGTATTTTACGGCAACTGTACAAGGAAGTATGCGAATAAGGAAAACTATATTAACGGATGTCCTCCGGGTCGGGTTTCAGCAGGAACAGGTTCACTCAAAAGGTATCTTGCACGTCGCGGATCACCTTTACTAAATAAGTAATTTTTACCCTATCGGTTAGCTGATAAACGGAATATCTACTCGGAAACCGGCCTGCCTTCGCGGGAAACGGGAATGAAGTCGTAATCAGTAGAGTCGAACATGACCAGGACGTGGATGATCGGTCGGTACACGTTTTTATAAAAAAGGGGCAGGTGGGCTAATCCGGCCGGGATTAGTATGCTTGAGGAAGTAGTGAGGGTGACTTTCTCCAGTTCTTTACCTTCACCCAGCCATAGTTCTATTTCGCCTCCCAGTTCATCGGGATCACCCGGATTAGTTCCCAGGTAGAACAGCAGTTCCGAATACTCATGTTTATGCGGTTGAGGTCCGCCGGGACGGTTTCCCAGGCTGGTATCACGGTCGATAATATTGTATTCGACAACCGAACTGGTCTCCGGGGACAGCTCCTTATCACACAATACACGTACTCCGGTTGGAACGAAATCTTCTCCGACCGCTGTCGAAGGTTCTATCTCGTGAGGTGGAGGTGACGGCTTTCGTACAATCAGTTTTTCATACCTGGATTGCATTTTTTCTCCTTTACGGTAAAGATGATTTCTATTTTACACGAACTTCTTGCAGTTTAATCAATAAGCAATCAACCCAGATAACGTTTGTTAACACACGAATGGTAAAACTTGCGCTGCCAACCGTATAGGTATACAATCGGCTCAACTGAAAAGAATCTGGAAATAATAAATCAAGGAGGTGATAATCCATGTGGAACCAGTTTCAGACTGACGAATACCAGGGAATGCTGGCTGAGACAATTTCGTATGAAGGCCAAAACGGGGATTCCATCCATGCCTATTATTCGCGTCCGCTGGGTGAAGGACCTTTTCCGGGAGTAGTGCTTATACCCCACATGCCTGGCTGGGATGAGTTTTATCGGGAAGCAACCCGCCGGTTTACCCAGCACGGTTATGCTGCTATTTGCCCTGATCTCTACTGCCGATTAGGGCATGGTACCCCCGAGGAGATGTCCGCGAAAGCCCGGAATGAAGGCGGCCTTCCCGATGAACAGGTCGTCGGAGACTGCGAGAATGCTATCAAGTATCTGAAGAGTCAGCCTTATTCGAATAACAAGGTTGGGGTGATTGGTACCTGCTCGGGAGGTCGTCATACCTTCCTGGTAGCCTGTCAGTCCAGTAACATCGATGCCGCAGTCAACTGCTGGGGCGGTCGGATAGTTGCTACTAAAGAAGAGTTAACACCACGCCAACCAGTCGCACCTATCGACTATACCGAAAAACTGGATTGCCCTCTCCTGGGTATTTTCGGAAATGATGATCACAGCCCGACACCTGAACAGGTGGACAGGCTTGAAGAAGAACTTAAGAAATACGGCAAGGATTACACTTTTCACCGTTATGACGGTGCCGGCCATGGTTTCTGGTACTATCAAGGTGAGATGTATCGTCCGAAACAAGCAATGGACTCATGGAATAAGGTCTTTGAGTTCTTCGAAAAGCATCTGCATTAACGAAAGGCTATAACTATGCCTGAAGAGAACCGGGAGACTTCACCAACAAGCAGTGAACCTTTCGTAGTCATGGCCAAACCGGTCGGTCCTGCCTGTAATCTCGAGTGCAGTTACTGCTATTATCTCGACGCTGCCACGTTATTCCCATCCCGGGAACGATTCCGCATGTCCGATGAGATCCTCGAGAACTATATACGTCAATATATGACCACCAGCCCGGGACCTGAAGTGCTGTTCGTGTGGCATGGCGGAGAGCCGACTCTTGCCGGACTGGATTTCTACCGGCGTGTCCTAGAGTTACAGCAGAAGTATTTACCTGATGGAAAGTCCTTCCGGAACAACCTCCAGACCAACGGAATTCTGCTCAACGAAGAATGGTGTTCGTTCTTGGCTGATAACCACTTCGACGTAGGACTCAGCATAGATGGGACACAGTGGGTGCACGATACCTGCCGTAAAGACCGTCTTGGCTACGGCACCTGGGAATTAACAGCAGAATCGATACGGAGATTGAAATCTCACGGTATCCAGCCGGACCTGCTGTGCACGGTAACCTCCGTGTCAGCCAGAGAACCTCTCAGTGTTTACCGCGCGTTAAGAGACTTCGATACCGGCTGGATACAGTTTATACCTATCGTACAGCGCACACCTGACGGAGAGATGACACCGGAATCCGTATCAGGTGAAGCATACGGACGTTTTATGAGTAACATATTCAATGAATGGATACATCATGACCTTAATCGATTGAATGTGCAGTTGTTCGCCGAGATGTCGCTGGTGTGGATGGGAGGAAGTCCCAGTGTATGCTGGATGTCACCTACCTGCGGGAGAGTGCTGATCATCGAACATGACGGTGGTATATATTCATGCGATCATTTCGTGAACAAGGAACACTATGTGGGCAATCTTATTACCTCACCATTAAACGAACTGGTAGATTCGGATGTTCAGTATCAATTTGGTGAAAATAAGCAAAAACTGCTTCCTCAGCAGTGCCGTTCATGTTCGTGGCTCGAAGTGTGCAACGGTGGGTGTCCTAAGGACAGGTTCGCTATATCAGAGTATGGGGAAACCGGTCTGAATTATCTTTGCGACGGACTGCGACGATTTTATAGTTATGCTGAAAAACCTCTGAAATACGTTATCCGCCAAAGAAAAGCGGGTAAAAGACCGGAAGTAATTATGGCTGAATTAAGAGATGAATCGCGAGAAAAGTGGAAAGGAATCGGTCGAAACGACCCCTGCCCCTGTGGAAGCGGACTCAAGGCGAAGAACTGCTGCTGGGACCTGAGACCTTAGCAGATTTGACAAAATGATCATTCCCAGATATCTACCTGATATCAGGAGTGATTAATGCGATATTCATTACATTAATTCTACTTCTCCAAACAGGCTTTCAGGATATTAGAAATTTTGATTCTTATTCGCGGTCTGTGGTAGAAAATTACCGGACAACAACCAGATACCAACTACTTCAATCCAGAGTATCCCGTTTACCAGGATTATCCGCTCGATCGCGCCTTTCCACGGGGTTTCAGTTACTATTATCGCCATGCCTGCAATTGATAGCACGATGCCAATGCCACCGGTTAATAGAGAAAAGTCACGGAGTCTTTTTGAAGTAGGATCACCACTCAATCCTCTCGCCATCGACAGGCAAACTACAGGGAAAAGAAAACATATAAGATCGGCTAAGAATCGATGAGTAAACACTGTCAAAGTCACCGGCTCTCCGGGTGCGTTCGTCGGGATAATCGCGATAATCACAAATCCGACACTCATTAAAGAAATCATCAAGACAGTAAATCGGAGACTTCGCCTTGAGATATTTAACTTATTTAAGTTCAAAGCTAACGCAATTAAAACCAGGGCGAAAAGAAAAAAGCATCCTGTTTCTAACCATCCCAACTGCCCCCAGACCAGTCTGCTTATCGTATCGTATATACGATCGTAACCAGGTTGTATGGATTCTAAAACAATCGTTATTGACAGGATAACTACGGGACCTGCTATCACAGTACCGACACCGGTAATTTTATTCAGAAAATATCTTATACACTTGCTATCCGGTTTGTAGTTCAGATTATCGGTTACGCTATTTTCGTTACGAGTGGTAATTACTTGTGTATTCGATTGTAGAGTAGATTCAGATAGTGTCATTTTCCCTCTTCCTATATCCAAAGTATTTAGGCTCAGTGTATGAAAAATACACCCGGTGCACACCGTTCAGAAGTACAAAAGAGAACTAACCTTTTAGTGAAAAAATAACCTAGTCTTATGACTAGGTTGTCAGTAACTAATTAAATGTTGAACAAATATGAGAGGAATGATTCTCTGATACTGGTTAGTAGTCTCTGTTGCCCGACGTGATATTACGGATCAGAGTATTGCCGCCGATCAAGAAGTCGAAACTCAATGAAACTATCGTGACGATCAAGGCAATCCTCAAACCTACTTCTGCCCATTTTGATACTGTATTACCTGGGAATATCGAAAAATCGAAAGGGAACAGACTTAACAGGACTGCCGTTGAAGCTACGCTTAATACGGCAAGAAATACTATGATGCCTTCTCTTAATATGTATCGTTCGTAGAAAAGGCATACCGAATGACCGACGATGGTGAGTATTAGGAGAGGATTATGTATCCACAACCACTTAACAAATTCTCCAGTAATAAACATATCCCTGATACCCTCATGATAATATGCCATATAATCCCGGAAATAATTAAAAAATACCAGGGTAGCTATACACCACAGGATGCTGATAGCTGAAGTAATAATCCTCGATTTCCTGGTTCCAGGATTTTTAGTTCCCAGTTTTAAAATCTGTATTTTCATGAACGATATTCTTCTTACCTGCTATTTAATCCATTGCTTTGAGTTGACGATTTCATCTATCTTGTCTTCAAGTTCTGTGAGTTTTTCGGGTGCGTTGAAATCCCCTTGATAGTGTTCAATTGTCTTTGTCTTACCATTCCTGGTAATTGATGTTATCACCGAGGGAGCGTCAGTGATAGTTCTCTCTGTATAGGAGTCTTTGAGTGAATCGTAGTCTGTTTTTTCAAACTCTGAGATAAGCTGTTTAACCTTTTCTTTTGATATGACGGTTTCTACTCTACCTGTGGTCTCAACGAAATCCTGGCCTTCATAAATCACGGTACCGTTGCCGTGGATGGTCAGAGAATATATTGGGCAGAATCCGTAACAGGCGGTTCTTTCAAGAGTGATAATAACACTATTCAGATCCAGAATTTCCTCCTCGGTATTACAGGCGGCTAATCCGGTGAGTGCCAGACAACCGACCAATAGAATTACCAATAATTTCTTCATATTCGTTATCTCCTTTTATTTCCTGCTTACGGTTGAACCACCCGAAAGCTCCATGTCCCCTAATTTCGGGTTTCCAGAGTATACGATCCTTGATCCTCCGGAAAGGTTTGCGTCGAGAATACCGTCCATATTGATATCGGCAAATCCACCACCGCTAATATTGATATCAGCGTCATTAACAGGAAAATCTTCCAGATTTACTCTACTGCCACCTGAACTGTCTACTACAAGATTGTCGCTGGAACCTGACAGAGTTATCCTGCTGCCGCCGGAAAGACTCAGTTTCGTATCACCTGTGGTGATCATACCGTCCAGTCCACTGCCTCCCGATAATTGAGCTGAGAAATCATTTGAAGAATTGAAACCGTCGATATCTCCCCGGGAACCACCTGACAATTGAATTCCTTCAACATCAGGTATAGTAATTACTGCTTCTTTTATTACGTTAGTATACGACCGGTTCCATTCGAATTCGATAACCAGCGTGTCACCATTTTTACTCACATCAAGATATTTCCAGACATTGTCATCCGTGATAACTTCTATGCTGTAGGAGGATGATCTGGTAATTTCGACGTGGAACCCGTTGTGGGCTTCGATCCTGGTAAAATCGGTGTAATCGAACGTCCTTGTTTCAGGATCACCCGAGCCTAAAACGACGCCCTGGCACGCTGCCAGCAATCCTGAGACTAGTAATATTCCCACAAGTACCGCAAAAGCTAAATTCCTCATAGTAAATATTCTCCTTTATATACCTGAATACTGAATTACAGACAGTATATGAGAAGAGGTTTATTTGTGACATCGTTCGTAAGAATAATAACAGACTAGTCTTTCTGCGCAATCTCAACCTAGTCATTTGGCTAGGTTGAGTAATTATTGGTAAGAATCTTATGCTTTCAACACACGTTGAAACAGAGTACACTGTCAGGTTATGCTGAGACATTAATTGACAGGGAGAAGAAAACTGGGGGGATTTCTGTTTCTGGGTATCACGATAGGTTTCGCAGCGGCGGTGCAGCCGGGGCCAACCCAGATATTTATCATTTCTCGTACCCTGACAGGCGGCTGGCGTCATGCATTGCCCCTTGCCTGTACGTATCTTATTAGCGATATTCCGATCGTCACTGTCGTTCTGTTGATTCTGTCTAATGTCCCTGACTTGGCAAGAGATATACTGCACCTGGCAGGAGGAGTATTTCTGCTTTATCTTGCCTGGGGAGCCTTCAGAACATTCAAGGATTACGACAGAAACCAGTCCTACCAGACACAGTCCCGAGTACAGAGCCTGTTCAAAGCAGTAACGATTAACCTACTCAACCCGAATCCCTACCTGACCTGGAGTCTGGTTATGGGGCCGATGCTTATCAATGCCTGGCGAGAAAATCCCGTTCATGGTATATCTCTCCTGGTTGGATTTTACGGTATGATGGTCTTGACTACGGCAGTTATAATCATTATTTTTGGTGTTATCAGACGGCTGGGGCCCGTGGTGATACGGATACTCGTTGGAGTATCTGCCATAGCATTGTCGGGATTCGGGATATATCAGATCGTGCTTGGTATTCATAATCTTACAGGCGGATAGGTGAGATGAACAAGGTGATATATTACTTTTCGGGTACGGGCAACACACTTTTCGTTGCCAGGGATATTGCGGAAAAACTCGAAGCTTCGCTTGTTCCAATCGCCTTACTGGTAGGTGATTCATCTGTGCCTCTGGGTTCGGACGTTACAGGTATCGTGTATCCTGTTTATTATGGCGAGTTACCGGTGATAATCAAGGAATTCGCTGAAAAGCTGGATAATCTTGATGGTAAGTATATATTTGCTGTCTGCACGTTTGGTGGTTCTGCGGGTGACTCACTGCGAAACCTGCAGAAGATCATCCGGTCAAGAGGTGGGGAGTTATCTGCCACCTATGGAGTCCATATGCCACAGAATGCCTTCTATAAATTCTGGGAGAAACATGAGCCGCTGTACCGGAACTGGCGGCAAAAGAAACTGGACATAGTTGTCAACAACACTCAAATCCGGAAAACCGGGAACTTCTTTACCAATATTTTATTTGACATAATATTCAAAGGAATTCAGGCATACGTCAAGCCGAAGTATAAGCAATCATTTATAAAACTGTCCGGCGCGTCGTCGGATCTGAGTGTAGAAGAACTTATTCGTCTGAACGATACCAGTTTTTCAGTTACCGATGAGTGCACCGGCTGTGGAGTCTGTGTGAAGGTTTGCCCTGTGAATAATATAGAAATGATCGGGGACAAGCCTGTCTGGCACCACCAGTGTGAGAACTGCATCTCCTGTTATAACTTCTGCCCGGAAAGAGCTATTCGAAATGGGATAGCTTCAGAAGGTTATTACTACCGGCATCCGGAAATCATGGTCAGGGATATGATAATAAGAGATGATCGTTGATTTTGTGGTATCCACCAAAGTTTATGCAATTTCCTCAGATTTGTCATTCTGAACGTAGTTAAGAATCTCGTCTCTTTAGCTGTCATCCTGAGTCCCGATATAATCGGAGCGAAGAATCTCCTTTCTATATACCAGGAGATTCTTCGTCCACCTCCGGCAGACTCAGAATGACGAATTTCTCGTGATATTATCGAGAACAATCCCTGCAGGCGGAGTATATATTATCGAAGAGTTTTTCTATCTTCGAAGCTGGTGTTGAGGCGAAGGCAATCCTGAACAGTCCTTTGTCTCCGTAACAGATGACCCCGGTATCATACTTATCCAGCAAAAGTTGCCAGACAACATCTGAATCGACGTTTTTCAGACTGATACACATGAAGTAGCCTGAATTAAATGGCAGCGCTTCGAAATAGTCGCTATATTCCCTGCGTGCTTCGAGCACTTCCTTCACCCTCAGGTAACGTTGCCTGATTATCGCCCTGTTTCTGTC
>DUFA01000029.1 GCA_011191975.1 Dehalococcoidia bacterium
CACCTGAATGGGGTTCAGGTGGTCGGAGGTTCAAATCCTCTCACCCCGACCATTCATTTTCAGCTTTCTTATCTTGCTATATCATATCAAGTTTGATTATGAACGAATTTCAAGGTTAGGTTTATAAAGTACCTCTATCCAATAGAGACTTGATTAGCGCTGTTTCCATTCCGTTACTATCAATCTCGCTTGACGTTGCCGTATATCATACATAGAATAAGGGCATTACGTTATTCGAATTTAACATCGGGAGAAGTTGAGTTGCGTTCTCCGTCGACCATCGAATTTTCATCAGGTGATATTAATTTCCTGGTCAGCACTGTTGATCCGGATCTTCTGGGCAGAATAGACTCGATTTCAAGTGATCCTGAATTCATCGAAAGCATGATGGAACAGGGAGCGGTCAAGGTCTTCCACAGGATCATGCTCCTCGACGAAAACGAATTGACGACAAGTATTACTCCCAGGTTTCTCTTCGAGATATTGCTCAGAACGGCACGATTCGAGTTGAAAAACCGCGGTTACACGATCGAACGATCAACATCGATGAAGGTGCCGGTATTCGACAGCCAGGATGTTGTTGATTTCATGGAGAACAGAGAGGTGATCAGGTACCTTGCCGATATGCTGACATCCTTTACAAAAATTCAGAGTTACACCATCCCTCTCAGAGTTCGAAAAGGTTTCTGGCGCCGGATCAGGTTTAATGACATGGATATCGATAGCCTGATGCGATATTGTCAAACGGTCGAAGAAGCGTTACGCTTCAGGACTTATAAGCGTATCGCCGACCTGTGTCTCTTTTTACTGGGGATATTTCCCGAGCACGTTACCCCTGTGATAAGCAGTTCCTTTTCCGGGCAGACGGGTTCGAGGATGTTCGGCAGGATGAGACGTTCCGCACTGGAATACGCCGAGGAAGGAAGACGTTTTTACAAACTGGCGGCTGAGCATGAAGATTCGTCCAAAGCAGGACTGACCAAAGCCTTCTGGATACTCCATGAGCAATTCGACCTGGCCAAAAAACCGTTGAACTATATTTCGGAGAATCTCATACAGTTCAAAAAAGTGAAGATATTCCCCTCCTTATCTTGAGTTATATCTCATTTACATAATATTTAGAAAGGAGTGTAATAATGGCAGAACAAGACAGAGTGTATAAGTGCCTTAATCCGGTAGGCATACAAATGCCCATCAAGACATTCCCGCTCGCATCGCGACTCGATACACTCGATGGGAAGGAGATAATCCTCAGCATCACCGGAGAACCGGATATAACAATACCGCTTGAGAAAAAACTCCTCAGCGAGTATCCGAACGTGAACTGGAAAGTGAAAAAGACCTACACCACGGTGCCGGTCAAGCTGTCCGATGAGGAGATGAAAACGGCGGATGCGCTTATCCAGGCGATATGCTGGTGAAGCGGCGCCGTCTGGAGGCAGTTGCCTTATATCGCAAAACTGGAAAAAGCAGGTATCCCGACCGTAGTAGTCGACCTTGCAGACCAGGAGCAGATGGTAAAGCAGGAATCGTTGGTAAACGGGGTGCCGAAGATTCGCTACCTTCACGCATCGCGTGTCCT
The DNA here is from genome assembly GCA_011191975.1 of Dehalococcoidia bacterium. Lineage (GTDB taxonomy): Bacteria > Chloroflexota > Dehalococcoidia > Dehalococcoidales > UBA2162 > MGML01. Next base: position 1,583 of record DUFA01000029.1, read on the forward strand.
TTCCGGTCCTGAAGACGTGGATAGATTTGTTGAACCGATGCTCCAGGAGTTACTTCGTCCCTTGAACGAAGAGGAAAAAGAAAGCGGCTTATATACCATTCCCCAGAAGAGAATTATCTTTGAAGGGACTCTCGAAGAGGCCCAGGATTTTTATCAGAAGACCGAGTGGATTCCCTTACCCGTGGAAGCGCCGATAGCGAAGTATACAGACGGCTTTCCGATCATAGTCCCTACGGAGGAAAAAGTAGCCTGGATGCTGACGGGTACAAGTCGTAAACCGGATGAAATACTGACCCGGCAGGCTGACCTTACCACCGTAGGGGTTGCCTGGGAAACGCTTGAACGCAAGGGCGAACTGATACGGTTTCAACCTTTGCAAAGAACGGCAACGGTCGAACAGGTTGCCGTCAATGCGGTAATGGCCGGCTGCAAGCCTGAACACCTGCCCATCGTCCTGGCTATCGCTCAGTCAGGCTGCCCGATCAGTACCACCAATTTCCCCAGCCAGGCGGTATGCGTCAGCGGACCGATCGTCAAGAAAATCGACATGAATACCGGCTGCGGTATGTTCGGTCCGGGAAGTATCGCAAATTCACCGATCGGGCGTACTTACCAGCTTATGGCGATCAATCTTGGCGGCGCGGTGCCCGGTGTCAACCGGATGGGCTGTCTGGGAAGTCCGCTGAATAACGGCGGCGTCGCCTATGCTGAAAATGCCGACGGGTTGCCAGCCGGATGGAAAGGGCTGAATGAAGAGTTCGGTTACAAGAAGGATGAGAACATAGTGATGGTCCAGATGATCACTGGCGGTATACTCGGCTCGCAATTCTCACCCGGCGGCTACCGGGCACTTCAGAAAAGTGGCCACGGCGGGATCGCCAGGAAATTCGATGTAAAAGGCACACCCGGACCACACAACTGGCTTGACTACATTGTGCCCGAGCTGTATGCCGGACGTGAAGGGGCCTGGACTATTGTGATGGTTCCTGAAATGGCGCAACACCTCGTCGACCTGGGATTCAAGTCCAAGGATGATGTCTATGAATATCTCTGGAAGAAAGGTTTCGAACCTTTGAAGAAATACAGAGGACGTTCCTGGCCTGATTATTCGAGAAACGGCTGGACAGGGATCGAAAAGACTTCCGGTAAACCGTGGAAAGAGCTGCCCGATGATTACATGGTCCCGGCAGCAGGTGATGACCCGGGTGAGTTTTGCATCACAATCGGCGGTGGCCAGGAAGAAGCCTGCATTCAGCTTGCCGGAGGAAGAGGAACGGCTTTCAGCATCGATGTCTGGCGTTAAATCACGGGTAAATTAGTAACAAAGAGGTACTAAAGTGAAAAACGAAGAGCGAATAATCTTAGCGGCTCCATGCGGGCTTTATTGCGGGGCCTGTACTATCTATATTACTTATCATAGCGATGGTAAAGAAGGCCTGAAAGCGATGGCTGAACGGATTAATCAAGAGCGTGATACAAAGCTGGATCCGGAAACGGACTTTCCCTGTGAAGGCTGCCTGTCATCTACCGTTGCCTGGTATTGCCGTGAGTGTGGCATGCGAGACTGTGCTGTCAGCAAGAGAATTACTCACTGTGCTCAATGTTCAGACTTTCCCTGCCAGATTATCACCGACTTTAATAATGACGAATGGCAACACCATGGCGAAGTGCTGGCGAATGTCAAGCGACAGAAGGCGATCGGAATCGACGCCTGGCTCGATGAGCAAGAAAAGAGATGGCGTTGTCCGGAGTGCGGAAAAGCTACTGGATGGTATGATACCAGTTGTCGACAATGCGGCACTCAACTGCTGGAACGATTTTCCTGATCCAAGTGGTTTCTGGATACGTAGATAGTTTATAGCCAAGAATAGTTTTTCTTAACCCGAGATGTTAAAACGGAGGTACGCTATGGAATATCGAACACTCGGAAAAACCGGATTACGCGTGTCTGAAATCGGTTTTGGATGCGGTAATGTCGGCGGCTTGATGGTGAGAGGAACCGAGCAGGAGCAACTGGAAGCAGTAGAACTCGCGTTGCAGCTTGGTATCAATTACTTCGATACAGCACCTGCTTACGGAAACGGCCAGTCTGAAACAAACCTCGGTAGAGTATTGAAACAAATAAAAGAAGATGTGTTTGTCGCTACGAAAGTACAAATCGGGGTCGAGGACTCTCAAGATATAGAAGGGTGTGTGAGGAGATCACTGGGAACAAGCCTGGACCGACTCGGGCGTGACTATGTCGATGTTTTTCAGCTTCATACTCCCATTTCTCCTGAAGCCGGAGATAGTGGTCAGAACTGGAGGTTAAGCCTGGATCAGGTACTGGGTAAGAACGGAGTCGTCGAAGCCTTTGAAGCGGTTAGATCCGAGGGAATGGTACGTTTCCTGGGCTTCACCGGCCTGGGTGATACCGACGCACTACATGAGGTGACGCAAAGCGGGTGCTTCGATCTCGTACAATCATATTTCAACCTGTTAAATCCAAGTGCCGGTATCGCCGTTCCGGTCGGATTCGGGGGACAGGACTTCCGTCAACTTATCAACGCGGCAGCAGAAAATAATCTGGGAGTCGTAATAATCAGGGTTATGGCTGGCGGAGCTCTCGGAGGATCGGTAGCGCGTACCGGATATGCGGCACCTTCGATAGGCGGCGGGTTGGCTCCCGGTTCGGAATACAACGATGATGAAGCCCGCGCCGGGAAACTCGATTTTCTGGTTAGCGGTTCCCTGAAAAGCCTGCCACAGGCAGCGGTACGGTTTGCCCTCGATAATCCTCATGTATCTACCGTACTGGTTGGTTACTCCGATAATGCACAGATAACTGAAGCAGCCGCGTGCTCCGGAATGGAGCCGATACCGGAATCAATGCTTGAAAGACTCGCAGGCTTATGGGCTACTGATTTCGGCATCTAACCTCCGGAAAAAACATTGTTAATAATCAAGGAAGTGCAGAATGAAAAGAAATATCCTCAGGGAACTTCTGGAGTCCGATAGACCCACTATCAGTACCCGTATGATAACGACATCTCCCCAGATCGTCGAAATTATCGGGCATTCAAAGGCCTTTGACTTTATCGAGTTACTCGGTGAGTATGCATCATGGACTGTCGCCGACCTGGATCATTTCTCCAGGACCGTGGAGTTGTTTCCTCACCTGTCCTCCATGATGAAAGTAGAAAAGGAACCTCGCATGAATATCACGCAGCGAGCCCTGGGAAGCGGGATTCAGAACCTGCTGTTCGCTGATTGCGATACTGCTGACGAAGTCAGAGAATGCATACGGTGCGTAAGACCCAACACACCTGAAGACGGCGGCTTGCACGGCAGCTCGATGCGGAGGAATGTAGGGTACCTTCTCGAAAACGGCAGTAAAGAATGGGCGCAGGCAATGAGGGAGGTCGTTATCGAGGTAATGATAGAATCTGAAAGTGCTCTTGAACAGCTCGAGGATATACTCTCGGTAGAAGGAGTCGACATGGTTCATTTCGGTCCGAGTGATTATTCTCTCAGTATCGGCAAGCCCGGCACCGGGAATACTGCCGAGGTTAAGAATCAGCATCGATATGTCATTGAGACGGCCTTAAAGAAAGGCGTCAGACCCCGGGTAGTGATCGATAATTATGAACAAGCCGGTGAATATGCAGATATGGGTGTCCGGGATTTCTGTATCGGAAACGACCTTGGAATCCTGTATAACTGGTACCGTGCGAGTGGTGAAAAAATCAGGGAGGTATTGAAATGAATCATAGAAGCAAAGTAGCGATAATCACGGGCGCAGGAAGCGGTATCGGGAGAACAACCGCGCTGGCTTTTCTAAATAACGGCTATCAGGTTGCTTTAGCCGGACGCCGTCTGCCTGCTCTTGAAGAAACGATGGTAATGGCAGGAGATACTTCTTCACAAGCTATAGCCATACCCACGGACGTTACCATTCCTGAGCAGGTTTCCAATCTTTTCTCCAAAGTAAAAGAAACCTTTGGTCGGATAGATGTTGTCTTCAATAATGCAGGGGCTTTCGCCCCGTCTGTTGCCTTGGAAGATATGACTCTTGAACAGTGGAAAACAGTGGTTGATACCAACCTGACCGGTATGTTTTTATGTGTCCGGGAAGCTTTTCGTATCATGAAAGATCAGGATCCGATGGGAGGACGTATAATAAACAATGGATCGGTATCTGCTTATTCACCACGGCCGAATTCTGCACCTTATACAGCAAGTAAACACGGAGTTACCGGACTGACGAAGAGTGCTGCCCTTGACGGCCGAAAATATGACATTATCTGCAGTCAAATAGATATTGGAAATGCTCGTACTTCGATAACATCGAGGATGACTATGGGTGTTCCACAGGCCGGTGGAACGATCGAGCCGGAAGCAGTGATGAACGTGGATAACGTAGCCAGCGCCGTTTTGTACATGGCTAATCTGCCGCCTGAGGCGAATGTGCAGTTTATGACGATTTTGGCAACAAAGATGCCCTTCATCGGTCGTGGATAGTACTGAACTGACTTTAGCGACTGGATTGTTCTCTCGCAAAATCTCTCAGTATTGGTATAATACCACCTCTGGATAATATCTCTTTTATTTCTCCCGATACCTGTTCGCAGGATAACACTCTTCCAAGGGTGACATTCGTGACGATAGCAGCGTCCAAATCTAGTCGGAGTGTATCATTTTCCTTAAAAGCTTCCGATACTCCCGGGCAAAGAATAACCGGCAGGCCCGTGGAAATCGCGTTCCTGAAAAAGATACGGGCGAAGGACTCGCAGATTACAGCGGTAATTCCGCTGGCTTTCAACACAGACACGGCCTCCTCCCGACTCGAACCGCAGCCGAAGTCCTCACCTCCGACAATAACATCGCCTTTTTTAACTTCCAGGGGAAATTGAGGATTCACCATCTCAAGCGCGTGCGTTTTCATCTCTTCAAGCGGAGTATTCATATAACGTCCGGGTATTATCACATCGGTATTGATGTTATCATCGAATTTCCAGACTCTTCCTTCAATCACATCCATCTCAACATTACCTCAGAAAATCCTTGGATCCGCTATCTTTCCTTCAATTGCCGAAGCAGCCACCGTTGCCGGAGATGCAAGGTATACCCTGGAACCGGGGCTTCCCATTCTCCCTCTGAAATTCCGGTTTATGGAAGCGATACAATTTTCTCCTTCGGCAAGCAATCCCATATGAGTCCCGAAGCATGCCCCGCAACCCGGAGGGCATATTGTCGCTCCTGCTTCTAAAAATACCTCTATAAGGCCTTCCACAGCAGCCTGGCTGTATACTTCTGCGGAAGCCGGCACAACAAGAAACCTGGTATCATGATGCGCCTTTCTGCCCTTAATAATATCCGCCGCTATCCGTAAATCCTCGATCCTTCCATTTGTACAGGAGCCGAGAAGTGCCTGGTGAATGACTGTCCCGGTCAGTTCAGAAACTGGTTTTATGTTATCAACTTCATATGGCAATGCTACCAGTGGCGGTAGGCTCGATACGTCTATTTCATATTCCGCTCTATAAACCGCGTCTTTATCGGCGTTCACCGGTTTATACTGCTTCGTGATCCTTCCCGCAAGGTATTCTTCTACTTTCTCGTCAGGTTCGAAAAAGGCGAATTTCGCTCCTATTTCCACCGACATATTACTCATCGTCAACCGGCTCTCCAGGCTCATATCCCTGGCTGCCTGACCGGTAAACTCTATAGCCATATATTGAGCTACGCTGGTTGAGTAGTTACCGGCGATATGGAGTATGACATCTTTTGATGTAACCATCGGCAGTAACACCCCGGTTAAGGTGAATTTAATCGTTTCAGGGACTCTGAACCACAGTTTACCTGTAGCCATTACATACGCTACCTCAGACGAACCGATCCCGGTAGCAGCAGCACCTAGGGCGCCATGCGTTGTGGTATGCGAATCGCCGGCGACGATAAGCTCTCCCGGTACCACCCATCCATATTCAACCAGTACCTGGTGTTCTATCCCAACCCCGACATCGTAGATATTCTTTACCCCGAATGACTTTAATGAATCTCTTATCCGCCTGTGAAGCTCAGCCTGTTCAACCGTCGCAGGGGGGCTGTAGTGATCGAATACCGCGACTATCCTGGCCGGATCCCATAATTTCTTCACTCCGGCTTCGTTGAGTACCGGGATAATATTCTTCAAACCAGAATCATTTGCCATTACCAGATCGATGTCTGCCGTCACGTATTCTCCGGCTTGAACCTCCTGCTTCCCCGAAGCCCTGGCCAGTATCTTCTGAGCGAGTGTCATTCCCATTGCGTATTTTGTTCCTTTACCCGGATTTTACTTTATATGCCTTAATACGGCTTCGGCAAACTGGGTTGTACCGGCTTTTCCTCCCTGGTCCACGGTCAGGTCCTTGCCTTCCTTGTAGACTGTCTTCAATGCTTTTTCAAGGCTGTCAGCTTCCTGCTCCATACCAAGATAATCCAGCATATATTTCGCCGAAAGGATCGCTCCGGTAGGATTGGCGATATTCTTTCCGGCAATATCAGGCGCCGTGCCGTGAACCGATTCGAAGTATGGGACTTTTCCGCCGACACAGGCACTGCCGGCCATGCCGAGACCGCCGGCTATTTCATCGGCTTCATCGGTCAGTATGTCACCAAACAGGTTGGACGTTGCTATCACGTCGAATCTGTCAGGAAATCTCACCAGTCGTCGCGCCATGTCATCAACGTAAAACCGTGTATACGTCAGTTCAGGATAGTCAACCAATTCTTCCTGTACCGCTTTTTCGAGCATTCCACAGGTTTGAGGGAACATATTGGACTTTGTCACGACGGTTATGTTTCCCGGAAAACCTTTATTTTTCCTGTCCTGGGCAAACTCGCAGGCATATTTACTGAATCGCTTCATACCTGTTTCCGACATTATCCTCAAGGCGAAATTACCTTTTCCGTAATCGCCAAGCGATTTCCCGTGTCTGGTACGGAATTCCGGCAGTGCATCCTGAACCAATGCCAGATCGCCTTCCGCGTAGGTATACATTCCCTCGCTGTTTTCCCTGAGGATCACTAAGTCTATACCTTCCGGGCTTTTTAACGGGCTGGCGGCACCAGTATAATATTTCGTCGGCCTTATATTTACATAGTTACCCAGTCCCCAGCGAAGATACATGATAATCGGATCGCTGGGAGGATTCGCAGATCCAAAGAAGACGGCGTCGGATTCTTCGCACTGTTTTTTCGTTTCTTCCGGCAAGACCGTACCATGAGTTTCAAGTGCTGCTTCTCCGTTGGGAAGCCATTCAATATCAAGACTGAAGTTCGCTTTTTCAAGTATTTGACAGGCGGCGCCGACTACCTCAGGACCAATGCCGTCACCACCCAGGACCGCAATTTTCTTTTTCATAAATTTCTCCCTTGTTCCTTCCCTTGAGCTGAGTTAAATAAATGATTTCTCTTCTATTCGAACAGGTTTTTCGAACCTTTCCAGGTTAAAAAGTTGAATATCCTGAAATGAAGTTTTTCCGTACAATATCAATTCAGCCATAATTCTGCCGACTGCCGGGGAATGCATGAAACCGTGTCCGCTGAAGCCACATGCCAGGTATATTCCTTCGACACCGGGTACGGTGCTAAGGATCGCCATATTATCCACGGTATCGGAGTGAAGTCCTGCCTGTGCTCTCATAATGTTAATATTTTCAAATACCGGAAACCGAAAACAAATTTCGGGACCGACAATGCTTGTAAAATAATCCCAGTCTATCGATGTGTCAAAACCTTCAGGCTCTTCTGGGTTACGCTTGCCGAAGAGAAGGCTTGGACCTTCCCGGCGCAGCCAGAGACCGCTGTGAAAATCAACGATCATCGGGAATTTTTTCCAGATATGGCTCTCAATAAATTCCGTCTGATCCATTGGCCCGGTAATAAAAATATGACGTTTCGCCGGGCGAACCGGGATATCCAGGCCGATCATTTTCCCGATCAATCCTGCATGTGGTCCGGCAGCATTTACTATCACCGGAGAGGTATATTTTCCGGCAGTCGTTTTTACCTCTTTCGTTCCATCTTTCTTGATGGTTATACCGTTTACCTCGGTATCTTCAAGTATCGTTAAGCCACGCTTTCGGGCGGCAGATGCAAATCCGTTTACCACGGAATAGGGATCAGCATACCCGTCGCTTTGGCAGAATGATCCTCCCAGGATAGCATCCGGTCTCAACTGAGGGACCAGTTTCAGGATTTCAGAAGGGGTAAGGATATCGACAGCCAGTCCGAGATTGCGCTGAGTCTCAACATTCTGACGGAGAGTTTTCATATCATCGTCGGTTGTCGCCAGCATAAGGTACCCGTTTTGCCGAAAATCCGCGGGATGCCCGGTTTCACTCTCGAAGCGGGAAAAGAACTCAACACTCTCCATAGATAAACGGATGTCCTCTTCAAGGGAGAATTGCTGCCTGATACCACCGGCGCACTTTTCAGTCGATCCTGAGCCGATATAATTCTTTTCAAGAACAACCACATCCCTACAGCCCTGTTTTACCAGATGAAAGGCGATACTGGTACCGATAACACCGGCACCTATAATCAATACGCTGGCTGTTGTCACATCAATCTCCGGATAAATATCCTGATTCTATTCATATATTCTACCAGAATTACCGAGATTGGTCTGGTAAGGAGAAATATGAGACAATAATTTAAATGGTTTATCTCATTGATACAAGAACGTAGAAACGTTCAGTTGTAAAAGTGAGAGAAAGGCAGGGCTGATGAAATACCGTAAATTTGGAAAACTGGACTGGGAAGTATCCGCACTAGGTTTCGGAGCGATGAGATTGCCGACGATCGGTTCCGATCAAATGAACGTTGATGAACAGGAAGCTATCCGCATGATCCGCTATGCTATTGACCATGGTGTAAATTACCTGGATACAGGGTATCCTTATCACGGCGGTCAGAGTGAACGGGTTGTCGGCAAAGCACTTAAAGACGGCTATCGTGACCGAATGAAGCTGGCAACCAAGATGCCGGTGCGAATGGTCGAGAGACCCGAAGATTTCGACCGTTTTTTCAACGAACAGCGGGAACGTTTGCAGGTCGATAAATTCGATTTCTACCTGTTTCACGGTTTGAGAAACTCGACCTGGCCGAGGATTCGCGATATGGGAATTTATAAATGGGCTGAAGACAAGCTTGCCAAAGGTTTGGTTGGCCAACTCGGTTTTTCTTTCCACGATGAATTCGACGTATTCAAAGAAATCGTGGACAGTTATGATAACTGGACACTCAGCCAGGTACAGTACAACTACATGGATGTGGACTACCAGGCGGGTAGAAGAGGTGTCGAGTACGCCGCAGAAAAGGGACTGGCTGTAGTCGTCATGGAACCGATACGCGGAGGAAGGCTCAGCAAGGCGCCTCCGGAAAAGGTAGCTGAAGTGTGGAAAGACGCACCTCAACAACGCAGCCAAGCTGAATGGGCACTGTTATGGGTGTGGAACCAGCCTGAAGTATCGGTCGCACTGAGTGGTATGAGTGCCATGGACCAGGTAGTAGAAAATGTGGCTGTTGCCGGTCGTTCCGGACCGGGTATCCTGACCGCTGATGAAGTAGCGTTAATTGACCGGGTAAGAGAAGCATATAAAGATTCCCATCCGATCCCCTGTACCTCGTGCGGATACTGTATGCCTTGCCCGAACGGTGTGGAAATCCCAAGGATCTTCGAAGCCTATAACGAAGCTGAAATCTATGGTGATACTCGCATGGGGCGGGCTTTTTATCAGGGTATGAGACCATTCGGTCTCACGGCGGAACAGCGTGCCGATAACTGTATTGAGTGCGGACAATGCGAGGAAGCCTGTCCTCAGAGTATAGAGATCATAGATTGGCTGAAAAAAGCTCACGAAGTTCTCAGTTCAACCCAATAACATTTCACTGTGAGTTGAGCGACCGGTATAACGACATGATTAATACAAAAGGGCATTAATCTTAATGATAACTACGTTTCATTTACCCACGAGAATACTATTCGGCACCGGAAGTATCGATCGTTTAGGCGAAGAAGCCGGGATTTTGGGGCAAAAAGCCCTTATCGTTACATATCCGGATATCGAGCGGATCGGGTTGCTTGACAAAGTACAAAAAATCCTCAGAGAAAGCGGCGTGGAGTGTTTTGTATTTGATGAAGTTGAGCCGAATCCCCGCAGTACGACCGTGGATAGAGGAGCCAGGATCGCCGCTAATGAGAAAGTAGACCTTGTTATCGGCCTTGGCGGCGGCAGTGCCATGGATACGGCGAAAGCAATTACCCTGGCCAGTGTCGGTAACAAACCCATCTGGTATTATGCTGAGAACAGAGTTACCGTTACCTGTAATGTGCCGTCTATAATTCAAGTACCGACTATTGCCGGCACAGGATCCGAGGTAAATGCCGGGGCAGTGATAACAAACTGGGAAACGCATCAGAAGACATCGATACCGAACCGCTGTATGTGGGCTAAGGCGGCTATTATCGATCCTGAGCTAACACTCACCGTGCCCGTAAGACTCACTGCAGCAGGAGGAGTCGATATATTTTCGCACCTGGTTGAAAACTACCTTATGCCGGAGGAACCTTTACCTGTCAATGATGCTATCAGGGAAGCAGTGATGAAAGTGGTCGTGGAGTATCTTCCTCGTAGCCTGGCCAGACTGGATGATATCGAAGCCCGAACGCAGCTTTCATGGGCGAGCACCATCGCCATGTCTCAAATCATCAGGCTGGGCGGGACAGTCGGTTCGATGACCTGCCACGGCATCGAGCACGCCATCAGCGGATACTATGATGTTACTCACGGTGAGGGACTGGCAGCTCTCCTGCCAGCCTGGATGAAGCATATCGTTCCGGTGAGAAAAGAAAGACTCGACTTGCTGGCGAGAAATGTCTTTGAAAAAGCCGATGGCATCAAAGCAACCGAAGAGTGGCTTGATAAAATAGGGATGAGATTAAGACTGCGTGACCTTGGTTGTGAGCTTGAACGGGCGGAAGAAATAGCAGATCTAACCGTAAAAACGTTTCGAAATCTTCGGTTGCATCCCCGGACACTTGATGTAAAAGCGATTGCACAAATCTATCGTGAGTCTTTCTGAAATCTACGAAAGGTTCGATGTGCTCAATCTCACATGAGGTAATGATCAAACTATTGTATTCAGATACAGATCTGTCTGATCAGAAATTGATTACTATAATTAACTCCGGCCTAAATGGATTTTGAAAGTTATATTTAGTAGGTTCGCATGAAGTAAAAAAACAAACTGCCATGCAATTCCTTCACCATCCAGCATTGAGTTGATAGCTGATATTCACAATGCACAGACTAACGTAGAATTAAGGCTGTAACAATAAGTACAACTAATATTACCACTGTCAGGATTCCCAGTAGCTGCAACTCATTAATAACGTAATTGTATTTCTCTTTATCTGTAATTTTTGTTGTTGCCGTTATCCCTGCTACGGACTTTTGTTTACTACTCACAGGGATTGTGATAGGACTTTGGTCATCATTAGGCCTTGGAATGGTTAACGTTGCTAGCCGCGGTTCTTCCTTTCTTTTAATAGTTGTCGTTCTGTATTTATTATGTCCATGTTTTGATTTTCTTCCCATATAATATATCTCCCGATAAATATCGCAACTCCTGCGAATTCCGTTACTGGCAGCAACCATGTTAATTAGTATTTTAGGAAAAGCCGATACACTTTAGGATCTCCAAGTGCACTTATCGATTTCTTTAGAAGATGATATACGTTCCCGATTTTTAATACATAACTTTCGATTTATTCACGTAGATAACTTTGTCACTACGTTTTTAATGCTTCCGTTTCCTCTTTTGACCAAGTAAGTCAAGTAAGTCTGCTACTATCACATCTCTCGTAAGTTCATGTTTCAAACCGCGGGTATGATTAACCTCATAAATATTACCCTTGCCGGTTCCCTGCCAGGTAACATACCCCTCCTCCTCTAAATCCTTTAAAACCCTCTGTATCGATCTCTCAGTCACCCCCAGAGCATTAGCCATCTCTCTCATCGTGCACTGCGGATTGTGTGAAACGTAAAGAAGTACCAGCCCGTGATTTGTTATAAAATTCCACTTTTTCACAATAAACTTACACCTATCCTTTTACTGATTTCTTCGTTATTATATAATAAATAAGACAAATATGTCCAGACATAATTGTCGATTAGGAGGTTACTAATATGGGAAAATCAAGGTTAATTCTCGGGATTATTGTGTTGGCAGCCTTAATCTTTTTACTTGGCGGTTGTTCAAACGAAGAATCCGTCAAAGAACCTGATCTTATCGGACGGATTGACGATGTTATGGAGAACCAGGTTCTGGTCAGTTCTCCTGAAAACAATACTTCGGATAAATTTGTGGTTACGGTTACCGACCAGACTGTAATTACCAACCAGATTGATGGGGAAAAACTCAAAGCTCAGTTCGATAGCTTTATCACCGGTCAGAAAGTAGAGATATGGTTTTCAGGACCTGTCATGGAGTCGTACCCGGCCCGGGTCTCGGCTGAGAAAATAGTAATTATTGAGAAATCGACCTCAATTATGATGCCTCCACTGGATGACGGAGTTAAGAGTATCCTGTCCGAGGTTACCTGTGATGAATTTGCATCCAATCCTCACATCACCAAAGAGGTTGAAATAACCTTTCCCGGATCTCTCGTTGTCTCCTTATGTGCCAATCCATCTACCGGCTATGCGTGGGAAAAAGTGAAGATTGAAAACGAATCCATTATCTATCAGACTGAGCGTAATCATGTCTCATCCGAAGCCGTCGGAGTTGTTGGTGTTTCAGAAAAAGAGGTATGGAGTTTTAATTCCGGCAGTAGTGGTACTACTACCCTCATATTCGAATACAGCCGACCATGGGAAGGTGGAGAACAAGACGAATGGACAGTCGGACTTACTGTAGTAGTCAAATAAAGTTCAATGATTATTAGTGAGGTATTAACGATGAAAAAAGGATTATTTCGCGTGCTTTTTCTAATCATAGCTTTGTCTGCTATTGTTGTACTATCTACCCCATTTCCCGCCCTGGCGCAATCAATATTAATATCCGCGACCAGTGGACCCGTAGGAACAACAGTGTCTGTCACAGGAAGCGGTTTCACGGCGAATGCAGCTTTTACAACCTATTTTGCCTATGGGACTTCCTACCAGGTTTCTGTGGACTCAAGTATTGTTTCCTCCAGTGGTACTATTTTGAGTTCATTTAGCGTTCCGTCTGTACCTGCAGGAACGTATACTGTCAGAGTACAGACCAGTACAGCCAACGCTGCAGTTTCTTTTGGAGTAATTCCATCAATCGATCTCAATGTTTCTTCGGTTATTGTCGGGAATCAGGTGACCGTCACCGGTACGGGATTCAGATCGAATCGTACGGTAACGATCAGGTTTGATAATTCTCAGCTTGCTTCGACGAATACTAACAGTGCCGGGAGATTCACAACCTCTTTCGCCACACCGGAGACATTTGCAGGCACTCACACAATAACCGCTACAGATGGCACAAACACCAAAACAGTGAACATAACAATTATACGATCAATGACTCTATCGCCAACCACTGGTAATGTTGGAACTATTGTGACGGTGAGTGGTACTGGATTCGATGCTAGTCGCGCAGTACGAATATCATACGATGGAACAAATGTTGCTACCATTCCTTCTTCAATAACAACGAGTAGTATTGGTAGTTTCAGTGCTAAGTTCACGGTTCCAGCGGGTACTGCTCGCACTGTTCAGGTAACCGCTAACGATAGTACAGGATCGACAAACTCGGTTTTTAAACTGACTGCCAATATAGGACTAACACCATCAACCGGAAAGGTAGGCACACCAGTTACCGTAGACGGCTCAGGATTTAATGCTAACAGACAAATAACACTTACTTTCGATACTTCGGAAATCAGACAGATCGGTACTGATGCCTTTGGAAGTTTTTCTACTGTGTTTGATATTCCACAAGCTACTGGAGGACAACACATGGTAACTGCTAACGATGGTGTCAGGACAGTCAGCACTACTATTATAGTAACCAGTAACCTGGTTGTGACGCCAAATTCAGGTAAAGTTGGTACTCCGGTAAATATCAACGGTTCCGGGTATCGAAATAATCAAACCGTATATATATACTTCGATAAAACAGTTGTTGCAACGACTCAAAGCAACGCAAGCGGTAGTTTTTCTACCACATTTACTATTGCTGCCAGCACCGGAGGGACTCACACAATATCTGCAAATGATGGAGTCTTTACGCTGACTGGCAACCTTATAATACAACCCAGCATCACTTTAAACCAAAAAAACGGGAAAATGGGAGATCAGGTTACTATCACAGGTACAGGATTTGATTCCGGGAGTATCCTGAATGTACGATTAGGTACAACCCAGGTAGGTTCTACCGCTACCGATGCCGATGGTAGCTTTAACGATATGTTTTATGTACCTCAACTGGATGTGGGGAGTTACAATTTGAATGCCAGCGATGGCACTAATCTGGCTTCGCTGGTCTTTGAAATTATCACCAGCTTCGATATCAGCCCGACGAGTGGATACGTTGGTAGCACTGTTACAGTAAAAGGCGGTGGCTATAATGGCCTGGTGACCATTAAGTATGACGATGTTACAGTAGCGACTGCAGTAACAAATGTTGCAGGTTCGTTTTCGACAACGTTCATCGTTCCAGCAAGCGTTCATGGTTACCACACAATCATTGTTAGCGATAAAGCGGTTTCACTTCAGACCATATATTCTATGGAATCAACTCCTCCGCCAACACCATCAGGATTAATGCCAACAGCACTTTTTAGAGAGAAAGCACGCCCTACGTTTACCTGGCAAAGCGTTTCTGATCCCAGTGGCGTGAAATATCACCTTCAGATTGCCAGTGATGCCAGCTTCAATACCATATTGTTGGAAAAAGAGGATTTGGATACTACGCAATATATTGTTACGAAGGAAGAGAGGTTAAAGGCAACCGGTAAAGAGTCACCATATTACTGGAGAGTAAAAGCTATAGACCTTGCCTTAAACGAAAGCCAGTGGTCAACGCCTGACTCGTTCTATGTAAGTTTCATTGCAGATTGGTTAAAATACACCCTAATCGGGCTGGGAGTAGCCGTAGGTGTGGTTCTAATCTTCTGGACAGGCATGATTACGGGTAAAAGAAGATGGACAAGAGAAGCTTAAATTGGTGAAGGCATGCGATGTGTCGACTTTAGACCGTGTCAGGTATAATCTCAGAAGGGACACATCATACCCGTTGACATAATGGTGTGGAGTTTATCTGGCAGTTTCTATTGTAACTGGGGAAATGGAGTTTGTTTTCGATAAAGACGGCGGAGATTTTCAGCTCTAATAGTCTCGAGTTTTTGATTATTTAGTTCTAAAATGATCATTCTTCGAATAATTCTAAATGATGAAAAATTGTTTCACAAGTAATTACTGTACACCCACTTCCACCACCAAGAGAACAGGTTTTAAAGAACGATATCAGGCGTGGAATCAGGCATTCCACGCCTGAATTCTTTCGTATTTGTCCCTGAGGTAAAGTACATGTGTTCATCCCGATGAACGGGTAAAAAGTAAAAACGCAATATTGACCAGTGAAGACGGCTGAATAACTGAGTACATTCTGAAATAACTACTGAAAAAATTGTCAATTTCTTGTGGCACTACAGGTAATAGTTGGTAAATATTATAATTTTAGTCTATTATTAATAAAGGGCTATGAATAGAGAGGATTGACCGCATACTTCACAGCGACCGCGGTGGTCTTTTTGCACTACCGATTACTTGTCATAGTTTGATATGATGTAAAATACTTTAACGTTAGATTCAGGAGGGAGTGTTTAATGGATATAGGGCAAAGAGTAAGAGTGACAGCGGCACTTGACGAAGGTAAAGAAGGAGAAATCACAGGTAAACATACCAAACTGGTTACGCCTTCATGGTTGCAGGTAGGCGGAGACGATAAACCCGTAGACTATTACACAGTTAAACTGGATGACGGACATATTAATCTGTATCCTGTAGACTGGGTTGAAGCCTTTAATAATTAGCAGCCCTTCAAATATACCGGTACACAAAAGCATGTCACCCGCCGATCGGCGGGGGACATGCTTATCATTCATTCTATATCCTGGAGACCTTGATTACCGCCACTTATCAATACTGTAGGCATCTCTCGAAGAACCTCGGAGCCATTGGAGTTGCTCTTCACCGGCACCCGTAACGATTATATTGTTTGCCCACGGTTCGGGGCAGGCGTGGATGATATAGTCATCGGGTAATTCCAGCCAGTGCTTGCCTGAGGTTGGTTCGATACCTCTCCATGCATTTGTCCAGACGTCAGGTACCGAATGGAGCCTGTACTCGCTTAAAGGTATTTTACTTCTTTCATAGAGATACTCATAGACGGCTTCTTTCGATTTGAAGCCATATTCATAAAGATGGTTCGCCAATTCCGGAAGCATGATAAAAGTGAAACCGCCTTCTCCATCAACCCAGAAACCTCGAATGTAATCCAGAAAGTTATGAGGACCGGGAATGCCTTTTACCCCCAGACGTCTGGCAATGCCGCTGTGACCACTCTTCTGGAATTCTCGATACTGACCGGGCATCCACGAAGCACCTGTCATACCAGTCAAACTCATACCGATCTTGACGAGAACGCTTTCGTTCTTTTTAAAGTCACACTCCTCGTTCAAACCTTCCCATCCGGGCGGTAAAGCTTCCGCATTTTCAGGGAATACATTGGACAGCCCCGTACCGAACACACCGCAGTTATTCACACTCGGGATCTGACCTCCAAGGTTCCGCCACATGAGCTCTGAAACACGTCCGAGTGCTTTGTTGGCAGGATTTCCGGGACCGAAAAGGTTAACATCGAAATTCATTCCTATTTCACGGGCTATCGGGCCACTGACGCAATATGCGCCACTACCACGTCCGTCACCACAACCACCGCCGGATTCCGCCATTGCCAGCACCACCGGGAACATTTCCGGTGTACATCCGGCCATAACAGCAATCGTCGCTATTTTTTCTACGGTTGCCGTCCTTTTCATAGGCAGGAACACGACCGGTTCGCCTTCTTTACCGGAATTACCCATCTGGACTGATCTGTCACCAACGTTGTGGGTTTCTTGGAACCTGATTATCTCATCAGGTGGGTGACTGGTACCCTTAAGCATCTCAACCACTCGTTCCTCAGTAGGAACTCTGACCGGCAGGCCGTCGGTATACTTGGCGAACGGTGCATTTTGAAGCGAAGGGATAATTTCGATCTGCTCGTAGAAGTCCTGCGCATCTTCCAGAGATCCTTCGAACAAGATCCTCTCATTCGGAGGGGGAGTATAAACACTTCTTGCCTGTTCTTCAGGAGTCAAAGGACGGGTTAATGCATCCATTAATTCCGGGATAATCCTTTCAACATCGATATGACCGGGGATGGTTCTTGATTCACAGACGTATCGTGCGGCAGGTAATCCGCATACCCGCGCGGCTTCCTTCCAACATTCCTGCTGGTCGGGGAATATAACGAACACGCTGGGGATACCGATTTTTTCATATCTCGCAAGGGTAGGCAACTGCTCCCAGATTGCTCCATGTCACCAGACAACGCCGCGTATGAGAGCGTCAGCTTCTGTAATTTCCTCATTTGTCAGCGCAAGACTGCCAGCAATTGTCCTGTGAGGGGCTGCATGGGTAACTTTCCAGTTTATTTCTGGATACAGCTGCTGTAATCTCTTGGGTAGAGGGATCATTAATCCCTGCTCTCCTCCGGCTCCAACACTGATGTATATGGTTTTCCCGGCGAGTTTGTCCTTGTCCAGTCGTAGAGCAAGAGGAAACTGCTCCACGGGTTCCTCATATCCAACAGGATTAAGGCACTTGTATACTTTTACAGGCATTTTCTTTCTCCTTTTTATGTATTGTCAGAATATGATGTTATTGTAATACCTTAAAATAGTTCTTATTTATAATAATATACTAAAACTATCATATAAGTCATGTAATATATGGTTCTGTTCATTTGAACTGTGAATACCAAGCTGGTCATGTTTTCTACCTACAAAGCATCAACACAATTGAGAAAGATGAATCAAGTGGTATAATTTATATCAGGTTGAACTAGAAATATAAACAATGGTAACATTTCCTATTTAGACGAGGTGATATAAATAATCGATGGCTAACTGGCAGATAACTGCAAAAACCATTTATTGTGAGTCGGCAGGCGAGGAAGTCACTATAATTATAAAAAAAGACTGGTCTGTTCAATGCACCGGTTACCGGGACAGGCAGGAAGGACCACAGAACAAAACGTACACACAGGTTGAGTGCGAGGGACTGGATTGTACCAGGATCAACCAGTACCGTGATCAGTTGAAAGCAGAAGAAGGATTATTATAGAAGAATTCATGAGTACCGAAACCGAAAAACGACCGAGAATAGTGATAGAAAACCTTTCTCTTTCCTTTGGTGGTGTCAAAGCTCTTAGTGATGTCAGTCTGACAATAAATAACAGAGAGATATTCGCCATAATCGGTCCGAATGGTGCCGGTAAGACCTGCCTTCTGAACAGTATCAACGGTTTCTATAAACCCCAGGTCGGGAACATATATTTCGACGATCAGCGGATAACGCGGATCAGGCCGGACAAGGCGGCGAAACTAGGTCTGGCCAGGACTTTCCAGAATATAGAACTTTATACCGGACTGAGTACGCTGGATAACATTATGGCGGCCAGGCATATATTCATGAACCAGAATGTACTGACCGGCAGCCTGTATTACGGATGGGCTCATAAAGAGGAAATTCATCACAGGAAAACGGTCGAGGATATAATAGACTTCCTCGAGATCGAACCGATACGTCAGAAAGTGGTCGGATCACTTCCATACGGAATGCGGAAGAGGGTGGAACTGGGGAGAGCCCTGGCACTGGAACCCAAAGTGCTGCTTCTGGACGAACCTATGGCTGGTATGAACCTTGAAGAGAAAGAAGATATCGCCAGATTTATCGTCGATATCTTCGAAGGCCAGGGAGATACCTATCCAGATACGCCTGTGTTAAGAGATGGCGTGGAGTGCATTGTACTCATCGAACACGACATGGGGGTGGTCATGGACCTTGCAGACAGGATTGCCGTACTCGATTTCGGTATCAAGATAGCCGAAGGCACACCAGATGAAATAAAAAATAATCCCGACGTGATTTCAGCCTATTTGGGCGAAGAAAAATAGCATTTGTCAATTTCTTTTCTCTCAACCAATAAGAGTGGACGAACAAGAATATATTAATAACACAAAATTTCCACGTTTATATACCGACCTGTCCAAGTGGTTTCACCTTTTGACTCCTCCGGAAAACTACTTAGAAGAAGCGGAATACTATCGTACTGTGCTTATCGAAAACTC